>JALYXB010000042.1 GCA_030947305.1 Actinomycetota bacterium | reverse complement strand
ATGTTGTCCTGCACCACGGTGATGAACCCCGCCCGGCAATATTCGTCCGCGACCCTGGCGGCCAGCCGGTAGCGCAGCAGCAGGTGCTCGCGAGCAACAGGATCACCGGGGTGCTCACCGATGTGGCGCCATCCTTGGACAGCCCAACGATAGAACTGGCCACCTCGCACATGGACTCCGCGCTCGAAGGTCTGGGCCAACAGGGCAGCCGTTGTTGACTTACCGGCGCCCTGAGCACCGATGATGAGCCACACCTCGCCGCCACTCACCGTCGCATAGGTGCTGTCATGCCGATCGACCCGCAAAATTGGCCACCTACAGCAATCGGTCGAGGCTGAATGGGATGTCGCGCAGCCGCTTTCCTGTCGCATGGAAGATCGCGTTGCCGATCGCGGCGGCAACCCCTACCAGCCCGATTTCGCCGACACCCTTTACCCCGATGCCGTTGTAGCGGTCGCGGCTGCCGACGAACTCCACCTCCAGAGGCGGGACGTCGGCGTTCACCGGCACCAGGTAGTCGGCAAGCGTGGCGTTGGCGACCCGGCCGGTGTCCGTATCGGTGAGTGCTTCCTCGAACAGCGCATGTCCGATCCCACCGACCGTACCGCCGACGATCTGGCTGCGCGCCGTCTTCTCGTTCAGCACCCGGCCGGCATCGACCACTGACACCAGCCGGTCGACCTTGATGACGCCGAGGTCGGCGTCCACCCGCACCACCGCAAACCTGGCCGCGAAAGCACCCGATGGGGACAGCTGCACCTCGGCCGGATCCGGTGGTTTGCTCGACCCGATGGCCGTAACGGCCTGGCCCGAATCCATTGCGGCGTAGGATTTCCCGCGCCGCTCGTTGATCTGGCGACAGGCATCAGCGACGGCGTTACCGAGGGCGGCGGTCAGCCCGGAGCCGCCGGCGCCAGCCGCCGTCGCCATCGCCGAGTCACCGAGTTCAACGGTGACGGCGGATACCGCAACGTGAAGCAGCTCGGCCGCCAGTTGGCCCATCACCGTATAAGTGCCGGTGCCGATGTCCGAGGTCGCGGCCTGCACCAGCACCGTGCCGTCAGGCCGTAAGGTCACCTCGGCGGTGCACGGCGGCTGCCACCAGAAGAACGACACGCCGGCCAGCCCGTAGCCGATGCGCCAGTTGTCGTCCCGCAGCAGCCCAACCTCCCGTGGTCGATCACGCCAGCCGACCAGCTCCGCGCCGCGGGAATAGCACTCGTCGAGCGCCTTGCTCGACCACTCGAAACCGTTAGTGGGGTTGACGTTCGCGTAGTTGCGCAACCGCACATCCATTGGATCCAGATCAAGCGCGTAGGCCAGCTCGTCGATGCCCGTCTCCAGTGCGAAGTTCCCTGGCGCCTCACCTGGCGCCCGCATCGCGCCGGCACTCGGGATATTCAACCTGATCTGCCGCTCCCTGGTGCGCAGGTTCGGGAAGTGATATCCGGATTTGGTCCCATCGGTGACGCTCTCGAAGGTGTTGTCATGCATCGCCGTGGTGATGGTGGAAAGGTGCTCGACGGCGGTGATCGTGCCATCGGCCAGCGCCCCGATCTTCAGCCGCTGTACCGAGTTCGGCCGGTGACCGATCCCGGTGAACATCTGCGGTCTGGTCAGTGCCACCGACACCGGCCGGTGGACGATCCTGGCCGCCATCACCGTCGCAACGATGTGTGGCCAGACCCGCAATCCGGCACCGAATCCACCGCCGAGGTAGGGCGCCAACACCCTGACCGCCGCCGGCGCCAACCCGAAGATCTTGGCCAGCCCGGTGGAGGTGCCCGCCGGCCCCTGGGTGGCGTCGCGGACTGTGACGTTGTCGCCGTCCCACCAGGCGATGGTGGCGAATAGGCCGAGCGGATTGTTGGTGTTCTCCGCCGTTGTGTAGACCGCGTCGATCACCACTTCGGCGACGGCGAATGCCGCATCGGGGTCGCCGCGGTCGGTGTCGGAGCCAAAGATGTCCTCCTCGGGCGTAGCGCGCGGATCGTGCGGGTCGACGAGTGGATCGGTGAGGGCGTAGTCGACGTGCACCAACCGGGTGGCATCCGTTGCCTGTTCAGCAGTCTCGGCGATCACCAGCGCGAGGTATTGCGCCCGGTGGCTGATCTGCGTGTGCTGGAACGGCGGGGGCGGTTTGACGGATGTGTCGGCCAATGCCGGGGCATTCAGGTGGTGAAGAACGGCGATGACGCCCGGCGCGGCCTCGGCGGCGGCGGTGTCGATTCCGGTGATCCGGCCGGCGGCGATCGGGCTCAGTACCAGCGCGCCATGGCACAAGTTGTCGGGGGCGAAGTCGTTGACGTAGGGCGCCAGCCCGGCAACCTTCAGCGGGCCGTCCACCCTGTTGATACCGGCACCGATCTCGGTGCGGCCCCTGGTCCCTGTCGTGGTGTCGCGTGACTCGGTGGTCGTCATCGGGGGTCCGCCGATCGCTGGGCCGTGACGGTTTCCAGCTGCCGGACCAGCGTGCGTTTGGCAAGCTCGACCTTGAATGCGGTGCCGGGAACGGTAAAGGCGTCGGTGATCTCGGCATCGGCCGCTGCCCTGAACGTCGCCGTGTTCGCCGCGGCGCCGGTCAGCACCCACTCCGCGCGCTGTGCTCGCCACGGCACCGTGCCGATGCCACCGAGACCGATTGCGGCAGAACGGATCTGTCCGTCATCGACATCCAGCAGTACCGCCGCGGAGGTCAGCGCGAACTCATACGATGCCCTGTCCCTGACCTTGAGGTAGCCGGACCGACTGCCAGCGGCCGGCAGGGGGATCGTCACCGCCGTGATCAATTCGCCGACCTCAAGCACGTTCTCGGTTGTTGGATCGTCGACCGCCGGCGTGTAGAACTCAGTCAGGGGCACCATCCGCTCCCCCGCCGGGCCGGTCATGTGCAGGTAGGCACCGACGGCGACCAACGCGACAGCAAGGTCGGAGGCGTGAACCGCGATGCAGCTCTGGCTGGCGCCGAGGATGGCGTGCATCCTGGCGTGGCCCGCCACCGCGGCGCAGCCCGATCCGGCGTCACGCTTGTTGCAACGCGCCACTTCGGGATCCCGGAAATAGCGACATCTAGTACGCTGCAACAGATTCCCACCGATGGTGGCCATGTTGCGAAGCTGCACCGAGGCACCGGCAAGAAGCGACTCGCGAATCACCAGCACCCCATCGAGCTCCGGACGGACCGCAAGCTCTTCCATCGTCACCAACGCCCCGACGGTGAGCGTTCGGCCGTGTGGTCCGACGCCGACGGCTATCTCGCGCAGTAGCAGGGCGGTGAGGTCGACCAGCCTGGACGGGGTGAGTACGCCGTCCTTCATCAGGTCCAACTGGGTGGTACCGCCGGCCAGGAAGTGGCTACCGGGCTCGGCACCGGCGGTGACGGCCTCGGCTACCGTTCGGACGCGGGCATAGTCGAAGCGGCGCATCAGGATTCGGACCCTTTCAACTGCCCTGATGCTGTCCTGATCGCATTCACAATGTGCGGATAGGCGCCACAGCGACACAGGTTGCCGGACATGAACTCCCTGATCTCGGTATCGCTGCCCGCCCTACCCTCCTCAACCAGAGCCAACGCCGACATCACCTGACCCGGCGTGCAGTAGCCGCACTGGAAGGCGTCGTTGTCCATGAATGCCTGCTGCATCGGATGCGGATCATTGGGCGTACCAACACCTTCGATGGTGCGCACCGGGCGCTCATCGGCCTGCGCCGCGAGCATCAGGCAGCTCAGCACTCGTCGGCCATCGACGTGCACCGTGCAGGCACCGCAGGCGCCCTGGTCGCAACCTTTCTTGGTGCCGGTGAGACCGAGTCGGTTGCGCAACGCGTCCAGCAAGGTGGTGCGCGGGTCGAGCGTCACCTCGTGCCGCTCGCCGTTCACCAACAGCGTGAGGTCGAGGTCCGGTGGATAATGCTCAGCCATGTTGCTCCCTGCCGTCAGATCGTTGTCTCACGCTAACAACAGCGGACGTAGGTCAACGCACCAGTAGGGCAATGATCGTCAGCAGCGGGAAGAGTCCCTGAACGGCGGCGCCACGCCCCTTGCTCCGGTCGCTGCCGACCAATACAACAGCGGCCCCCAGCATCGCGGCCACCGCTGCCCAGATGAGCGTCCGGCCGACGGCCTCCTCGGCGCTACCATCGACCGCGGCCGCGAAGACCACCGCACCGACGGCGGCGATGATGGCCAGGAACAGGTTGTAGAAGCCCTGATTGAACGCCCAGGGCTTCATGATCTGTGCCTCTTCGGCGCTGCGAACCCCGAATGCCTTCATCGTCGAAGGGGTGACGAACCGCAGCGACTCGATGACGAAGATGTAGACGTGCACCAACGCGGCCAGTACCGCAGCGATCACGATGAACATGACCGCATCATCGCACCGAAGGTCACCACGCTGTGCGGTGCGGTCCGCTCAGCCGTGGGGCGCTGGCCGTAGGGTCGCAGAACACTGCGCGCCGTTGCGTTGGCCTCACCGTCCAGCGCTGTAGAGGACACCAGTTGCCGCACCAGTGCGCAGAATTGCTCGACATCACGGCCGCGCAAGAACTCGGCGATATCGACGGCGTGGTGACGGTTCGGCCGAAGGCGCCCGCGACGAATGACGCGTCGGCCGCAGTCAGCACAGGCGGAAGTACTCGATCGTCGGTAGGTCCTGCCGTTGCCCGCCGACGTGCACAACATGATCGGCCGCCACCTGCTCCAGCTGAGTGCGGTAGGCCCCCAGCGCCCGCGTCACCCGAATGCGTTGCCGGCCAACGTCGAGGGCCAGCACCCCCTGCAGGTTCGCCGCCGATGCCGGTGGCAGCACCTCGGCAAACGGCACGCCGGCCGTTCGGGCAGCGGTGAGTGCCGCACGGTGGACCCGCACGTGGTCCGGATGTCCGTAGCCGCCTGCATCGTCGTAGCTGATCACCAGATCAGCAGCGGTCGCTGTGATGGCCGCGACCATGTCGGCGACCACCTCCGCCAGCGGTGCCGCCGTCAAACTGTTGGGCGTGAGGTCGTCGACCGGGACGGCCAGACCCGCTGCGCTCCAGCGCATCCCGGAGTCGGCATAGCGGCGAGGTGTTGCACCCTTCGTCCTTGCTGGCGGCTCACCGAGGAAGAGGTGCTCGACGCTGCCGAGCGCGTCCAACGCCGCCGCCAGTTCGGCTAATCGGGTCTGCACCAGGTCGGCTCCGTCCCGGAGCGTTCCAGGCACCACGTCCCCACGCTCGCCGCGGGTGGCAGTGAGCACACCGACCCAGCAACCTTCGTCCAGCAGCCGAGCGATGGTGCCGCCGGTGGCCAGCGTTTCGTCGTCCGGGTGAGCGTGCACCAGCAGCGCACGCCGCACCGTCAGCCCGAGCATGATGAGTCCGGTTGCGCACTTGCCGCGAGGACCCGGTAGTGGTCGCCGAGTTCTCGCGCCACCTTGTCCCAACCAAATCCGGCCGAATACTTTCTGGCGGAGACCTGCAGTGCTGCCAGGGTTTCCGGGCTTGCCAGCAGCCGGCGAATGACGGCGGCCCAACTGTCAGGGTCGAACCCTTCGACCTGGACACCGGACACCCCGTCCCGGACGGCGTCGGCCAGCCCGGTTGCCGCCGGCACCACCGAGGGCACGCCGCTGGCGGCGGCCTCCAGGGTCACCAGCCCGAACGTCTCGGATCTCGACGGAGCCAGCAGTAGAGTGGCGCCGCGCATCAGCTCGGCCAACCGCTGCCGGGATTGGGCCGGCAGGAACCACACCTCGCCGGCGAGTCCACTCGACTCGACCAGGGCATCCAACTCGGCCCTGAAGTCCTCGTAGCCTGGACTGGTGCCGCCGGCAAGTACCAGCACCGGACGGTTCGACTTGTCCAGGCTGGCCAGCGCCCTGATCGCCACATCCTGACCCTTCAGCGGCTGGATCCTGGCTGCTACCAACAGGTATCCGCGATTCTCAGCGCCCACTCCCAGCCGCTCCGGAAGCCAGCGAGGTGGCCCGCCGCCGGGAACGAACAGCTGGCGGTCGACACCGGGCGCGACCACCGCCAGCCGACCCGGATCGGCCCGGTAGAACCGCCGGATCGCTTGCGCCTCGGTGAAGGTGGCGGCGATCGTCAGGGCGCTCTGCAGCACCAGCTCCCGCTCCCACCGGATGCGCCGCTCTGGCTCCGGATCGTCGCCGACCGGCAGCGTCGCGTTCTTCATGGCGGCGACGGTGTGCAGGCTCAGCACGTGCGGCGCCCCGCAGGCACGGGCGACGGCGAGACCGGCGATGCCGGACAGCCAGTAGTGCGAATGCACCACGTCGTAGCACCCGAGCTCGGCGATGGCGGCCGCAAACTCGGCGAGATGATCAGCCAGGTCGGACTTGGCCACCTCGTCGGCCGGGCCGGCGTCCAGGTGCAGCAACCTCGCGCCGTTGGGGAGCACCTCCACCTCCGGCTGCCCGGGATCGGTGCGCCGGGTCAACAGGTCGATGGCGAACCCCTCACCCACCAGTCGGCCGGCGAGCGCGTCGAGGTAGACATTCATCCCGCCGGCATCCCCTGCGCCAGGGATTGCGGCCGGCGAGGTGTGCATCGACACCAACGCCACCCGGCAACCCGCAGTCGAACTACTCACCCGGCCATTGTCCCGGCGGAGTGCACGACCGTCACGCCAGGGGCCAGTGGTTGCCTTGCCGTCAACTGAGGTGGTCGAAGTCGCCGCGCACCCAGCCGGCGTGCCGATCGGCCGACGTCCTCAGTGCGGCCTTCCCGTCGACGTCGATGGTGTTGTTGAAGTTGCCGTAGATCCGATCGAAGTCCAGTTGCTCGAGCTTTCCGGCCATCCGCTGGACCACCGCGGCCGACAGCGGCAACCGATTCGGAAAGCTCCGCATGAAGGCGACACTTCGACGATCGGGATTGGGCGCGATGGTGTCGCCGGCGAGCAGTACCCCCTTGCCGCCGGCGCCCGCCGACCACATCGCCACGCTGCTGCCGACGAAATGACCGCCCGTCTGCAGCAGCGTCAACCCGTCGGTGATCTCTTTGCGGTCGGACCAGAACTCGACGGCAGGGTCGTTGCGGCCCAGCCACTGCCGGTCCGCCTCACAAACCAGGATGGGCGCTCCGCCCAGCCTCTTGGACCACTCGACCTGCACCCCGAACATGTGCGGGTGACTCGCTGCGATGGCCAGCACCGGGCCGAGTTGGAGGACACCAGCCGCCGTCTCGTCGTCCACGTATCCCGCGGGATCCCACAACAGTGAGCCGCCCGGTGTGCTGACCAGTTGCGTGGTTTGCGCGATTCCTACGCCCGGATCGCTGGTGATACCGATCAGGCCGGGTTCGTTGTCCTGCCACTTCAGCCGCTGACCAGCTGCTGCTAGCTCCTGCAGCGTTGTCCATTGCTGGCCGGCCGCCGGCACCCATTGCCGGTCGTCGGCGCAGATCGGGCAGACCCCGGGGGTCGGCTCGTCGTATTCAACAGCGCAGGTTGCGCAGATGAGCATCGATTCATCCTTCGTCTGTCGGCCAGAGACCACGAGGCTAAAACATGTACTTCTGTTGACCTCAAGCGAGCGGGGCGGATCCCGGCACGCCGCGGTGGTTCGCAACGCTCCCGCGGGTGGCGAACCACCGGTGCCGTGCGGCGTACGAGCAGGCTGCTGTGCAGGGGTTGTCCACACACCCCGGGCGATCCACAGGTATCCAGTCGACCCACCTTCGAGCTGCGGATCTGGTGGCACGTTATCTGCATGTCTTCGCCAGCAATGCTCACACCTCGCAGCCGGACCACCTATTTGAGTCAGGGCTTCACCGACGCCGAGATACGACGCGAGCTGAGCCGCGGTGCACTCACCCGGATCTGCCCTGGCATCTACGTGGATGCGCAGGCCTACCAAACCCTGACGCCCTCTCTCCAGTACACGGTTCGGGTGAGGGCCGAAGCCGCCAGAACTCCTGGGTTAGTCGTCAGCCACATCTCCGCCGCCGCTTTGCACGGTTTGCCGTTGGTCCGAACTTCGCTCGCGACGGTCCATTTCACCCGACCAGGCAGTAATGGAAGCCGTCGAACAAAGGGCCGTCGAGTCCATGTTGGCGATCTGCCCGGCGGTTGGCGGGCGACGGCCGGAGGAATCGACCTCACTGCTGTTGCCCGCACGGTGGTGGATGTCGGGCGCACGCATTCCACCGCAACCGCAATCGCGGCAGCAGATGCGGCACTTCGTCTCCGTCTCACGGATGCCGTATCCATCGCGGCCGCTTTGACGGCGGCACGCTTCTGCCAGGGAATTCCGCGCGCCCATCGAGCCTTGCGTCTGGTGGACGGTCGAGCAGAGAGCCCAGGAGAAACCTTGCTGCGACTGGCCATCCGCGGTGGTGGGTTGCCCGAGCCCGAACTGCAGGTAGAGATCCGGGATGAGCACGGCCAGTTCGTTGGCCGCACAGATTTAGCACTCCTGGCATACGGCATCCTGATCGAGTTCGACGGCCGGTCGAAGTACACGGATCTGCTGCTGCCCGGGCAGAACATCACCGACGTAGTGCTCGACGAGAAACACCCGGGAGGAGCGGCTCACCGAGCTGGGCTGGCTCGTCATCCGCGTGAGATGGAATGACCTTGCCGATCCGGCGCCCTTGGTGGAGCGCATTCGCCAGGCCTGCGCGGCCCGCCGCCGTTTGGTCGACGCCGGAGCAATCCGTGGCACAGCGACATTCCTGCCACCGGTCCGTATCGGGTGCTGATGCGGAATGGATCGAGCGCCCTCGCGGGCGGCTTCGCACCGCGTTCGTGGTTCGCAACGTCCCCGTTCGTTGCGAACCACCAACCTCGTCCAATCTGGGGGTGGCGGGGCTGGCAGGCAACGACCGGGCGAGGCCTCGAGTGGGCGCAGGCTGTGCGGGCGCCGGGTCTGCGCCGAGGACGAGCACTCCGAGCCGTCACGACTTCGCACCATGTTCGTGGTT
>JALYXB010000018.1 GCA_030947305.1 Actinomycetota bacterium | reverse complement strand
TGGCCCGGATCGGCACCGACCATCTCGATCTGTGGCATGTGCACGGCTTCGACCCCACCGTCCCGATCGAGGAGACCTGCTCGGCGCTGCAGACGGCCGTCAGCAGCGGCCGGGTGTCGTATGTCGGGGTGTCCGGCCACAACGCCTGGCAGAGCGCAACCATTGCCAGCTGGATGCGCGCGCAGGGCTCGCCGCTGGCGGGTATCCAGACCGAGTACTCGCTGGTTCAGCGCGGCCCGGAGCCGGACCTGCTGGCCGCTGCCGGCCTGCACCGGTTGGGGGTGCTGGCCTGGGCGCCACTGGGTCGCGGGGTGCTGACCGGCAAGTATCGGCACGGCACCCCGGCGGACTCCCGCGGGGCGTCACCGCACTACGCCCGTTATGTCGGGCGGCACCGGACGGACGTCGCCGCCAGGATCGTCGAGGCGGTCGCGACCGCGGCGGACGGGCTCGGCACCTCCCCGCTGGCGGTGGCCTGCGCCTGGGTGCGCGACTCGCCGGGCGTGACATCCGCCGTGGTCGGTGCCAGGGATCCGGCGCAGCTGCTGGGCTCGTTGGCCGCCGAGGACGTGGTGTTGCCGGCCGAGATCAGGGCGGCCCTTGACGACGTGTCCAACGGCATCGACGACACCGGCACCGGCACCGGCGACTCCTCCGACGACAGCGGCTGAGGCCACCGCAGTGACCGAGGTGTTCACCGAGTTCTGCGCGGCCGGGCTGTGGCCCGGAGTCGGGTCGGCCGCGGTGGTGGCGCTCCGCAAGGCCGGCATCCGCTCCCCCGCCGACGTCACCATCGCGGCATTGACCAGGGTTCCCAAGTTCACCCCGCGACGCGCGGACCGGCTGTACACCTCCTGGATCGGTGCCGGACATCTGTGGGAATTGGCGCAGATCCTGGTGCCGCTGGAGCTACCGGCCAGATGGGCAGGAAGGCTGGTCGACGCGCTCGGCGACGGCGCGACCGCATCGCTGCAGACGAACCCGTGGCGGCTGCTGGTGCTGCCGGACGCCACCGTTGCCCAGGCGGATCGGCTGGCAACGGCGCTTGACCCCACCGCTCAGCGGGACGACCCGCGGCGGTCGGCCGCCCTTGTCGATTGGACGCTGGCCAGATTCGCTCGTGACGGCCACACCGCCGCACCGACCGCGGTGCTGGCCGAGTCGCTGCGTGCCTTCGGCGTCGATGTCGACGCCGGCGTGCGGACCGCCGTCGCCGCCGGCACGGTCGCGATCGTGCCGGATCCGACCGCAGCCGGCGAGCTGTGGGTGGCCCGAAAGTCGTTGTGGGAAGCGGAGTCTGCGATCGCTGACGGGTTGCATGCGTTGACGACGGCGGCCACCCGGCTTGCCGGTAAGGCGGCGGTGAAGGCCGCCGGCAAGGGACTGGACGCGGTGCAGGCCGGTGCGGTGGCGCACGCCGCGGAATACGGTGTCAGCCTGCTCACCGGCGGTCCCGGCACCGGCAAGAGCCGCACGGTATCGGCGATCGTGGCGCTGTGTGCCGGCGCCACGGTGGACATCGCGCTGGCCGCGCCGACCGGCAGGGCAGCCAAGCGGCTGGAGGAGTTGGCCGGCCATCCGGCATCGACGATCCACCGGCTGCTCGGTGCTCGCCCCGGGGTGGTCGACTTCGAGTACAACTCCGACCGTCGGCTGCCGGCGCAGCTGGTGGTGGTGGACGAGGCGTCGATGCTCGATGTCGAACTGGCCGCTGCGTTGATCTCGGCGCTGCCGGCCAAGGCGCACCTGGTGATCGTCGGCGATCCGGCCCAGCTACCGTCCATCGGCCCTGGCCGGGTGCTCGGCGACCTGGTCGACTGCGCGCTGGAACATCCGGAGCTGATCCCGGTCACCGAGCTGAGCACGCTGTACCGGCAGCACGAGGGTGGCGCAATCGCCCGGCTGGCCACCGCGGTCCGGGGCGGGGAGTTGCCGCAGGTGGACGATCCGGACCGGGAGGTGGTGGTAGTGCCGGCCAGGAATTCGGCGGAGGGCGCGCACCGGGTGGTGCAGCTGGTCACCGACTCCATTCCGCGGGTGTTCGAGGTGTCCGGCGCCGAATTGCAGGTGGTGACGCCGGTGCATCGCGGCCCGGCCGGCACCCAGGCCCTGAACAAGGAACTGAAGAAGGTGCTCAACCCGGGTTCGGGTCTGGTCCGCGGGTTCGACGTCGGCGACCGGGTAGTGGCCACCGCCAACCACCTGGATGCCGCGCCCACCGGCTACGCCAACGGCGAGGTGGGCACCATCGTCGCCGCCGGCGAGAAGTCGTTGCGGGTCGCCTTCACCGGCGGCGAGGCCGAGATCACCGGTAAGGCGATCGGTGATCTGTTGCACGGCTGGGCGATCACGGTGCATCGGGCGCAGGGCTCTGAGTGGGACGCGGTGGTCGCGGTGATGCCGCCCGAAGCCGGCATGATGCTGTCGCGGCCGCTCGTCTACACCGCGCTGACCAGGGCGCGGCGTCACCTGTCTGTTGTGCATGCCGCCGGACCGGCGCTGGCAAGGGCGGTGCGGCAGGTCGGCGCGAAGCCCCGCCGCACGCTGCTGCAGCACCTGATGCGGCCGCCGGACCCGGTCGCGTCGCCCACCCCGGAATGATCATGAGGCGCTGCCCGGCATGTCGGACACCCGCCCCGCGTGTCGCGGGTCCACTGCCGTGATCACCACCACAATGGTGGACCTAGGCACACTGGACCGCAGAACCAGGAGGTGCAATGGCCGACGAGTACGAGTATGCGCCGCTGCGATTCGATCCGACGGTGTCACGGTCGGCCGCCACCACGATGCTCACCATCCAGGCCGAATACTCCGGCTGGGAGCTCGCCAGGGTGCTGAAATTCTCGGACGGCACCCGCAGGGTGTGGCTACGCCGGCGCCCTCAGCATGGCTTGGTACCGGGACTCACTGCCTGACTCGGCCAGCTGCGCGGGCTGACGGCGGTGACGAACGGTGGCCGGAGCCCGACAACCTCCGGAGGACCCCGTGGGTGAGGCGTCCTCAGCAGCTCAGCAGCTCAGCAGCAGCCGCTGCAGCACCCGGGTGCCGAAGGTGAGGGCGTCGACGGGGACCCGTTCGTCCACACCGTGGAAGAGCGCCGAGAAGTCCAGATCGGCCGGCAGCCGCAGCGGGGAGAAACCGAACCCGGCAATGTCCAGCCTGGAGAAGGCCTTGTTGTCCGTGCCACCCGACAACATGTACGGAATCGGGTAGCCGTCGGCGTCCTCGTCGCGGATGGCCTTCTTCATCGCCTCCACCAGCGGACCCTCCCACGGGTACTCAAGCGGCGGCGAAATGAACCAGTCGATCTCGATGCCGTCGCCGGCGATCTGGGCCACCTCGGCCTGGAAGGACTCCAGCTGGCCCGGCAGTACCCGGCAGTCGACGGTGGCCTGCGCGGTCGACGGAATCACGTTCATCTTGTAGCCGGCGGTCAGCGTCGTCGGGTTCGCGGTGTTGCGCACAGTGGCATTGACGATCCGCGAGACCGGGCCGAGTTTGCCGATCGCGCCCTCCAGATCGTCCTCGGGGAACTCCAGGCCGGTCAGCTCGGTGATGCTGGACAGGAAGGCATCGACGGTGGCGGTACGGACGATCGGGAACTGGTGCCTGCCCAACCTGGCGACCGCCTCGGCGAGGTGGGTGACGGCGTTGTCCTCGGCGATCATCGAGCCGTGGCCCGCTCGTCCCGTTGCCGTCAGCGTCGCCCACGCGACACCCTTCTCGGCGGCCGCCACCAGGTAGGCACGCCGCTGGGAGTCGATGGTGACGGAGAACCCGCCGACCTCACTGATTGCTTCGGTGGCCCCGGTGAACCACTCCGGGTGGTGGTCCACCAGCCACTCGGCCCCGTACAGGCCACCGGCCTCCTCATCGGAAACGAAGCAGAAGATCAGGTCTCGCGGCGGAATAACGTTGCGGCGCTTGAGGTCTCGGGCGACGGCCAGAGTCATCGCCACCATGTCCTTCATGTCCACAGCGCCGCGGCCCCAGACAAATCCGTCCTGCACCGCGCCGGAGAACGGATCGACGGCCCACTCCGCAGCGTTGGCCGGCACCACGTCGACGTGCCCGTGGATCAGCAACGCGCCGCGGTCGGGATCGGCGCCGGCCAGCCGGGCAACGACGTTTCCCCTGCCGGGAACCGATTCGGCGTACTGGGTGGAGTAGCCGACCTCCTCGAGCTTGCGCTGGATGTACTTGGCTGCTTTGGCCTCCTCGTCCCCGATCGTCGCGGGCTCACCGGTGTTCACCGATGGGATGCGGATCAGCTCGCTGCAGAGTTCGACCACTTCGTCTTCGGCTGTGCTCGTCATCCGTCGATCCTATTTTGAGGCCCGATCCCGCTGTTGGCCGGCAATCGTTACCGCACCATCAGGCGACTCGGCGCGCCCAATACTCCTTGGACATCGCGATCATTACCGGCAGCGAGAACGCGCCGCGGGCCGCCATCACGTCGCCGACATGCCCCAGCGCCAACGTGTCCGGGTGCCGCCCGAGCATGGCCAGGTACGTCCGGTCGATCCACAGCCGGCGAAAATGGGCATCCGCCGTCATCTGCATTACCGCGGCGGTCAGACCCGAGCGAGCGGCCCGGTTCGCCCAGAAGTTGATCTGTGCTGGACTGGCATGGATTTTCCAGATGTCCTTCAGTGCCTGCTGTGCCCAGGCCCGCACGCGGCGACCGGACCTGTTGTAGGACTCCGTCGACGCACACAGCCCTGCGTACACATCCCGCAGGTTCCCCCTTGCCAGCCGGCTGGACCAGCGCGCCGACCCGGCCCGGTCTGCGGTGCGGCCAAGGCAATCCAGGTAGACCGTGTTGACCAACCGGTGGCGCCGCTCGTCGGAGGTGGAGATCTCCGCCGACACCTGCCGTTTGCCCTTCGTGCCGCGTTGCAACGACACCGATTGTGACGGGGAGGAGATCGGCCGGCTCAACAGGGTTCGGTACAGCGACGAGGTGAACCGGTCCGCCCAACGCTTGGAATAGCGTGGGTACACCGGTGGCACGACAGCACTCGTTATCAGCCGGGCGGTATGGGTCGCGGTGGCCGGCATGGCGCCGTATCTGCTGGCATCGCCCGTCTGCAGAATCGCCACCACATACTTCGCGGTGAATCCGACCGAATGGATGGAGGCGGGTTGACCGGTCCAGTTGTCGTAGCCCCAGCCCTGCTTGGAGCCCGCGCCGGCAATGGCGTTCATCCCGAAATTCTGGTTGAAGCCGTCGCAGCCGCGAGCCGAGGCCGCCACCATGTTCGGGAATAGCCATGAGCTGATCGCGGGGTCCTTGCCGACCCGATACAGCAATCGTGCAACGTCGTCCGCGGTGAGGTGAGTCGCGCCCCAGTGTCCAGGGTTCCCCGGATTGTTGGTGGTGTGGAGTAGACCGTAGCGGGCCGCCATGGCCGGCACGATCCCGTTGGTCCAGTAGGCCGACGCGATGGAGTCGTCGGAGCACCGAATCATCCGGCCGAGCGCGCCGGCCATACCTGCCGACATTCCACTGCCGTACCGAACGCGGTAGTACACGGCGATGAGCAGTTTCACGATGGACTCGCTGGCAACCTGATCGTCGGCATTAGCGGTCCGCGCCAATACTTTTCCGCTGGATCGATCGATCACCGCGACGCGCTCGGTGATGCCGCGGGCGGCGCCGTAGGCGGCCCCCGACGACACAGCCTGCTGCGGGGTGAGCGGCGCGGCAGCCGCAGCCATGGCTGCGGTGTCGGGCCGCGCTGGGACCGCGTGGGCTGGGGTGGCAGCCAGGATGGTCAGCCACGCGGCGATCAGCAACGCGGCGATCGGGCACCAGCCGATCGGCCGACGCGGAAGCCGGCCCGGCCGGCTGGTGGAAACCTCTGTGCTGAACGCTGGATCTGGCAACGCCTGCTCCCGTCTCGGATCGCAGCATTCGCTCGGCGCAGTGATGCCGCGTCAAGCGGGGATCAACCACGCTGCACGATCTCGGCGTGCCTGGACCCTGGGACTGATCAAGCTGTGGAACCGATGGCTGGAAGTGACAGAAGTCTCCCAGTGTGGCCCGAACGCTAAGAATTAGCTTGCGCTACTACCGACCGTAACCCAATCTTTATCCGCTCTCCGTCGGGCGTGAAGAATACACAGAAGGGTGATTTTTTAGTTGCGCACCGAAAACTCCACATTTTTCGCCCCGCCCGTTCGGTCGTCTGATTACTCCACGTAATCAATCCCACCGTTCGGGAGCCCCAAAAGGCCCTGCAGGCCTATTTTCGCTGCGTCATCAATACTGCGCGTGTCTGCGGCCGAACGG
This sequence comes from Actinomycetota bacterium, assembly GCA_030947305.1. Classification (GTDB taxonomy): domain Bacteria; phylum Actinomycetota; class Actinomycetes; order Mycobacteriales; family Nakamurellaceae; genus Nakamurella. Next base: position 1,156 of record JALYXB010000018.1, on the reverse strand, counting down.
ATGAATCGCCCTCGTTTGGTCCGGCTATTGCCACGAACGAGGCCGCGGTTCTACGCTCCGCCTACTACCCCAACCCTGGTGTGGCACAGATGATTCGGCTTCCCTCCGGGCTCACTGCGGTGTTGGCCCAATACCGCTGAACGGGTGATGACGCGCTCATCTGGCCGCACTCCCCAGCACCTGACCATCCGGTCCAAAACGAGAGAAGCGACCATGAACAAAACTGCTCCACCACCTCGGCTCAGCCGACTCCGCCGGTCCACCCTGGCCGTCGTCGCCGCGTCGGCGCTGGCCCTTTCCGGCGGCATCCTCACCGCGGCTCCGGCCTCGGCCAGCGAACCGCTGGTCGGTACCTGCGTCAACACTGCGGGTGGCGACATCTCGGTCGGCCTGGCCGGCACGGTCACCACGCTGCTGGGTGTCGGCCCCGTCTTCGTCAAGGTCTACGACTCGAACGGAACCCTTCTGGGCGAGAGCCTTCAGCTCACCCTCGGGCCGTTGGGCACCATCAGCCTTGACAACCTCCTGATCCCGCTCACCGGGCCGTTGCCGCCGACCGGCGTCAACTTCGAAGTTGTCGACCTACTCGGCAACATCCTCAATCCGGTGATCGGGGACACCCCCTGTGATTCCTTGCCGCTTGATGGGATCCTCGGCGCCTACCATGCGCTGAACCCCTCCCGCATTCTCGACACCCGCTACGGCACCGGCGCTCCCCTCGCCAAGATCCCGGCGCACGGCACGATCTCCCTGGTGGTGGAGGGTAAGGGCGGCGTTCCGGCGAACAGCGTCGAGGCGGTCAATCTCGACCTCACCGCGACCGGCGGCGGCGCGGCGGGCAACATCACCGTGTACCCCACCGGAACCTCCCGCCCTAACACCTCCAGCCTGAACTTTGTGCAGGGCCGGGACGTGGCCAATACGGTATTCGCGCAGCTGAACTCGGCGGGAAGTGTAAGCTTCTACAACAATTCGACGCAGCCGGTGAATCTCGTCGCTGATGTGGCCGGGTACTTCGAAGGCGGCGCGTTGACCCTCCTGCCGGGGGCCTACCAGCCGCTGCCGGCCAGCCGGATCCTGGATACCAGGCTGGCAGGCGGCGCGTACGGTCCGCTGTCGACTCACTCCCTGCAGGTCGGTGGTCACGGTGGTATTC
>JALYXB010000009.1 GCA_030947305.1 Actinomycetota bacterium | reverse complement strand
CCGCGGCACCGCCGGCCCGCTTCGCTTGCGGGGCGGCAGGAGACTTCCGGCGGCTGCTGGTGGACGCCACCGGACGCTGCGGCTCTGCCGAGGAGACGCCCTTGGCGAGAAGAAACGCCGCTACCCCGCCGGCCACCAGCAGCATGGCGAGTATCCAGCCGGTCACCATCCCGGCCGACGCCCGATATCCTGGTGACGCCGTGGTCGCGGCCGGAACAAACGTCCGCAGTGCGACCGCCGCGGCCGCTGCCAGCAACGCCCCTACTGCGATCTCCCCGTATCGAGTGACGGCGGCCACCACTGCCGCGATCACCACCGCAAGCAATACCGCCCAGACACCCCAGACGTCGTTTCCGGCCAGCGAGAACAGTGCTGTGGAGCGAGCGGCTGTAGTGCTGTAGACCGGGAACGTCAACGCGATCACCGAGGCCACCACCAGCACACCGGCGATCGCCCATCGGCTGCGCCTGCTGGAGTCGGCGCCGTCATCGTCGACGATGGTGCCGTCCTCGTGCTGCTCCCCGGACGCGGCAATGCCCGACACCACGGCAGCGGCGATGGCCAGCACCGCTCCGACGACACCGAGCCACAGACCCGGCCCGCCCGTCCAGTCCGCGACGTCGGCGGAACTGATGGGCGAACCAGGACCGGCAACGGCATTCGCCTGTTGAGCACCGCCAGCGAATTGGCCAAGTGCCAACACCGGCGCAGCGAGAGCCCAGACAGCTGGGGCCCACCCGACGATCAGCGCTCCCCTGCCGAACTTGCCGATCGGCGAGCGGCCGGCGAGGGCAGCAGCTGCAACGATGACCAGCAGGATGCCGGCCAGCAGGAACGCCCGCGTCATTGAACTCTCGGTTCGGAAACCGTTGGCGCCCAACGGTTCCCACTGACCGTTGAGTAGCAGCAACGGGACCCGTGAGGCAACGATCAGTGCCGCGGCCGCCAGCAGCGCCAGCACCGCTGCCACCACCGACAGTGGCCGGACCCTGGCCGGCGCATCGTCGCGGGCAGCAGCCGTCGCCCGTTCGATGGCACCGTGATCGGCGTGGTGATGTGCGTCGGCAGCCACGTCGCCATCGCCCGCGGCGCCGACCTGACCGCGCCAGCGGACCCTGGTCAACAGACCGGCGAGCAGCAACACCACTGCGCCGACCAGCACCCAGGCCGGGGCGGACGTCACACCGACCGGGGCAGCACTCCAGCCGACGATCAGCGCAACAAGGGCCGGTACTGCCGCCACCGCGGCCACCCCAGCGAGCAACGCCATCGCCACGCTGCGCGGCAGCGTACCGGCCACCATCAAGGCACCGACGCCGATCACTGCCAACAAGAACGGCGCGATGAAGGACCCGGCATCGGTGCCAGGCACCGACAGCCGGGCGTCGATATAGCCGCCCGCATAGGGAATCTGGGCGGCGGCGAAGCCGAGAATCGCCACCGCAACGAAGCCGACGGCCAGCATCCGAGCATTGCGCACGGGTGCCGGCATCACCACATCGTCCAGCCGCCGATCCGGTCCGGCGGGATCCGCAGGATGGCCGCCGGCGATGGCGCCGCCCAGCTCGTCCGCCGCATCGGCGCCCCCGGTGACGAGCAGCTCATTCTGGTCACGAATGTCCTGAGCCAGCAGCCGGGCCGCCGCCACCCCGGCCGCCACCATCAACAGATCGGCGATCAGCAGCAGCACCGCGCCGGCGCCGGCAACGATCGGGTATGCCCGTCCGCTCAACGGGTAGAACAGTTCGGGACGGGCCACCGACTCCGGCTGCGCCAATACCGATAGGTCTGCCACCAACCGAGCCACCCCGGCAATGCCGGCCCCGGCCGCGACGGCCAGACCAGCCCGCTGACTGAACAGCGTGAAACCGGCCGCGACCAGCCCGGGCAGCGTCGCGACCCAGGCCGCGCCGGTGACCCCGGCCAGGGTGCCGGCCACGTCGGGCTTCGCGGCCCCGATCGCGGCGGCCAGGGCGATGCCGGCACCGGCAGCCAGCAGCAACCCGATCAGCAGCCATCCGGAAACGGCGGAACGGCCGGCGGCACGGGTGGACACACAGCGACGGTAGCAATGCCGGGGTCGGCTACCGTCGATTGCGACACCAGCGCAGGTGGAGCGCGCCCATGCTCGGTGGGCCGACCGAATCGAGCAAGGACCAGATGACGCTGTGATCACCGCCTTCGCACTGACCATCGTGGGTATCGGCCTCGCCATCGGCTGCTGGACCGCCGTGCAGGCCTACCTGCGCAGGCCGGCGAACGCCGCCCAGTTGGTGGCGTCGATCACACTCGAGGCCGCCGCCCTGGTGCAGTCGGCGATCCTTTGGATCCGGTTGCCGCACACCCCTGTCGTCGAACCGGTGACCCTGATCGCCTACTCGATCGGCATCCTCGCCCCGATACCGCTGGGGATCTACCTCGCCAGGCTCGAACGGACCAGATCGGGCTGCATCGCCCTGGGATTCACCACCGTTGTCGTCGCGGTGATGACACTGCGCTTGCAACAGATTTGGGGATCACATGGCTGACCAGAGTTCAAGGAACGAAAGTTCAACCGAGGACGGATCACCCACGCAAAGGCCCGTTCCACAAGCCACGGCCGCACCCAACCGGACGGGAAACCGACGACTGCTCGGCACGGTGTACGCGATCTTCGCGCTGGCGGCCACCTCGCGGGCGGCGGTCCAGCTGGGCACTCAGTTCCACACCGCCCCGCTGGCATACTCGCTGTCGCTGTTATCCGGGGTGGTTTACATCGCCGCCACCGTCGGCTTTTTCACCTTCCGGCCGTGGTCGCGGCCGCTGACCTGGGTGGCATGCAGCGTCGAGTTGATCGGAGTGCTGGCCATCGGCACCGCATCGCTGATCGACAAGGCCGCCTTCCCGCACGACACGGTCTGGTCGCGCTACGGCTCCGGCTACGGCTTCATCCCGGTCGTGTTGCCGATTCTGGGGCTGTGGTGGCTGTATCGAGGCCGCAGTGTCGGTGCGGTGGCGGCCGCAAAAGGCCAGGGCTGAGCAGACTCTGTGCGTCAGTTCATCGGCGCATATTCGGGCTGCGCCGGCTTGATTCTGCGCACCGCTAGACACATCACCGACGCCGCGATGCACAACCCACCGGCGACGAACCAAGCCAGGTTGTAGTTGCCCAGCTTGTCACGCACCAATCCGGCCAGGAACGCAGCGATCGCCGCGCCGACCTGATGTGAGGCGAACACCCAGCCGAAAACTAC
>JALYXB010000004.1 GCA_030947305.1 Actinomycetota bacterium | reverse complement strand
CGGGATCGATCTGACCGCGGTTCGTGCACGGGTAGAGGCCGTCTTCGGTGCGGGCGCTCTCAATCGCAGCTCCGGTCGCGCCCGCTGCCGCAGGCCGGTGAGTGGGCACATCCCCTTCACCCGGCGGGCGAAGAAGTCGCTGGAACTCGGGTTGCGGGCTGCCGAACGCCTGCACCATCCCTACGGCGGCGACGGCCATCTGCTGCTCGGAATGCTGGACGGCGGCGGTGGCCTCGCCATCCAACTGATCGTCGGGGCCGGCATCGACCTCACTCGGCTGCAGGGTGAGCTGGAAGCCCAGATACCGAAAGACATGACAGCGTAAAGGTTCTCCGCCAGAACTCGACCGCGCTTGTATGCCACGGACCGCCAAATTTCGCGATCTGTTGCCGGTCCCGCGATTCACTCTGCAGAAGGGCTTCACCGGGGCTACCGGCGCGCCTAAACTCAAGTGGTGAAGCGGCTACATATCACCCATTGGGGCGCCTTCGAGGCGGACACCGACGGGACCACGCTCAGCGCCGTCCGGCCGTATGCCGGCGACCCCGATCCGCATCGGATCATCGAGAACATCGCTGCCGCGCAACAACATCCGGCCAGGATCGACCGGCCCTACGCGCGCGCAGGCTGGCTGGACGGCGGACCGGGCCCCACCGACAGTCGCGGCCGCGACGAGTTCGTGCCGCTGGATTGGGATGTTGCGTTGGATCTGCTGGCGGCTGAGCTGGTCAGGGTGCGGGACAACCACGGGCCGTCCGCGATCTACGGCGGGTCGTACGGCTGGGCCAGCGCCGGCAGGTTCCACCACGCGCAGAGCCAGCTCAAGCGGTTCCTGTCGCTGGCCGGCGGTTTCGCCTCGTCGGTCAACAACTACTCCTACGGTGCCAGCCAGCCGTTCCTGCCGCGAGTGTTCGTCGGAGAGCACGTGTGGGAGTCGTTGGCCACCAGCTGGCCGGTGATCGCCGAGCACACCGAGCTGTTCGTCGCCTTCGGCGGCCTGCCGCGCAAGAACACTGCGGTCGCCAGCGGCGGCAACGTGCGGCACGACCTGGTCGGCTGGTTGCGCACCATCCGCGGCAACGGCTGCCGGTTCGTCGGCGTCAGCCCGCTGCGTGACGACATGCCTGAGGAGGCGGAGGCCGACTGGCTGGCGGTGCGGCCGGGTTCCGACGGCGCGCTGTTGCAGGCACTGGCCCACACGCTGATCGCCGAGAAGCGTTATGACGCAGCATTTGTCACCTCACACTGCGTCGGATTCGAGGCGTTCGCCGCGTCGGTGGCAGACCGGACACCGGAGTGGGCTGCCGAGCGGTGCGGAATTCCGGCCGCGACGATCCTCGCCTTGGCCAGGGACATGGCGACCCACCGCACGATGATCTCGATGAGCTGGTCGATGCAACGGCAGCCGCACGGCGAGCAGGTGGTGTGGCTGGGGCTGGCAGTCGCGGCACTGTTGGGCCAGATCGGTTCGCCTGGTGGAGGTTTCGGCCATGGCTATGCCTCGACCAATTTGGTCGGCCACCCGCCGATGCTGCTGAACCTGCCCAGGTTCTCGGCCGGGCACAACCCGGAGAAGACGTTCATCCCGGTGGCCAGGGTCGCCGACATGCTGCTGGATCCAGGCGGCGAGTACGACTACAACGGACAACGCTTGCGGTACCCGGACATTCGGTTGGTGTACTGGGCCGGCGGCAACCCGTTCCATCACCACCAGGACCTCAAGCGGCTGCGCACCGCGTTCGGCCGCCCGGACACCGTGGTGGTGCACGAGTCGATGTGGACCTCGACGGCCAGGCATGCCGATCTGGTGCTGCCGGCGACGTTGTCGGTGGAGCGGGACGACCTCGGCGCCGGCAATGCCGAGACGGAGCTGTTCCCGATGCCGGCGATGGTCGCCCCGTACGCGCAGGCCAGGGACGACTACGCGATCTTGCACGGGCTGGCCGAGCGGATGGGCTTCGCCGAGCAGTTCGGCGCCGGCCGCACACCGCTGGAATGGTTGGCCCACTTGTATTCCGGCTGGGTGGACACCGGGGCGCGGCGCGGAGTGACGCTCCCCAGCTTCAAGGAGTTCTGGGCGGCCGGGGAGCCGCTGCCGGTGCCGGCGAGTGCGGACACTCAGGTGATGTTGGCCGGCTTCCGGGCCGATCCATCCGGCGCTCCGCTGCGCACCCCGAGTGGCCGCATCCACCTGCAGTCCGACGAGATCGAGGGGTTCGGCTACCCGGATTGCCCCGGCATCCCGACCTGGTTCGAACCCGCCGACTGGGCAAACGCCGACAGCTACCCCCTGCACCTGATCGCCAACCAGCCGAAGACCAGGCTGCACAGCCAGTTGGACGTCGGCGGGTACTCGCAGTCGTCCAAGATCGCCGGCCGGGAGCCGGTGCGGATCAACCCTGTCGACGCGGCGACCCGCGGAATTGCGGATGGTGACGTGGTGCGGCTGCGCAACGCCAAGGGTTGGTGCCTGGCCGGGGCGATGCTGTCGGAGGAGTTGGCGCCCGGCGTGGTCCAGCTGTCGACGGGCGCCTGGTACGACCCGGATGAGGACGGAAACTGCTTGCACGGCAACCCGAATGTGCTGACCACCGATGTCGGGACGTCGTTGCTGGGGCAGGGCACCACCGGCCAGCACGCGATGGTCGAGCTGGAGAAGTTCGTCGGCGACCTGCCGCCGCTCACCGTGCTGGGACCGCCGCGGATACGGAAGACGAGCAGTTGAACGCTGCGACGATGATGACCCGACTGGCCGAGGTCCTCGACACCCATTCCTGGGACGCGCTACCGGGACTGTTGCACGAGAACTTCATCTGCCGCTTCGTTCATACCGGTGAGGTCTTCGATCGCGACTCGTGGGTGCGGCTGAACGCCGAATACCCCGGCTTCGATCATCTCGTCCTGCAGGACTGCATTGGATCCGGAGGCCGCGCGGCCGGACGATCGCACGTTACCGGCTACGTCGACGATCAGCTCAAGCACTTCGAGGTGGCCACCTTCATCACCCTGCGGGACGAGCTCATCGCCGAGATGACCGAGGTCTGGACAGACGTCGAGGCAGCGACACCCCCAGACCGATTGCGCCATCCCCGTCCGATACCGATCAACCCCGGTGAACTGAGCAACGCCGAGCTGTGGGACGCCGAGCGCGAAGATCGCTTGTGATCTACATCGACGCTCTGACCTGCCCCTGATTCCCGCCCGTCATCCCGGGACAATGGTGATGAAGCAGTTGATTCCAGGAGCGCGGGACAGCCGCGCATCGGCGGTCAGCAACGGGCACTCGAGCGCCTCGGCCAGAGCGACGTAGCTGGCGTCGTAGGCGGTGACGGTGTCGCGCAGTTCCCAGATCCGGGGCAGCAATCCGACGGCCGGCGATCGACTGATACCGATGCGCTGCCAGGTGTCCAGTGTCGACCGACCCTGCGCTGCGGTCAGCGTGCCGGCCGCCACCAGCCGACGCATCGCGTGCGCGATCTCCACATCGATGAGGTGCGGGGCATGCAGCTCCTCGCTGCGGAGCTGGGCTCGGGCCTGGCCGTCATTGAGCAGGGCAGCCACGGCGGCAGAGGCGTCGACGACGATCATCGGTGGGCGCGGTCGGCCGCCAGACCAGCAACGACGTCTACGACAGGCACGCCGAGGTTTGGTAGGTCGTCCAGCAGCGCCGGGTTGTCGGCTCGTCTCGAGGCTGCGGCGAGTTCGCGAACCGCGAGTGCCGACACCGACATTCCCGCACGACGGGCCAACGTGTCCAGGCGCGCGACCACATCGTCCGGAACGTTCCGCAGGTAGAGAGTGCTCATGCCCACGATGCTAGCAGTCTGCGACAACATTGTCGCGGCGTGCGCCATCGTCGCAGCTCTGTCCAGCGGGTGCCTGGATCTCTACGCTGAACCTGCCCCGTCGACGTGGAGGTTTGTGATGGCCCAACGCACCGCACATCTGGTCGGCAGCCTGCCAGGCGATACGGCGAAGGACGCCATGACGACCGCGCTGGACATTCTCGGCCCGTTCCTGAAGTCGCTGCCGGACGGCGAGACCGGTGAGCGCCGCAACTGGGTGATCCCGGTGATCGAGGGCCTGCGCAGCCACCCGTCGCTCGAGCTGACCAAGCAGGGCGACTGGTCCGACTACGACAAGATCCCGCGGATGCGGGTGAAGAAGGGCAGCACCCTGTACGGCGCCTCCCTGGACTTCGGGCACGTCGATGCGGTGCGGGCCAGCTTCCCAGACTTCCAGCAGGCGATCGCGGCCGCCGGCCGGCCGGGCCTGGCATTCCAGGAGGGTGTGCCCGGCGCTTTCGATGTCGCCATGTTCGCCCTCGGACCGCGGGCCGCGCTGCGGAACCGGCGGGCCTTCACCGAGGCGACGCTGGCGGAGATCCGGTCCGTCGCCGCCATCACCGGCGCGAACACGATCTTCCAGATCGAGGTGCCGGCCGAGCTGGTGCTGCTGGCCAAGGCACCGGGACCGGCCCGCAAACCGCTGGCGAAAGTGTTGGCGCGCAACATCACCGGCCTCGCCGCAGCGTCGGCCGAGGGCACCAGGTTCGCCGTCCACCTGTGTCTGGGCGACATGAACAACCGGGCGCTGGCCACCATGTCCGACGTCGACCCGCTGGTCGTGCTCACCAACGAGATCGTCCGCGGCTGGCCGACCGGGCGAACCCTGGAGCTGGTGCACGCACCGTTCGCGGCCGCCAACACGCCGGCTACCACCGACCGTGCCTTCTACGCTCCGCTGGCCGACCTCAGGCTGCCCGGCAGCGTGCGGTTCGCCGCCGGCTTCGCCCACGAGGCACAGCCACTCGCCGACCAGAAGTCCATCCGATCGACCATCGACGACCACCTCGGTCGCGAGGTGGAGATCGCCGCTGCCTGCGGGCTGGGCCGGCGCACCCCCCAGGGCGGCCGAGCCGTGCTGGAGCGGATCGCCGAGTTGTGCGCGTGAGCGTGCTGGCTTGCCCGGATTGCTCGGTAGGTTTCCTCTGATGCGCGCGCTGGTGTTGACGGCTCCCGAACAGTCTGAGCTGCAAGACGTTCCGGCTCCGGTCGCCGGGCCTGGCACCGTGGTGGTCGATGTGCACCGGGTCGGGGTCTGCGGCACCGACGTCGCCTCGTATCTCGGTTCGATGGCCTATCTGCAGACCGGACAGGCTTCCTATCCGTTGCGGCCGGGACACG
>JALYXB010000256.1 GCA_030947305.1 Actinomycetota bacterium | reverse complement strand
CCGAAATAGGGCCGGGCCGCGTCCCACTCGACCACCCGATCGCCCGACGCACGCAGCGCCGGCGCCACCGATGTGTCGAATCCCGGCTCGAGGTGAACGGTGTCGGTGGTGCACGACAGCCGAGGCGCCGCCACGGCCGCCGGCAGTTCCTGGTTCTCGATCAACAGCCTGGTCAGCACTTGCAGCAGCGCCGAACGGATCCGCGAACCGCCGGCAGCGCCGATCGCTGCCAGCAGCTCACCTGCCTGATCCGTCACCACCAACGGCACCATCATCGAGCCCATCCGGTCGCCGGCCGCCAGCGGCTCCCTGATCAGTTCGCCCTCACCGAGCATCGAATTCGCATGTACTCCCGAGGTCCAGATGCCGCTACCAAGACCGAGGGAATGGGTTGCGGCGCAGGCGTTTCCGTCGGCGTCAACGGCGGCCACCGAGGTGGTCTCCGATCTGCGGGTCGGTGCCCGTAAGGCGGCGACCAGGGCGCGGGCTCGGGCCGGTTGGTCGGCCAGCACCGCTCCCACGTCCAGCGCGGCGATGCTGCCCACCAGTCCATCCAGGTCGTTATTGCGAACCCGGATCCTGCCCGGCCCGAATGGTTGATCGGACACCGGCAGGTCGATCACCCGGTAGGCGGCCATATCCTGCATCGAGAGCGCGCCATTGTCGGCCCGCACCGCTTCGACCAGGGCAGCCGCCAGCGGACCAGTCATCAGCGCTGACGCGCCGCCGCGGCCGTACTCGGCCAGCGTCTCCGCCAGCCCCGGATGGTGCAACCGGTCGCCGGCACCGAGCAGCCGCCCGGACCGGGCGTCGGAATAGGCGGCGACACCGTCACCGAGCAGCATCGCCTGCGCGATGTCCGTGAGCAGGGCGGCGTGGGCGGCCGGCATCGGCACTCCGGCCCGAGCGAGGCCTTCGGCCGGCCGGACAATCCGCTGCCACGGCAGCCGTCCGAATCGCTGATGCAGGGTAGCGACCCCGGCGGGAGTGCCCGGCACCGCAACTGTGGGTCCCCCGACCTCATAGGGCACCGGCACACCGCCGAAGGACACTTCGATGGCCGTTGCCGGTCCCTGCCGGCTACCGTCCAGTCCCGGCACGGCGACGAAGAAATCCAGACAATCAACTGACCGGGTTTCGGCGGTGTACACGGTAGCGAAGCCGCCGCCGCCAAGTCCGGAGAAGATCGTCTCGGCGACGCAGCCGGCCAGGATCATCGCAGCGACCGCGTCTGCTGCCGTCCCGCCGTCGGCCAATACCCGGTGGCCGACTCCGGCGGTGACCGGATGACCGGCGGCGACGGAGGCTGGTAAGCGCATGACGGCAGACTATTTCCCGCCCATCACCCAGCGGCCATCGCCCGCGCCACCGCCTGCTTCACCGGGCGGTGCAGGTCGCCCTTTGCCGCGACCACGACATGGTCCAGACTCAGCCAGCGCGCCATCTCGACCAGCTGTGCGGCGGCCGCCTCCGCGGTCGGGCCGGCCTCGGCCTCAGCTTCCAACCAGCTCGCCTGCACCAACAACCGACCTGTCGCCCTGTCTGCCTTCAGATCGAACCGGCCGGCCAGCACGTCGCCGACCAGCAACAGAAACACGTAGTACCCGTGTACCCGCTTGTGCTCGGGCGTGTAGATCTCGATCCGGTAGCGCACCCCGAACATTCGCTCGGTGCGGGGTCGGTGCCAGATCAGCGGATCGAACGGACCCAACAGTGCCCGCCCGGTGGCGGCCCGCGGCATCGCGGCATCGCGGGACAGCCAGGCCCGCTCCTTCCACCCTCGGACGGTGACCGGCAGCACCGTGCCCTCCTCGGCCAGCTCGATCAGTGCTAGTCGGGTGTCGTCGTTGCGCAAACGATAGTAGTCGGCGATGTCGCCGACCGTGCCGATGCCGTGATGCTGGATCGCGAGCGCCGTCAGCACGCGTTTGGCGGTGGCGACGTCCGGAGTGGGCCGGGCCAGCACCTCGGCGGGTAACACTTTGTCGTACCGGTCGTATTGACGTTCGAATGCTCGCCGGCCGGCCACCGCTGTCCGACCGGAGACGAACAGGTATTCGCAGATCTGCTTGGTGGCCGACCATTCCCACCAGCCTGGCTTGCCCTTGCCCGGTGCCCCGAGCACCTTTTCGATGTCGCCGGCGGAGATCGGCCCGTGTTCGTCGATGACCTCGAGCACCCTGGACACGAAGTCCGGGTGTTGCTCCAGCAGCCGCGTCGGCCGCCAGCGGTCGGCCATCAGTTGCTGGCGGTAGCGCAACAGCGGTTCCGTCTCGACCGGGACGAGGGAGGCCACGTGCGCCCATGACTCGATCAGCAACCGATCCTTCGGCCTGGCCGGCCAGGCCGCTCCGTCCAGCACCGCCGTCGGGTAGACGCCGAGCCGGGCGAACACCGGCAAATAGTGCGCCCTGGCCAGCACGTTCACCGAGTCGATCTGCAGCAGACCGATCTTGCCGACCAGCCTGCGCAGATGGCCGCGATTGGCGACGGTGTCCGGCCGTGGCCGGTGCAACTGCTGCGCGGCGATGGCGATCCGGCGCGCCTGCGCAGCCGTGAGGGTAACCGCGGGTGCCGGTGCCGGCTGGGCTGAGCGGGTGGCAGCAGAGGAGGTCACAGCCCTGAATGCTGCCATCCTGCCCCGACAAGGCATCATTCCCATCAGTCCGGACGCTCACGGACAGGCGAAGGAGGCCGGATGGGGCCACACGAGAGGTGGACGGCACTGCTGGACATCCTGGGTAGGGACAGCCGGCTGGAGGTCGGCGACGCCGCCGCGGAACTCAAGGTGTCCGCTGCCACCATCCGGCGCGACCTCGATCATCTTGCCTCCCAGCAGTTACTCACCAGGACCCGCGGCGGTGCCGCGCCGGCCAGCGTCGCCTACGACCTGCCGTTGCGATACAAGAGCGGGCACCATACCGAGGCGAAAACACGGATCGGGGCCGCTGCGGCCGCATTGATCCGGCCGGGCGCGGTGGTCGCGCTGAACGGGGGCACCACCACCTCGGAGGTGGCCAGGGCTCTGGTAATGGCGGCCGCTCGGTCCGCCGAGGCGATGGCGGACGGTCGGGCCTTCACCGTGGTGACCAATGCGTTGAACATCGCCAACGACCTGGCCGTCCGGCGCACCATCAAGCTGGTGGTCACCGGCGGCGTTGCCAGGCCCAGTTCCTATGAGCTGATCGGCCCGCTGGCCGAGCCGGGGCTGTCCAAGCTTCACCTGGATTACGCGGTCCTCGGTGTGGACGGCTTCGATCTCGAGGTGGGAGCGACCGCACATCACGAAGGTGAGGCCGCCGTCAATGCGATGATGGTGGCGCAGGCGTCCACGGTGATCGTGGTCGCGGACGGCTCCAAGCTCGGCCGTCATTCCTTCGCCAGGATCTGCGGCGTGGATCGGGTGGACGTCCTCGTCACCGATCCGACCGCCGACGACGGGCAACTCGCCGATTTCGGCGCCGCCGGTATCCGCATCGTGACGGCCTGATTCCTCGTCCGTTGCGCGTGCTGGGCGTACCGCCGTCAACGCCACAGTCAACGCCGCTGTTGCCGCTCCCGCCGCCGCCGTCGACAACGGGAACCGGCCGGTTTGTACAGGGAACCGGCTACCAGACCAGTCCATGTTTGGCCAGGGTGGCCTCCACCTCGAGTCGATCAAGTGCGCCAAGCGGCAGGCCGGTAGGCGCCGGCACCCCGAGAGTCGAGCAGCATCCGCAGAGCGTGTCGTCGTAGGCCATCCCGAGCGCCCGGAGCCGCACCGCACGGGCCGGCAAGCTGCTGCGCTCGACCTCGTCGTACTCCCGACGCAGCCGGTGCAGGGTGGCTGTGAGCTCCGAGAGGGATTGCACCGGCAATGGGGTGGTGTGGTGGGTGTCGGACCACTGGGAGGCAGCCCTGACCGCTTCGATTCCCAGCTTGATCAATACCGCGGGCGCGACGAAGATCAACAGGTACACCACCGCATTACTCATGGCTCACCGGCTGGGATCGACGGACACCTTCCAGCATCACCCAGCCGGATGTCAGCGTCAACATCGGCCGGCCGCTATCCGAGGTCGAGCAACGGCTCCAGTCCGAGGGTGAGTCCCGGGCGGGTCGAGACGGCGCGGATGGCCAGCAACAACCCTGGCATGAAGGAACCGCGGTGCAAAGAGTCGTGCCGGATGGTGAGCAGCTCGCCGTCGTTACCCAGTAGCACCTGTTGGTGCGCAACCAGTCCGGGCAGCCGCACCGAATGGACCTTGACGCCGTCGATGTCGGCTCCCCGAGCCCCGTACACGGCCCTGCTGGTGGCATCTTGCATCTTCGGCAGCCCGGCCTCAGCCCTGGCCCGCGCAATCTCGCGAGCGGTGCTGCCGGCAGTTCCCGACGGCGCATCGACCTTTCCGGCGTGGTGCATCTCGATCACCTCGACCCCGTCGAAGTAAATGGCCGCCTGCCTGGCGAACCGGATAGCCAACACCGCACCGATGGCGAAGTTCGGAACGACGATCACGCCGATCCCGTCGGCACCATTGGCACCGTTGGCACTGTCGAGCAGAAGGCGGATCGCGTCCAGTTGATCGTCGTCGACCCCGGAAGTGCCAACCACGCAATGGATCCTGTTCGCGATGCAGTACTCGACGTTGGCCATCACGGCATCCGGTCGGGTCAGGTCAACGGCCAGCTGGGCGTCGCTGTCGGTCAGCTTCGTCATCGGGTCGGCCGACCCTTGCACATTCTCAACTACAACCCGCGCACGATCGCGTTCCAGTTGAGG
>JALYXB010000029.1 GCA_030947305.1 Actinomycetota bacterium | reverse complement strand
ATCCACGGCACCGTCCAGAATCATTGCCCTGACATGTTGTGGGAATTCCTCGGCGTACAGCGTCCCTAGCAGCGTTCCGGCCGAGTACCCGACGTAGGTGAGCTTCTGCTCGCCGAGCGCGGCCCGCAGCACGTCCATGTCCTTGGCGACGTCCCTGTCGCCCACGCTGGCCAGGAAGGCGGCACCGTCGATTCCCTCCGATCTACCGGTGTTGGCGATGCACGACTGAGCAACCCGCTCGACCTGCGCGTTGATCTTCGCGACGCCGGCGGCGGTGCTGGTCCGCAGATTCGAAGCCCGCTCGGCGTCCCACTGGGCGTCGGTGTGACAGCTGATCACCGGTCGGGACGCCCCGGTCCCGCGCGGATCGAAACCGACGAGATCGAAGTGCTCGCGCAGATCGGCGCCAATGCCATAGGCGGCGAACTGACCGACGGTCGACATCCCGGACGCTCCAGGCCCCCCGGGGTTGAACACCACCGCTCCGGTGGCCCCGGGTCCGGTGGCCGGGGCCTTCATCACCCCTACCGTTGCCGTCTTGCCGGTCGCATCTGTGTAGCTCACCGGCACCCGCAACCGCGCACACAGCAGTCCAGCAGTGGCGTAGGTCCGGGTGTCCAGCGATGTCTGGGCGTAGTCGCGACAGCCGCCCCAGGCCAGTTTCTGGGTGTAGAACGTGTCAAGGCCGGGCGGAGCATCGGCCTGGGGGGTGCCGCTGGCCGGTGCATCGGCAGAACTGCTGGCGACCGGTGCCGCCGTTCCTGCCACCGCCGTTGAGCATCCCGCGAGGAGAACACCCAGCGCCGCCGCCAAGGCCGGCACAGTAGACCGGCGGCGGAGCAGAGCGCGGCGGGGCGCGGAGTGCGGCATGCCGCCGATCATGTCATCCGAGAATGTGACGCCCCTGAACAACGATCAACTCTGATCGGATCCGGACCATTCGGCGTCCTCAGCCTGCAGTCGCTTCTCCCGGTCCTGCACGCCGGCCAGCGCGCTCTCGGCGGCCTCGCGAGTCGGGTAAGGGCCGAGGTGGTCGGTGCCCTTGCCCTGTCCCTCTTGCTCGACCTGCCCGGTGACGACGTTGTAGTACCACTGGGTGTTCTGCCCGATTTCGTCTCCCATGCGGACAGCCTGCCACAGCGGGGCCGCCGTCAGCTGATCGGTTTCACCAGATAATTGCGAGCATCCACCGACACCAGCTCCACCGTCACCTTCGTGCCCTCGGTAAGACCCTCCGCCGGGCAGTTCGCGTGCACCGGCGGATCGTCGATGGCGATGGTCGCCTTGTCCTTCGTCTGGTCGATCTGCACCACAACGCCGCTGAACTGCTGCCCGACCCGGCCGGCCAGCAGGAACGCGGACACCGCACCGGTGCACTGGCGTTCAAGCTCGTGGGCCGTCCTGTCCGTCTCTTCCATGGTGTCGGCAACCGCGGACAGCGTGTCCCGCACCCAGTCCGGCACCGCCGTTCCCGCGGTGTGCGCCAGGCAGATCTCTGTGGCGAACCGGTCGCACAACCGCCGTAGCGGAGCGGTGACATGGGCGTAGGGAGCGCCGACCCCTGCATGCTGGTACACCTCGGGGAGGGCACCGTCGAATGCTGTGTAACCGGCCCCGCGCAGCAGCTTCAGCGCATCCTGTAGGAACGCTGCGTCTGCCGGTTTGGATCCGTCCAGAGCCGCGATCACATCGCCGGGGGCTGCGCCGGCCGGCCATGGAATGCCAAGCGCCGCAGTCTCTTTCCTGAGTTTGTCGATATCGCGCTGTTGCGGTTGCGGTAACGTTCGGAGTAGACCGTACTTCCCGTTCATCATGATGGTGGCCGCGCACATCCCGGTCAGCAGGCTGATCTCGGCGTTCCACTGCTCGACCGGCAGTACCGCACGCAGGGTCAGCGTCCAGTTGCCGTCCTGGCCGCGTTCCACCTCGGCATCCGGCAGGTCCACCGTGATCGCATGCCGCTGCCTGGCCGCCGCCAGCCGCAGCTCGCCAACCTTCGGCAGCAGTGCGATGGAGGCGTGCAACCGGCCAGCAACCGCATCCGCCTGCGCCCCCGGATAGTCCAGCTGCGCTACCGAGCGGACAAGCGCACGTTCTACGTGCACATCGGTCGGCGCACCCGCGGTGTCCAGGGTGATGGTCCACAGCACCGCCGCCGTCCTCTGGCCTGGCAGCATGCTGGCTGCGCCCTCCGACAACTCAAACGGATGCAGCGGGACGTTGATGTCAGGGCTGTAGTAGGTCTGCCCCCGGTGCCGGCTCTCGGTGTCGATAGGTCCACCGGCGCGCACATAGCTCGCCACATCCGCGATCGCGTAGTGCACCAGGTAGCCGCCAGCTGGGCCGGATTGGATGTGCACCGACTGGTCCAGGTCCTTGGAGCCGACCGGATCCAGGGTGACGAACGGGATGTCGGTAGCATCCCGCGGTGCCGACGGCTGCTGCTGGGCCACCTGCCTCGCCTCGGCGACGGCGTCCTGCGGATACTCCTTCGCGATGCCCAGCTGACTGCGAATGGCGCCGAAGTCGATATCGATGGCCGAGGTGTCGATCTTCCTGGTAAGCACCGGGTCAGGCTACGACCATCGGCGCCGTTGCGCGTCCGGTCAGCTGTAGCCGTACTCCCAGCCGTTCTCGATCCCGAGGTCCAGCACGATGGTGCCCTTCGCGGCAACGACGTCCAGCACCACCGAGCCCTCGAGCAGCGGCGCGTTGGCCAGCACCGTCTTGGTGACTTCCGGCAGCGGATCGGTGGCGCATTCGTCGGCGCTGCTGTCCTCGCCTCTGACCTCGGCAGTTCCGTCGGCCGCGAACGCCGTCCAGCTGCTGGAATTGAACGAGCCGGCCCAATCGTCCAGCGACTGCCTGGTCATCTCCCGGGGCTCGACCTCCAGATCGAGCTTCAGAAAGTGGTGGCCGTGCGGCGGCTTCGGAGTACCAGCCTTGCAGGTCGGATCGAGGGTCACCCTGGTGACGACGAACACCACGGCACCGTTGTCTGTTCCGCTGCTCTTGCTACTGAAGAACAACCCATAGGCCTGCCCTGGGACAGCCTTGATGTCGCCGAATGCGTTGGTCGGCGATTTGGCCTTGGGGTTCGGCAGCCGCCACTTCTTGGTGGAAGTAGTTGCAGCAGCAGTGGTTTTCGCCAGCTCACGACTCGACGACGCGACGGTCTTGGTGACGGTGACGGTGGCAGCGACGGTGGTCGGCTGCGAGCGGCTTGACGTCGCCGGGCTGCTGGTACCGGTCGTTACGGCGACCGCAGCCGCGCCGCCGGCGACGTTTTCCGAGCATCCGGCCAACACTGCAAGGAAGGCCGCGGCCGGCACCGCGACACCTGATCTCCACCGACTCCCCACCATCAGACGATAGAGCACGGCCGGATTCGCTCGGCCGAAGCCGGAAGGCTCGGGATCCGGACTTGACCTCGGTCAGGGCTGACACCGTCCGCGCAGCTGGCTCGGTCGATCACCATCGCCGGTGCTCCAGCCAGATCAGCGGGCTCAATTCGCCTAGACTGCACCGAGGATCAGGCGACCGGGCGACCGCGTCGGCGCGCAAGCGCCGCCGAGGAAAGTCCGGGCTCCACAGAGCAGGGTGGTTGCTAACGGCAACCCGGCGTGAGTCGCGGGACAGTGCCACAGAAAACAAACCGCCGCCGGCATGCCGGCGGTAAGGGTGAAACGGTGGTGTAAGAGACCACCAGCATCCCGGGCGACCGGGGTGGCTCGGTAAACCCCACCCGGAGCAAGGTCAAGACACATCCGGCTTGCCGGATGCGCGCAGGCGTTCGAGGGCTGCTCGCCCGAGTCTGCGGGTGGACCGCTGGAGTGTGTCGGCAACGGCACACCGAGATGGATGGTCGCCCGCCGTCGGGATTCCGGCGGCGACAGAACCCGGCTTACAGGTCGCCTGATCCGCTACCTGCGGCCATTGCTGTTCGTGCCGACCACTTCGTCAGGCTTACCCGAACATCTGTGCGGTAGCAACGATTCGGTATCGGCGCTGAGCCTGGGCCAGCGGGCGTGTCATGATTCTTCCCGTTCGTTGCAGTGGCTACAACACCATCGGTTGCAAAACGACCAATAGCAGGCTCGACATCGAGAGCGACCGACCGTAGGTGACGAACGAGGGGCACCACGGGGTTTGGGTTGACCGCCCAGTCGGGG
>JALYXB010000191.1 GCA_030947305.1 Actinomycetota bacterium | reverse complement strand
TCGTCGACAAGGACCCGCGGGTCGGGCCAGAAGAACCGGCCGGCCCGGGACTCGAGCCACCCGGGCCAACGACCGTGCAGTGGCCGGACGGGAAGGCGCATCGGCATAGCGTACGGTCTGGGATTCGCGGCCAGGAATGGATGAGTGAGACTCGCGTGAGATGCTGTTGAGGTGGCTTCTCTCCTCACTCTGACCCGGTCGCGCCTCCTCGCGGTTGCGGCCGCTTTCTTGCTCACCGTCTCGCTGTCGTCCTGCAGTGATCACGTCGGCGCTGCGGCAACGGTCGGCGGAGTGTCGATCGACGAATCCTTCGTCACCCAGACGTCTGCCGAACTGGCGGCTAGCGCACAAGCGGCGGCCAGCGCCGCGCAGCAGACTTCCCGTAACGGCAATGGCGACCAGCTGAGTCGCAATCGCCAGGTGCTGACGACTCAGATCCGGCACGACCTGCTGACGCAGATTCCGTCGGTCGGGACGTTGGACGTCCCCGATGCTGCAGTGAACAGCGCGGTCGCCGGCGGCGCAGTACAGATTGCCAGCCAGCTCGGTGTGACGCAGCAACAGGTTCCGCAGGCCGTCCGCGACTCGCTCAAGGTGCTGGCGCTGGCCCAACGCGACGCTGCCAGCCAAAAAAAGGTGTCAGTGGTGGACGTCCGGATCGATCTACTGAGTACCTTCAGCAGCAGGACAGCTGCCGTGGCGGCGCGCAGCCGCTATCTGGCGAACCCGGCGGCGATGAATCAAGAGGTGGCCAGCGCCGGCACGGATGCCAACGGTAGGGCGAATGGCGGCGTGAATGAGTCGGTAAAACTCTTGGAAAATCCTGGGCTTGCCGCGCTGGGTCTGTACTCCGAGCCCGTCGGCAGCATCTTGGTGATCAACCAGGGCGAGCAATGGTCTGTGGTTCGTATCGCCAAACGGACCGTCGGCCAGTCCAATGGGCTCCCGGCCGCCATCCAGGCAGCCGAGGGAAACGCCCAAGCCAACGGATCGGCAGCAATCTTCGATCTGGCCTGGCTGGCACTGGCGCCCTACGTCAGCTCGCAGAACGTCTCGGTGAATCCACGGTTCGGTGCCTGGGACCCGGTCACGCTGCAGGTCGTGCCGACCAACTCCGGCCTGTGACCGGACCGTCGAGGGCCGGTGGCTGCTCACCCATCGGTGCAGTCGCCGGCAGTAGCCTGATCGACGCTGTCGCAGTGATGGATCGACTGCGGTCCGCAGGTGGCTGCCCATGGGACGGCGAACAGACCCACTCTTCGCTGCTGCGTTATCTCGTCGAGGAGTGCTACGAGCTGGTTCAGGCGATCGAAGACGGCGATCTCGCCGCGATTCGTGAGGAACTCGGCGATGTGCTCTTTCAAGTGCTCTTCCACTCCAGGATTGCGGCCGAGACTCCCGCCGCAGCAGGCGGGTTCACCATCGACGACGTCGCCGCGGATCTCAACGACAAGTTGATCCGCCGGCACCCCCACGTCTTCGCGCCCTCCCCCAACCATCCGGTGACGACGGTGGCCGACCAGGAATTGCGTTGGGACGAACTGAAGAAAGCCGAGAAAAACGGCAAGTCGCATGTCCTTGACGGTGTGGCACTGGCTCAACCCGCGCTGGCACTGGCCGGCAAGCTCGGCTCACGGGCGGCCAAGTTCGGCAACCACACCTCGCTGCCCGACGGCGATTCGGTCGCGGAGCAGATTTTCCGGCTCGCTTACGCCGCTGGTGCCAAAGGTGAGGACCCTGAGTTGTCGCTACGACAGCTTGTTAGAGCGCACGCCGACAGAATGCGCGCCGAAACTTCGGACTGATCTGAAGAGAACGGCACCTGGAGAATCGTGGCTCAGCCTGCGAGAATTGGCAATTATCTGCCCGAAATCGGGCAGGTACTTGATTGAAGCGGCTTTTGGCGACAGAATCATCGCTGTGTCTGAAGCCGAGCTGCTGGAGCGTGTTGCCGCGACCACCGGACTGACCGACAGCGAGGCGCAGCGGGTGATCGACGACGTGTTGGCGTTTTATCGCGAAACCGTCGAGGCCTACGTACGTCGCCGACACGCCGAGCTGCAGCTGCACGGCACCCGCAACGTGGCGGCATTCTCCGGCATCGCCGCCGAACTTCGCGATCGGCTGGTCGGCGCACCCGAGCTCAGCCAGCGGCAACTGCGTCGCATCGTGTACGGCTAGCGCTCACCAACCGGAACCACCGCGAACGACCGATCGGAGAACTACCATGTGCGGAATCGTCGGCTACATCGGCGACCAGCAGGCAGCGCCCGTCCTTGTCGAGGGACTCACCAGATTGGAGTACCGAGGCTACGACTCGGCCGGCATCGCCGTGCTCTCGCCCAGTGGCGTAAAGGTGGTCCGCGCAGTCGGCAGGGTCCGCGACCTGGAGGCCAAGCTCCCCAAGCGCCTCGCCGGCAAGGTCGGGATCGGGCACACCCGGTGGGCCACCCACGGGGCCGCGACCGAGCCCAACGCCCACCCGCAGGCCAGTGAGGATGGCCGGATCCAGGTGGTGCACAACGGGATTCTCGACAACGCTTCCGCCTTGAGGGCGTCGCTGGCCGCGGATGGGGTCACCCTGATGTCGGACACCGACACCGAAGTGCTGGCCCATCTGGTGGCCAGGGCGACGGCGGACTCGTTGGAGGACAAGCTGATCGACGCATTGTCACATGTCACGGGAACCTACGCCGTTGCCGTCATCAGCGCCGACCACACCGATCGGGTAGTGGTGGCCCGCAACGGCTCGCCACTGGTGATCGGGGTGGGCGACCACGAGATGTTCATCGGTAGCGATGTGGCTGCGCTGGTTCGGCACACCAGCCAGGTGGTGCACATGGACGACGGCGAGTTGGCCACCGTCACCTCCGGTGGCTTCAAGACATTCACCTCCGACAAGATCGACACCGGCAAACTGCCCGAGCAGATCGAAATGACGGCCGACGAGCTGGAACTCGGCGCGCACCAGCACCACATGTACAAGGAGATCCTCGAACAGCCCGCCTCCGTCGAGCGGATGCTGCGCGGTCGGCTCGACGAGCGGTTCGCCACCGCGCGGCTCGACGGGCTGCAGCTGGATCCGCGGGAACTACGGGGCTTTCGCCGGGTGAAAATACTCGGCTGTGGATCTGCCTACTACGCGGGGCAGATCGGTGCCTCGATGATCGAGGACCTGGCCAGGGTTCCCGCGGACGCCGAGGCGGCCTCAGAGTTCCGCTACCGGAACCCGATCATCGAGCCGGACACGTTGTACGTGGCGGTCAGCCAGTCCGGCGAGACTGCTGACACCCTATTCGCGGTTCGCGAAGTCCAGCGCAAGGGCGGCAGGGTGGTCGGTCTTGTGAACGTCGTCGGCTCGTCCATTGCCCGCGAGTGTGACGGCGGCATCTATTTGCACGCCGGGCCGGAGATCGCCGTCGCGTCCACAAAGGCGTTGACGCACATGGCGCTGGGTTTCGCATTGCTGGCATTGGCGCTCGGCCGGGTGAGGGATCTGTCCTTCAGTGACGGCCGGCGGATTATCCATGGCCTGCAACAGGTTCCAGCGCAGATCGCCGCCATCCTGGAGACCGAGGATCACATCTCACAGGTCGCAACCGGCCTCGCCGGCGCCGATAGCCTGTTCTTCGTCGGAAGGGTTCGTGGCTTCCCGGTAGCCAGGGAGGGGGCGCAGAAGTTCAAGGAGGTCTCCTACAGACACGCCGAGGCCTACCAGACCAGCGAGTTGAAGCACGGACCGCTGGCGCTCATCAACCCCGACCTTCCGACAGTTGCGGTGATCCCGGACGACGAGCTGACGGCGCGCAATGTGGGTGCGGCGCATGAGGTCTCGGCCCGCAAAGGTCCGCTGGTGGTCATCGGCCACGCCACCGTTGACCTCGGCGAACTCGTCGCCGAACGGGTTGACGTCCCGAAGAACGAGCCGGAACTCGACCCGATTCTGTTGACCATCCCGACCCAGCTGCTTGCCTACCACGCGGCACTGAAGCTAGGCCACGACATCGACCGACCGCGCAACCTGGCGAAGTCCGTCACGGTGGAATAGCGACAACATTCCTGAAGCTGGCTCGTCAGCGGCTGGACAGGCCGCGGCGGCGGAAGCCGGCGAACCCCAGCGCCAGCAGCATCGCCGTGATCGCCGTGAGTAGCCACTCCGCCCGCCACGGCACCCCCGAGGTCGCGACCGTGGCGACGTGCGGGAACGGCGAGAGGTCGATGAGCAGCTGGGGGAGTTGCAGAATCGGTCCGAGCTGAGCGAGCAGTACCGCGATCACCAGCACGATCCAGGACGTCCCCCACAGCCGCGGCGCGAAAGCATGCACTACTACCGCGACACTTCCGATCACCCAGCAGGCAGGGATCTGGGCGACGGTGGCCCTCATCGAATCGCCGAAACCGCCACCGAGGTCGTGAGAGCGGATCCCATGTAGCACGCCGCAGGTGAGACCGGCGAGCGCCATCACCACCGCTGGGACCAGCAGCACGAACAACACATGGCCCGCCTGCCAACGACTTCGGGACACCGGGGCGGCCAGCACAAGCGCTGCCCGCTCGGTCTGCTCCTCGGTCACCATGCGGCCAGCGGCGGACACCGCCGCGATGGCAGCCAAGATGGCGCACAGTCCCACCAAGCCACCCAGCACGGCGTTCGTGATGACGCCTTTACCGCCGATCTTGGCGAGGATGTCGGACATCTGCTTGTTATCGGCAAACAGTGATTTCGCGCTGTCGATGATGCCGCCCGTAACCGCGCCGAAGGCCGCAAGCGACACCGACCAACCGATCGCCGACGGCAGCTGAAGCCGGTTGGCAAGCCCGAGTGCTGAACCGATGGAGCCGTCGGCAACCCCTAGTCGCGCCGGGAACATCCCGAGGCCCACGTCGCGCCGACCGAGCAATCGCAGCGCCGCCGCGATCAACGCCATGGTGGTGAGCAGCATGAGGCCGATCACGGCGAACCTGTTGGCGGCGAACGCTTCCACGTTCTCGGCCCAGCCCAGTGGCGATAACCACCGCAGCCACGCCGTTCCGTCGCCACCGGCGTCGGCAATAGCGCGGATGGCGAACGACACCCCGAGCACCAAGCCGGAGATTCCGAGAGCGGCCCTCGCGCCGTCGAACAGCTGAGCCGCCACCGCGGCAATCCCGGCAAACATCAGACCGGAGCCGGCAATTGTCAGCCCCAGCGCGATCGACCCTGTCAGACTCTCGCCCTCGAAGCCGAGGATGCCCGTGACCAGCACCCCGATCACCAGGCAGCCGATGACGGCGCACCCGATGCCGGCCAACAGCGGGGCCGCCCTGCCGATGGCGGCCGATACCAACAACTCTGTGCGACCAGCCTCCTCATCGGTGCGAGTCCGGCGAATCACGGTGAACAGCGACATCAGGCCGGCCAGCACACCGCCGAGCAGGGTGATCCGCCACGCCGTCAAGCCACCGAGAGAAGAAGCGAAGATCTTGCCGGTGAGCACCGCGAACGCCGGTTGGATGCCCAGACGGCGCGCGAAGTCGGCACGCGACACGGGATCCGGGTACAGGGTGGCGAACGCGGCAATCGTCGCGAAAGCTGTGATGGCGATTCCGTAGCTCCACCCAGCCATCGGGATCCGCTCCCGCAGCAGCCCGAACTTCAACAGCGCGCCGGTGCCCGCCGTCGGCGTGCCGCCCAGCCCCGCGGACCTACCCACGGTGGGCCGGTGCGCGGTGGGCGTTGCCGTCATCGGCCGGCGCCCGTGTAGTGCCGCATGAACAGTTCCTCGAGCGTCGGGGGCTGGCTGGTGAGGGTGCGGACGCCGGCGGCCGAAAGGGCGCGCAAAACGACGCCGATCTCTGCGCTGTCCACCGACATGCTGACCCTGAATCCGGAGACCTCGAGGTCGTGCACACCCTGCATACTCGCCAGCTGGGGCGGCACGCTGTCCAATTCGGCATGCAGCGAAGTCCTTGTCAGGTGCCGCATCTCGGCCAGCGTGCCGGTCTCCACCACGGTTCCGGCCCTGATGATCGACACCCGATCACACAGTGCCTCCACCTCG
>JALYXB010000158.1 GCA_030947305.1 Actinomycetota bacterium | reverse complement strand
GCGTCGGCGTCCGCAACGACCACCGACTCCACCGACGGCAGGGCAGTGAGCGTGTCGGCATGGAAGGCGCCGATGCGTCCGACGCCGACCAGCCCGATGCGCATGCGTTCCCCTCGCTAGCGATGGCTCGGCGAGCCCGGGTTCACGGCCATGCACCGCCGGTACCTGTGCCGATCCTGTGCAAAGAGTGCTGTGGTGCATTTGTCCTGTCAATGGCGACAGGCGGAGTCGCCGACACTATGACGGGTAGTTCGCCACTTCCGGCACCTGGTCGGGCTCAAGGCGTAGGGGTGTCAGCCGTTTCGGCGGCGGGGTATCAGGCCTCGTCTGCTTCGTGGAAACCCTTGTGCGACACGAAGATCGCCGTGCCCGGAAAGACCGCGCCGCGCTCCGGTGTCCACTGTCCCCAGCTGCCGTCGAAGCCCTCCGGCCATTCCGGCTCGATCACATCGTCGAGGACGAATCCGGCGCCGACCAGCTCCCGGATCCGGTCGCCCATCGTCCGATGATGCTCGGCGTAGGCCGCAACACCATCGGTGTCGACCTCGACGTAGGGGGAGCGGTCGAAGTACGACTGGATGGCCGTCATGCCAACCTCACCGGCGAGATCGGGGAAGATCCAGCGCATCGGATGCGTCACCGAGAACACCCAGCGTCCGCCCGGCCGCAGCACGCGATGTACCTGTCGCATCGCCTCGGCCGAGTCGGCGACGAATGGTATGGCGCCGAAGGCCGAAAACGCCGCGTCGAAAGCACCGGCGGCGAACGGCAATTCGCAGACATCGGCCTGGATCAGCGGTGGGGCGACTCCTGACCGGTCGGCAGCGTCGCTGCCGTGTCGCAGCATCCCGGCCGACAGGTCGAAGGCGACGGCGATCGCGCCCTGCATCGTCAACCAGCGGGCGCACGGCGCCCAGCCGCAGCCGACCTCCAGGATCCGTTGTCCCGCAACGTCTCCGAGCAGGTGGGCGTCGGCCTCTCTGACGTTCTCCGGGCACCAGACGAAGTCTGCGTCACCCAGGAAGGCGCCGTGCTCCAGGTGATAGGAGTCGGCGTCGCTGTCCCACCAGCGACGATTCGCCAGCCGCGAGGTCCGCTGGTCGGCCGGCATCACCCTTGGCTGGGTCGGTCCGATCGGAGTGGGGGCGGATGAAGGCTCGGCATCGCCCACACTTGCCCCCATCTGAGCTGGTAGACCCTCACCCTGACATACCGGGTGGCCGCCTGACACCGATTGGAATGTCACAACCTGTTCGCGTAACCTTGAATCTGCGTTGTGCGCCCGTGCTGTCTCGGAATGGAGCAGGCGGCGCTCGCTTCTCACAGCTACTCAAGCCACGTCAAGCGAATCGGGTTCACTGCGTGCGCGCACATCCGTGCGCGGGAACGACTCAAACTTGTCCCTACGACAACTGTCCACCCACGGAGCAACCCACCACATGTCTGCCCCAACAGTCCCTGCCCCCACCGCCCCACAGGTCGCGATCAACGACATCGGGTCGGAAGAGGATTTCCTCGCCGCCATCGACGCCACCATCAAGTACTTCAACGATGGCGACATCGTCGAAGGGACGATCGTCAAGGTCGACCGGGATGAGGTCCTGCTCGACATCGGCTACAAGACCGAGGGCGTCATCCCCTCGCGTGAGCTGTCCATCAAGCACGATGTGGACCCCAACGACGTCGTCGAGATCGGCGAGCACGTCGAGGCCCTTGTCCTCCAGAAGGAAGACAAGGAAGGCCGGCTCATCCTGTCCAAGAAGCGCGCCCAGTACGAGCGCGCCTGGGGCACCATCGAGGAGATCAAGGAAGCCGACGGCGTTGTCTCCGGCACCGTCATCGAGGTCGTCAAGGGCGGCCTGATCCTGGATATCGGTCTCCGTGGCTTCCTGCCCGCCTCGCTGGTCGAGATGCGCAGGGTCCGCGACCTGCAGCCGTACGTCGGCCGTCAGCTGGACGCCAAGATCATCGAGCTGGACAAGAATCGCAACAACGTGGTGCTGTCCCGCCGGCAGTGGCTGGAGCAGACCCAGTCCGAGGTCCGCAGCGAGTTCCTCAACCAGCTCGGCAAGGGCCAGGTCCGCAAGGGTGTCGTCAGCAGCATCGTCAACTTCGGTGCGTTCGTCGATCTCGGCGGCGTCGACGGTCTGGTGCACGTCTCCGAGCTGTCCTGGAAGCACATCGACCACCCGAGCGAGGTTGTCGAGGTCGGCCAGGAAGTCACCGTCGAGGTACTCGATGTCGACATGGACCGCGAGCGCGTCTCGCTGTCGCTCAAAGCGACCCAGGAAGATCCGTGGCGCCACTTCGCCCGCACCCACGCCATCGGGCAGGTTGTCCCGGGTCGGGTCACCAAACTGGTTCCATTCGGTGCGTTCGTCCGCGTCTACGACGGCATCGAAGGCCTGGTGCACATCTCCGAGTTGGCCGGCCGTCACGTGGAGATCCCGGAGCAGGTTGTCGGGGTCGACGACGAGATCTTCGTCCGCGTCATCGACATCGATCTGGAACGGCGCCGTATCTCGCTGTCGCTGAAGCAGGCAAATGAGGGCGTCACTCCGGAGACCGAATTCGACGAGGTGCGCGCGCAGTACGGCGTCGTCGACCACTACGACGAGCAGGGCAGCTTCGTGCCGCCGGAGGGCTTCGACGTCGCCACCGGCGAGTGGCTCGAGGGCTACAGCACCCAGCGGGACGCCTGGGAGAAGCAGTACTCCGAGGCGCACGAGGTGTACGAGAAGCACCTCAAGCAGATCAGCGCAGCCATCGCCGCTGATGTAGCCGCTGCCGAGTCCGGTGAGACGGGTGGCAGCTACAGCTCGTCGACCACGGATGCCACCGAGGGTGCAGAGCCTGAGCAGGCCGCGGGTTCGTTGGTGAACGACGAGCAGCTCGCCGCCTTGCGCGAGCGGCTCGCCGGCAACGCCGACAGCTGACGCACCCGGCCCGCGGGACAAGGGCGTCACCGAATCCGTTCGGTGACGGCCCTTTCGCGTTGTCGTGGTCGCCGGCTCCGCTCCGGAAAACGGCTGGTGTGACGGTGCGACGTTCTCGCGCCGCTCGGCGGGTTGGCCGGGGACCAGCCGCCGCGTTCAGTACCGTGGCGGACATGCAACGTTTTCGGACTCCTGCCCGTGTGACAGCAGCAGCGTTGGCCCTCGGCATTGTGCTGACCGGTTGCGGATCCAGCACCGGAGCCAAGAAGACGGTGACTGTTGTGCAGACTTTCACCTCGGCGAACGGCACCGACACAGCCGCCACCGCCCCTTCGGTGACGGTGGCGGCGCCGTCCGCCACGGTCTCGAGCACCGTCAAAACCGTTGCCACGAAGGCGACAGTGACGTCGGCGGTGAAGTCCACCCACAAGCCAACAGTGAAGAGCACCGCGCCGCACCCCACGGCGGCCAAGACCACCGCCACTGCCGGTCCGGTGAAGAAGGTCAACCCGCTCACCGTCGACTGCAGCGCTCTGCTCACCGCGAACGACGTGATGAGGGTGACAGGGACGACGATCCCGAGCGCGACCAGCCGAGTCAAGGATGTAGCGAATCCGAAGGTGTTATCCACCGGTTCCGTCCGCTGCCTTTACGGGCTTACTGCCGGCAAGCAGAAGGTGAGCGCGCGGCTGACCCAGTACAAGACGGTGGCCGCAGCGGCCGCACAGGTTGCTGTCACCGCGCGATCAGAGGTGAGCCTGGGTGCCCAGCAGTCGTCGACAACGGTCGGTGGTCAGCCGGCCAAGGTGTTGCTCCGTGATGGTGCCCTGATCGACGTGCAGTACGGCGATTGGACGCTGGGGGTTGCGGTCGCGAATGGAGTGATCACGAAGGATCAGGCACGCGAAGTGACCGAGCTGGCGTCGCGTATCCTGGCCAGGGTGATCAAGAACGCCAGCTGATCGGCCGTCGATCTGGTGGCACACCACGAGTTTCGGCCGGACAATTCGGCGAGGCAGTGCAAGGGCGGCGGGCAGATTTGTCAGCCGGCCCACCGAGCGGTCCGCGCTGTTGCTGGCGCCGAGCCCGGACTCAGGCGGCCGCGGTCTGCAATGCGGGCGCGATGCGCTCGGCCGGTGCGTCGGTGGCGACCAGGTGATGCCTGCCGGCCCTGCGACCAAAACCGAACAGCCGCGCAAGCAGGCTTCGCTGGGCCACGGTGACGAATTGCCGCACCGGTACCAGCCCTGGCAGACCAATTCGGTGCCGACCCTGGCCGACGAGCGTGCTGCGCACTGGACCTCCTAGGTTGGCGCGGTGCAGCTGGATGCTGGTGAGGTGACGCTATGTCAGCATCGACGGGCGCCCTGGGAGGCGCCTCGGTGTGTCGGACGTGACGCAACAGAACGGGAGTGACGCAATGGCTTCTGAAGACCGAGGTGTCACCCCCCGGGTGCCGGTTTCACCCGCGACTTCGGGCGGGCGGATGTCGGCCCTCAGCATCGCCGTCACCGGGGGGATCGGCGCCGGCAAATCGACGCTGTCGGGCGCGTTGGCCGACCGCGGGGCGGTGCTGGTGGATTCGGATGTGCTGGCCCGCGAAGTGGTCCGGCCCGGCACCCCAGGTCTGGCCGCGATCAGCCAGGCTTTCGGTGACGGCGTCATTGGCGGCGACGCCGGCTTGGACCGAGCGGCATTGGCCGAGATCATCTTTGCTGACCCGGCGGCCAGGAGAACCCTCGAGGGCATCACCCACCCGCTGGTGCGACGTCGCTATGCCGAACTGCTGGCCGCCGCCCCGCAGAACGCGATCGTCGTCAACGACATCCCGCTGATCCGCGACCTGCAGGTGGCAGCCGGATTCCATTTGGTGATCGGTGTCGGCGTGCAGCACGAAGAGCTCAGGCTGCGGCGGCTGATCGCCCGCGGGCTGGCGGAGAAGGACGCGCGGTCCAGGATCGCCGCACAGATCTCCGACACCGATCGGCGCCCCCTGTGTGACGTCTGGTTGGACAACTCTGCGCAGGTCGGTGACCTGCTCGCGGCCGTCGACCCGCTGTGGCGGCGATTGACCGAGTTCGCCGGCAACCGGGTGGCGCGCCGACCGGCCCAGCAGCAGGGTCGGGTGCTGGCCGAGCCTGATCCCCGCCGGCGGGATCTGGCCGTGTTGCTCGCCGCCAGGGTGTCTCAGTCCGTTGGCGGGGGAAGGGTGGATCACGTTGGGTCGACCGCCATCGAGGGGTTTCCCGCCGAGAACGTGATTGACCTGCAGTTGACCGTCGCGAGCCTCGAGCAAGCGGAGCAGTTCGCGCCGGCGCTGGCCGCCGCCGGATTTCCCGGCGCCCCGTCGTGGGACAGCCCCCACCCCGACGGCGCGCAGCCGTCGCGAAAATGGCTGCATGGCAGCGCAGATCCGGGGCAAATCGTCAACCTGCACGTGAGGGTGAGGGATAGCCCGGCCTGGGCCGCCAGGTCCGGCTGGGCACCCTGACTGGCCCAGCCCGTCCCGCTCCACCCGGCTGCCCTCCGGTTGGTGGTGACTGTCGGAGCCCGCCCGTAGCCTGGTGACCGTGGCTTTCGCAACCGAACAACCCGTCATCGCCGTATCGGAACATCGCCCGGTCGGCGACATTCCGCGGACGGAGGGCACGTTCACGGTGGTGAGTGACTACCAGCCGGCCGGCGACCAACCGCAGGCGATCGAGGAGTTGGAGAACAGGCTCAGGCAGGGCGAGCGGGACGTGGTGCTGCTCGGCGCCACCGGCACCGGCAAGTCGGCCACCACAGCTTGGCTCATCGAGCGGGTGCAGCGCCCGACGTTGGTGATGGCACCGAACAAGACGTTGGCCGCGCAGCTTGCCAACGAGCTGCGAGAGTTGTTCCCGCACAACGCGGTCGAGTACTTCGTCTCCTACTACGACTACTACCAGCCGGAGGCGTACGTCCCACAGACGGACACCTACATCGAGAAGGACTCGTCGATCAACTCGGACGTCGAGCGGTTGCGACATTCGGCGACCATGTCGTTGTTGTCGCGCAGGGACGTCATCGTGGTGGCATCGGTGTCCTGCATCTATGGCCTTGGCACCCCCCAGTCGTACATGGACAGGTCGATGCCCATCGAGGTGGGCGACACCATCGACAGGGACGAGATGTTGCGGGCGCTGGTCGACATCCAGTATTCGCGCAACGACATGGCGTTCACCCGTGGCAGCTTCCGGGTGCGCGGCGACACCGTCGAGATTATTCCGGCCTACGAGGAGCTGGCCATCCGGATCGAGTTCTTCGGTGACGAGGTGGAGCGGCTGTACTACCTGCATCCGCTCACCGGCGACATCGTCAGGCAGGTGCCGCAGCTGCGGATCTTTCCCGCCACCCACTACGTCGCGGGCCCCGGCCGGATGGAGAAGGCGATCTCGGCGATCGAGGAGGAGCTGGCGACCAGGCTCGCCGAGTTCGAACGGCAGGGCAAGCTGCTGGAAGCGCAGCGGTTGAAAATGCGGACCAACTACGACATCGAGATGATGCGGCAGGTGGGCTTCTGCAACGGCATCGAGAACTACTCGCGGCACATCGACGGCCGGCCGGCCGGGTCCGCGCCGGCCACCCTGCTCGACTATTTTCCGGACGATTTTCTGATCGTGCTGGACGAATCGCACGTGACGGTCCCGCAGATCGGCGCCATGCACGAGGGTGATGCGTCCCGGAAACGGACGCTGGTGGAGCACGGCTTCCGATTGCCGTCGGCGCTGGACAACCGGCCACTCACCTGGGAGGAGTTCGATACCAGGATCGGCCAGACGGTGTACCTGTCGGCGACCCCTGGTCCGTACGAGCTCGGCCGTACCCACGGCGAGATCGTCGAGCAGGTCATCAGGCCGACCGGCCTCGTCGATCCGCAGGTGGTCATCAAGCCGACCAAGGGGCAGATCGACGATCTGCTCGGCGAGATCCGGGAACGGTCGGAGAAGAACCAGCGGGTGCTGGTCACCACGCTCACCAAGAAGATGTCCGAGGATCTCACCGACTACCTGCTGGAGCAGGGCATCAAGGTGCGCTATCTGCACTCAGAGGTGGACACCCTGCGCCGTGTGGAGTTGCTGCGCGAGCTGCGCCTGGGCGACTTCGACGTGCTGGTCGGCATCAACCTGCTGCGGGAGGGGCTCGATCTGCCGGAGGTGTCGTTGGTGGCGATCCTCGACGCCGACAAAGAGGGTTTCCTGCGGTCGGCGACCTCGTTGATCCAAACCATCGGCAGGGCCGCCAGGAACGTCGACGGCCAGGTGCACATGTACGCAGACCGGCTCACGCCGTCGATGGCCAGGGCGATCGATGAGACCAACAGGCGGCGTGAGAAGCAGGTGGCTTACAACACCGAGCGCGGCATCGATCCGCAGCCGTTGCGCAAGAAGATCAACGACATCCTGGAGCGGGTCTACGAAGAGGCCGAGTCCGACATCCAGGACGGACCTAGCGGCCGGAGTCGGGCAGTCGGGTCGGGTCGCAGCGCATCCCGGGGTCGACGCGCCCAGGGCGAGATCGGCGGCGGCAGTTCCGGGGTCTACGCGGGGCATTCGACGGCCGGGATGGCCAGGGCGGAGATGGCCGACCTTGTGCACCAGCTCACCGCTCAGATGATGGCCGCCGCTCGTGATCTGCAGTTCGAGCTGGCGGGTCGACTGCGCGACGAGATCTCCGAGCTCAAGAAGGAGATCAGGGATATGGATTCCGCGGGGGTCGACCGCACCCCTGTCTAGTGGGGGATAGCCGTGTTGTGAACTGGATGTCGGGGGCGCGCATTGCTGCGGTCGACCTGCGGTCTCAGCTGTTGATGTCCTTGCGGGAGAATCGCCAGAATGCCAAAGCGGTGAAGACGACCGCGTAGGCCAGCCCGGAGAAGCCGCCGCGCACCATGTCGTCCCATCGCACCGGGTTCACCATGGCCCCTGTCCAGGAGAACGAATAGTGCGTGGGGAACCAGCTTCTGATGTTCCCCAGCGCGCTGATCTGGTCGAGGATCTGCGACAGGATGGCCAGCAGCACGGCGCCGCCGACGGCACCGAGCGGTGCGTCCGTCGATACGCTCAGCAGGAACGCCAGCCCGGCCACCCAAGCCAGGCTCAGGCCCAGGTACATCACAATGATGGCCAGCCGGCCCACCGCCGACCAGCCGGCGAAGGTCTCGCCCACCGGGGTGGATGCCGGTCCGGTGCCGTACAGCACGGCCCCGAGCAGCCAGGCTGCGATGGGCAGGATCAACAATGCCAGCACCGACAGCAGGCCGGCTACCACAAACTTCTGGCGCAGCAGTCTGGCTCTGGGAACGGGCATCGCGAGCAGGTATCGCAGTGACGACCAGGAGGCCTCACTGGCCACCGTGTCCCCGAAAAACAGCGAAACGACCACCACCAGAAGGAATGTCGAGGAGAAGAACAGAGCAACGATGGCGAAATTGACCGCGCTGTGCTGAGCGAGATCGACGAACGAGGTGCCACCATCGCTGGTCGACCCGAAGGCGAACGCTACCGAAAGGATGATCGGCAGCAGCACCATGAAAGCCAACGCCAGCTGCGTGCGCCGGCGGCGTAGCTGGCGAACCAGCTCCACCCTGATCGGCAGCGTGTGCGCGGCACGGAAGCCGACCGGCAGCCCGGCTGCGGTGGTGGGCAGTGCCCCCGGCAGTTGCCGCATTACCTCAACGGCGGCGTCTGCCGACTGGTCACGATGGACGGGGCTCATCAGGATTCCTCCTTCTTCCCAGCGGATCCGGTGGCCCCGACCAGATCGAGGAACACGTCCTCGAGCCGATTGCGTGGCGTGGCAGCGGAGACCGCGATGCCGGCCCTCACCAGCGAGTCCACCACCTGGGCGGACCGGACGGCACCAAGATCAACCTGGACGGCACCGTCGACGACCTCGACGTCACCGACGCCGCCCATCCGGCGCAGCAGCGTAGCTGCGGAATTCGCGTCATCGACGGTGAAGCTCATTTCGCCTGAGCTGGCGATCAGGTCGGCGACCCTACCGGCGGCGATGGTGCGACCCAGATGGATCACCACCACCTCGCCGCAGGTCTGTTCCACCTCCGACAACAGATGGCTGGACAGCACCACAGCGCGCCCGGTAGCCGCGTAGCGGCGCAACACTTCTCGCATGGCGTGGATCTGGGGTGGGTCCAGACCGTTCGTCGGTTCGTCGAGCAACAACAGATCGGGCAGCCCGAGCATCGACTGCGCGATCGCCAGCCGCTGCCGCATACCCTGCGAGTACGTTTTGACCTTGCGACGGACCGCTGTGCCCAGCCCGGCGATCACCAGCACCTGGTCCAGGTGCGAGTCGGCGGCCGGACGACCGGTTGCCTTCCAGTAAAGCTCGAGGTTCACCCGGCCGGACAGATGCGGCAGGAAACCGGAGCCCTCGACGAAACTACCGACGCGGGAGAGGATCTCGGCGCCAGGAGTCACCGGCCGGCCGAAGACGCTGATCTCGCCGCCGGTCGGCCGGATCAACCCCATCACCATCCGCAAAGTGGTGGTCTTGCCGGCGCCGTTCGGGCCGAGCAGCCCCAGCACCTGGCCGGGCCTGGCATCGAAGGAGACGTCCCGCACCGCCTGCACACCGCCCGGATAGCTCTTGGAGAGATTCTGGATCACCAGCGGCACCACCGTCGGGTCCAGCACCGGCGGCTCTGGTCCCCCGTCCACCGCTGCGGTGTCGGCGGCAGGTTCGGTGTTGCTGTGGACCGCAGCATTAGCGGTAGCCCGTGGCCGCTGCCGCCACCTGCCGGCCAGCAGCAGACCTGCGACGGCTAGCACCGCCAGCGCGATCAGCGCGATCAAGGTGTCGATCGGGATCTCGCCGGCGGACACCTGTTGACCGCCGGCGGTGGGGACCGAGACCGAGTTGACGCCCGAGATTCGATATGCCGCAGGCGATGTCGGGCCGGCATAGGCCTGGTCGGTGGTGCTGAAGCGGACCACCAGACTTTCGCCGGCGGCTACCTGCAGGCTCACAGCGGGGAGGGCAACCGTCACCGTCACCTGCGACCCGTCGGCAGGTAGTGGAGGCAGTCGAATCGGCGCAACCGCGTTGCCCCCCATCGTCGTCACCCCGCCGTTGGTGCGAGAACCGATGGACCCGAACAACACCGGTCCGCCGGCCGGGCCGGTGCCCGATCCGGTCGCCGCGCTGGGTAGCCCGATCAGTGTCAACTGAAGCCTGCCAGCACCGGTGACGACTGTGAGCGCGCTGAACGGCGCCGACGAAAAGCTGGCTGTTTGACCTGGAAGCCCTTGTGACAGAAGCGATGTGAGGGCACCGGCGGCGCCGAGTCCCGGCAGCGAGGAGATGGCCGCGGGCGTTCCGCCCGGCGGATTCAGCATCAGCTGGGCGCCACCGGACAGCGGTATCCGACGGCGGGTGACTTGGCCGTCGCCGGCAACGCCGGCGTAGCCGGCGGTCTGCAGCACCCGGCTGCGGGCGCGGCCGTTGTCGGTGAGGCCGCCATCGACGGAGTACTGGAACGCCAGCGACGGGGCCGGAGACGTGCCGGTAGGGCCGGGGGCGGCGTTGCCGGGTCCGGCCTTCAGGTAGTGCTGCAGCCAGCCGGTTATCCGGTTCTGAGTGCTGGCGTCCGGCGCTCCGCCGTCGTGGCCGCCGCGATACCAATCGACGGCGACGGTGGTGCCGGCCGCGGCGATCTCCCTGGCGTTCGCGTCCGCCTGGTCCAACGGGAACAGGGTGTCCTTTTCGCCCTGCACCAGCAGGGTGGGCGCAGTGATCTTCGAGTCGACAGCCGACGGACTGGACCGCGCAAGCAGGGCCCGAAGGGGGGTGTCGATGCGGCCGGTGGAGGCGGCCTGCGCATAGGCCGCGCACACTTGCGGTCGCAGTCTGCCGCAGCCGGCGCTGGCAGCGGCAGGCCCGACCGGGTCCGACGATCCGGCACTGGTAGCCCGCGCAGCCGGCCCGGCGGTGACGCCGGAGGTGTTGTCGCGTCGGCCGCCGGTGTCGTTGGACGGCCCGATGTCCACCGCCGCCGTCGGCGCCAGGTTGGCACCCGTCACCACCGAGCTGATCAGTGCGGCCGCCCAATACTTCTTGAACACGCCGTCGTCACTGGCCGGGATGGCGGCCGGGGTGCCGGGGTCGTGGAATGTGTTGGGCAACACCGCGTTCGGGAACAACGCCTGCTGCAGGTTGTTCCAGGTGATCACCGGCACGGCAGCATCGATCCGCGGATCCGTACCGGCCAGCATCAGCGAGAGCGCCCCGCCGTAGGAACCCCCGGTGACGCCGACCCGAGGATCGCCGGGAGCATCCTTGATCACGTCCGACCTGGTGGCCAGGTAGTCGACGAGTTTGCGGGCGTCGGGCACCTCGGCGTCCAGCGAGTCCAGTGAGATGGTGCCGGTAGATTTCCCGAACCCCCGCGCCGAATACGCCAACACCACAAAACCTGCCCTTGCCAGGTTCTCGGCGTCACCGGCGACAGATGCCTTCGAGCCACCGAACCCGTGCGCGATGATCACCGCCGGCGCCGGCGTGCTGGCCGGCAGGTACACCGTCGCGTCCAGCTGCACCGGGGCGCTGTCCCATGTCGCCTTGGCGCCCTGGATCGTCAGCTGCTGCGCCGCGATCGGGGCAGCGCTTGATCGCGGCCAGAAGGCAATGGCGGCAGCGGCAACGATCACGACAGCAAGCGCGAGGGCCGCCCACCGTCGCGCCGGGCTACCGAGAAGAGCGCGCATCATTCGAGAGTGCCAGACCGCGGCACCGGCGGTTCCGGCGCACGGCTAGGTTCGATGCATGAAGTCGACTGATCTTCCCCTGCTGCGGTCTGCCGGGCGTCCCGTTCTGTTGCCCGACGGCAGGCTGCTGGTGGCCGTTTCGCACCCCGACCTGGACGATGATCGCACCGTTTCCAAGCTGCTGCTGATCGACACTGACGGCAGTCAGCGGGAGTTCACCAGCGGTCCGTCCGACACCGCTCCGGTGCTCTCGCCGGACGGCAAGACGGTGGTGTTCGGCAAGGCGCCCGAATCCGGGCCGCCGCAGCTGTTCGCCATCCGGGTGGATGGTGGTGAGGCCAGGAGACTTACAGACCACAAGCTCGGTGCCTCGTCGCCGGTGTTCTCCCCGGACGGCGGCACCATCGCTTACCTCGCAGCGGTCCCCGAGGCCGGCCGCTACGGGACGGACGAGAAGGTGACGGCGGACGCTGAGCCGCCGCGCCGGTTCACCAGCCTGCCGTACCGCAGTGACGGCAAGGGGTTCGTGCTGGACAAGCCGGAGCAGATCTTCGTGGTGCCAGCCGACTTCGATCCGACGGTGAAGGACGCGTTGCCGGCCAGGGCCACCGCCGAACCACGTGGCGCCGGAAAGCCGGCATTTCTCGCGGACGGCTCGACGCTGGTCTATTCGCGGGCGACCGGGCCGGACGACATCACCAATGAGCTGGTGACGGTGGCGTTGCCGTCCAGAGCCGGAGGGGCGGACACCCAGGCCGCACCGCAAGTGTTGGTGACCGGGCTGGGCGACGTCGCTGCCCCGGTGGTGGACGGCGAGACGATCTATTTCGGTGGGGTGGCGTTCTCCGGCGCCGATTTTCCGGGGCGCAACGTGGGGCTGTTCGCGGTCCCCGCCAGTGGCGGCACCCCCAGAAGACTGACCGACGAGCAGACCGTCGACATGAGCGGGGAGCCGGCGCTGGACGGCGACCGGTTGCTGATCCAGGTGCAGAACAGGGGTGCCGTCGACCTGCGTTCGGTGGCCAAGGACGCCGATCGGGCCGCCCTCGATGAGCTGCCGCTGGTGCTCGGCGGCCAGCGGGTGGTCAAGGAGTTCTGCCTCGGTGCCGTGACCGAAAGCAGCAGACTGGCAGCCGTTGTCGGTGATCCGTCCTCGTTCGCCGAAGTGGTGACCGGCGAGCTGACAGGCGTCGGGTTGACTGACGAGCGCACCGTCACCGACCTGGGTGGCGCGCTGAAGCAGGTGGGACTTTCCGACACCATCGAGTTGTCCGGCGCAACAGCGGACGGCTACCCGGTGCACGGCTGGCTACTGCTGCCGGCGGGTGACGGGCCGCATCCGGTCTTGTTGAACGTGCACGGCGGCCCACACAGTTCCTACAGCTGGTCGTTGTTCGACGAGGCCCAGGTGTACGCAACGGCCGGTTACGCCGTGGTGATGGGAAACCCGCGCGGCTCAGCCGGCTACGGCCAGGAGCATGGCAGGGCGATCGTCAACGCGATGGGCACCATCGACGTCGACGACGTGCTCGCGCTGCTGGATGTGGCGCTGCAGCGCGAGGAGCTGGATTCCGCCCGGGTGGGAGTGATGGGCGGTTCGTACGGCGGGTTCATGACGAGCTGGCTGGCCTCCCACGCCGCCGACCGGTTCGCGGCCGGCATCTCGGAGCGGGCCGTCAACGCCTGGGATTCGTTTTCCGGCGCCAGCGATATCGGCCACTTCTTCGCGGAGGCCTACGTCGGGGCAGACCGGGATCTGCAATGGCAGGCATCGCCGTTGGCATACGCCGACGCGATCGACATTCCGCTGCTGATCATCCATTCGGAGCACGATTGGCGCTGCCCATTGGAGCAGGGTCAACGGTTGTTCACCGCGCTGAAGAGACGCGGCGCCGAGACCGAGATGCTGCTTTTCCCGGCCGAGGGCCACGAGCTGTCGCGTGGCGGCAGGCCGCGCCACCGACAGCAGCGGTTGGACGCCATCCTCGAGTGGTGGCAGCGGCACCTGCCGGTCGAGCAGGCGTCGCCGAGCGGCGGGTAGCCGCGCTGGAACAAGCGCCTCGATCAGTGCACCATCGCCGCTGCCGCGCTGGTTTTGGCCGCCGCCGATGTGCCCTTGCGAGGCAGGAAGAATGCCGGAATCAACGTGCAGGCGACCAGGATCGTGGCGATGAGAACGGTCTTGCCGAACGAGTCGGCCGCCGACGACAGCCCATGTGCCAGCAAGGCATCCTGTGTCGTCCCGGCTGCCCTGGACGCTCCCGCAATGGCTGCGTGGGCCTGCGCCTGCAACTCCGCCGGTGCCTTCGGATTCGACAGGATCGGGTTCAGCCCGAACGACAAGGCAGCGGCTGGGTCCTTCTTGAGAAATCCCGTCAGCAACACGGAGATCACTGCGGTACCGATCGACGCCGCCACCTGCTGGGTGATGTTCATCATCGTCGAACCGCGGGCGATCTCGTGATCTTTCAGTGTCTTCAGGGCCGCGGTGAACGTCGGCATCATGGTCATCCCCATGCCGAGACCCATCACCACGAAGCAGAGCGTCGTCAGCCACAACGAGGTTGTGGAGGTGAGCTGAGACAGCGGGATGAGCCCGGCGACGATCAGCACCAGGCCGGACATCACGAACTTGCCTGGGCCGAATCTGTCGGTAAGAGCGCCGGCCGCCGGCATTGTCAGCATCGAGCCGATGCCCATCCCGGCGCCCAGCAGGCCAGCCACCATCGGTGTCTTGCCTCGGATACCGATGAAGTACTGCGGGAACAGCAGCATGACGCCGAAGAAGGCCATCACGAACAGCGCCATGG
Source organism: Actinomycetota bacterium (assembly GCA_030947305.1). Lineage (GTDB taxonomy): Bacteria > Actinomycetota > Actinomycetes > Mycobacteriales > Nakamurellaceae > Nakamurella. The sequence continues at coordinate 6,355 of JALYXB010000158.1, read as the reverse complement.
TGATGGTCGCTATCGTCAACTGGCGGTTGCGAAACAGATGCAGGTCGATCAACGGGTGGTCGGCGCGGTTCAGTGCATGGAAGACGAATGCCACGCACAGGGCGAGACCGAGCAGGCTCCAGATCAACACCTTGGCGGCCAGAATCGTGCCGGCACCCGGGATCGAGGAGACCCCGAACAGGAACATCGCCAAACCAGGTGAGAGCAACGCAAATCCGAGGAAGTCGAAGGTTTCCGACGGCGTCGGGTTGTCCTTCGGGAGCGCGATCCGTGCGTAGACCAGGCCGACGACACCGATCGGGACGTTGATCAGGAAGATCCAGTGCCAGCTCACGGCAGTGATCAGCCAGCCGCCCAGAATCGGGCCACCGATCGGGCCGAGCATCATCGGGATGCCGAGTACCGCCATCACCCGTCCGACCCGCTCAGGGCCGGCAGCCCTGGTCAGGATCGTCATCCCGAGCGGCATCAGCATGCCACCGCCGAGGCCCTGGATGGCGCGGAAGGCGATCAGCGGGCCGATGTCCCAGGCCGTTGCGCAGAGCACCGATCCCAGCACGAACAGCAGGATCGACAGCATGTAGAGGCGCTTGGTGCCGAACCTGTCGGCGGCCCACCCGGTGGCCGGGATGACGGTGGCAAGGGCCAGCGTGTAAGCCGTCATGGTCCAGGCGACGGTGGACGGGGTGGCGCCCCATTGCGACTGGAACTGGTTCTGGGCCACCCCGACGACGGTGATGTCGAGGATGGACATGATCGAGCCGAGAACAACGACGCCGGCAACCTTCATCACCGCACCGTCGAGTTTGTCCTTCGACCCGCTGCCAGCGGCCTTATCGAAGGAGGCGGATGGGTCCTTCGGACTTGACGTAGTGGTCATGAGATCTCTTCCGTACGAGCGAGAGGGGCAAGGCGGCGGCGGGGCTGTCACCGATGGCGACGGTATCGGCAGGCACCGACAACGGTCGCAATGGGAACTGCCGACGAGTTTCCCGAACCGGTACGCCGGTGTTCGGCCCTGGGACGCAGATCGAGAATACCGGACATTCCGTCGATATCCGATGCTTATTTCACCAGCCGGCGGCGGTCAGATCAACGGCTGAGGACTGAATCTCCCTGGTCGCTGCCGGTCGGCCCGGACGGCGACAGCGGGGAGCCTATGCTCCGAACCATGGCCAGACGAAAGCGTTCTCCCCGTGGTGGCACCGCCGATCTTCCGACGAATCCGCCGCCGAACGAGGCGGATCTCACCGTCGGCACACCGAAAACCTGGGCGGCCGGTATTCCGGGCGTTGCGGTGTCCATGCAGCACGCGCTGAGGGAGATGGGTCCCCGGCGCAGCCTGAAGACGCTCGCCGCCATCAACCAGACCGACGGTTTCGACTGCATGAGCTGTGCCTGGCCGGACCCGCCGCACCGGAAGATCGCCGAGTTCTGCGAGAACGGCGCCAAGGCGGTCGCTTGGGAAGCGGATCCGCTGCTGATTCCCGCCGATTTCTGGGCGCAGCACACTGTGTCCGAGTTGGCCGGCAGCCAGGAGTACTGGCTCGGCCAGCAGGGCAGGCTCGTGGAGCCGATGTTCAAGCCTGCGGGATCCGAGCACTATCACCCGGTCACCTGGGATGCTGCTTTCGAGGTGATTGCCGGCGAGCTCTCCCGGCTGGATAGCCCGGATCAGGCCACCTTCTATACCAGCGGCCGGACCAGCAACGAGGCCGCCTACGCCTACCAACTGTTCGTGCGAGCTTTCGGCACCAACAATCTGCCCGACTGCTCCAACATGTGCCACGAATCGACCGGCCTTGCCATGTCGGAGACCATCGGTATCGGCAAATCCACCATCTCCTACGACGATCTCGCGCTGGCCGACCTGATCATCATCATGGGCCAGAACCCGGGCACCAATCACCCTCGGATGTTGACGGCGCTCGAGGAGGCGAAGCGGGCCGGCGTCAGCATTGTCGCGGTGAACCCGTTGCCGGAGGCGGGTCTGATGCGCTTCAAGAACCCGCAGCGGCCAAGCGGTGTCGTCGGCCGTGGAACACCGCTGGCGGACCAGTTCTTGCAGATCCGGATGGGCGGCGACATGGCGCTGATGCAGGCTGTGTCCAGGCGGGTGTTGCAGGCGGAGGAGGCAGCGCCTGGGACGGTGCTGGACCACGACTTCCTCGCGGCGCACTGCTCGGGGCTCGCCGAACTCACCGACCATCTGGGCCGGTTGGACGACGACCAGGTGCTGGCCGCCACCGGTTTGCGGTCGGCCGAGATCGATGAGCTTTCGGACCGCTACTTGAGGGCCGACAAGGTGATCGTGACCTGGGCGATGGGGCTGACCCAGCACCGGAAAGCGGTCGACACCATCAAGGAGATCATCAATCTGCTGTTGCTGCGCGGGAACATCGGCAAACCCGGAGCCGGTGCCTCGCCGATCCGCGGCCACAGCAATGTGCAGGGCGACAGGACGATGGGGATCTGGGAACAGATGCCGAAGTTCTTCCTGGACGCGCTGCAGCGCGAGTTCGGCTTCGATCCGCCGCGGCACAACGGGTATGACGTCGTCGAGTCGATCCGCAGGATGCGGGACGGCGAGGTGAAAGTGCTGGTAGCACTTGGCGGCAACCTGGTGTCGGCGGTGTCGGATACCAAGGTCGCGGAAGCAGCGATCCGACGCACCAGGTTGTCGGTGCAGATCTCCATCAAGCTGAACAGATCGCACGGGGTGGTCGGCGACCAGGCGCTGATCCTGCCGACCATGGGGCGCACCGAGATCGATCGGCAGTCCGGCGGCCCGCAGTTCGTCACCGTCGAAGATTCCGTGTGCGCCATCCATGCCAGCCGTGGTGTCGTCGAACCCGTTGCGCCGCATCTGTTGTCGGAGGTCGCGATCATCAGCAGGTTGGCCAGGAAGGTGTTGCGGGACAAGGTCAATGTCGACTGGGCAGGCTTCGAGGGCAATTACGACCTGATCCGCGACCACATCTCCCACACCATCACCGACTGCGAGAACTACAACGACAAGGTGCGCCAGGAAGGCGGCTTCGTGCTGCCGCACCCGCCGCGAGACGAGCGAAAGTTCCCTACTCCCACCGGGAAAGCGATCTTGACGGTCAACGAGCTGGAGTCGATCGAGGTGCCAGCAGGCCGACTGCTGCTGCAGACCATCCGGTCGCACGACCAGTTCAACACCACCATCTACAGCCTGAACGATCGCTACCGCGGGATCCATCACGGCCGGCGGGTGGTGTTCGTCAACCCGGACGACCTGGCCGAGCTCGGCGTCCAGGACGCGGCCCTTGTCGATCTGCACAGCGAATGGACCGACGGGGTGGACAGGGTGGTACGTGCGTTCAGGGTGGTCAGCTATCCGACGGCCCGTGGATGTGCCGCCGCCTATTTTCCGGAGGCGAACGGACTGGTGCCGTTGGACAGCACCGCCGAGGGCAGCAACACCCCGACCTCCAAGGCGATCATCCTGCGGCTGGAGCCGTCGGCGGCGGTGCAGGACTGACCGGCGCCGGCAGTCAGGCAGCGGAGCCGGACACCAGCGTCCCGTCCTGATACACCGCCCGCACCTGGCCGGCCAGCGCCGACACGTCATGTGGGTCGCCCTCCAGCAGCACCAGATCAGCGCGCTGGCCGAACGCGATCCGGCCGCGGTCGTTACCGACGCCGAACAGCTCGGCAGCGCTGGAAGTGGTGGCGTGCAATGCCTCCAACGGCGACAGGCCGGCTCCGGACATCAGGCGCAGCTCGTCGAGGTTGCTGCCGTGCGGCCCTACTCCGCAGTCCGTACCCATGGCGATCTTGACACCGGCCGCGTGCGCCTTGCGGACGCTGTCTTCGTGGGCGCCGGCGACCATCTTCGCCTTCTCCACGGCGGCTGCCGGAATGGAGGCGCCGGCGGCGGCCGCGGCGATGACCGCTCGCGGCGCGTGCAGCGTCGGTACCAGCCAGGTTCCAGCCTTCAGCATCATCTCGATTGCCTGGTCGTCCAGGTAGATGCCGTGTTCGATGGACCGGACTCCGTTGCGGATGGCCGCCTTGATGCCGTCGGTGGCCTGGGCGTGCGACATCACGAAAATGCCGGCGGCGGTGGCTTCTTCGACCATCACCGCGATCTCGGCGTCCCGGAAGTGGGCGTGCCGCGGGTCGTCGCGGGGTGACAGCACGCCGCCGGAGGTGGCCACTTTGATCACGTCCGCGCCGTCGCGGATCAGCTCGCGAACCTTCTTTCGTACCTCGTCAGGGCCGTCGACGACGGTGGACGGGCGGCCGGGATGTTCCGGGAACATCGGTACCACGGAGCCACAGGCTTCCCAATCGTCACCGTGCCCGCCGGTCTGGCTCAGCATGCTGATGGAGATCTGCATCCGTGGCCCCGGAATCACCCCGCGGGCGACCGCTTCCTTCACCCCGAGGTCGGCGCCGCCGGCGTCCCTGACCGAGGTGATGCCGATGTCCAGCGTCTTCTTCAGATTCCAGGCGGCGTAATAGAAGCTGAGGCTGAACGGGGTGTTCAACATCCGCAGGACGTCGACGCCCTCGAACATCACGTGCACATGCGAGTCGAAAAAGCCTGGTGACAGCCACTTCCCGCTGCAGTCGACCGACTCGTCACCGTCGAGGCCGGTGCCGACGTCGACGATCCGGCCGTCCTGCACCACCACATCTGCCGCTGCCGGCTCGGCAAGGGTGCCGTCGTACACAGTGCCGCCTTGAAAGATCGTCCGCGTCATCCGACGACGATATCCGCAGCCTGCTCGCCGGTTCGGCAGGCTACCTCCATGCCAGCACCGGGTATATCTCCTGGCGCAGCGGCTATTGAGGTCACCAGCCTCTTGCCCGCCATTCGGCCAGGTGTGGGCGCTCGGCACCGAGGGTGGTGTCGTCGCCGTGTCCCGGGTAGACCCAGGTGTCGTCCGGCAGCACGTCGAACACCCGCCGCTGCAGGTCGTCCATCAGCGAGGTGAAGTCTTCCGGCGAGCCGGTCCGTCCTGGACCGCCGGGGAACAGTGCGTCGCCGGTGAACAGGTGCGCAGACCCGGTGGGATCGCGATAGAGCAATGCCACCGACCCCGGGGTGTGGCCGCGCAGCGAGATGGCCTGCAGTTCGCTGTTGCCCAACGGCACCGTCGACCCCTGGTCGAGCGGGACGTCGGTGGGCACCGGCAGCTCGTCGGCGTCTGCCGCGCCCGCGTACAGGTTCGCGCCGGTGACGCCGGCCACCGACGGCAGCGCCTGCCAGTGGTCGCTGTGCCGGTGGGTGGTGACGATGCTGCGCAACCGCGGCCGCTCCGGCCCGTCGCCGAGCAGGTCGAGGATCCGCTCGTTGTCGTTGGCGGCGTCGATCAGGGTGGCATCACCGGTGGTCAGGCAGACCAGCAAATAGGTGTTGTTATCCATCGGCCCCACCGACATCTTGCTGATGGTGATCGCCGGTAACTCACGGGTGGCCGCGGTGCCCCCTGGATCGACGTGTCCTGTGTAATCCATGGCCGTTCGCCCTTTCACCAGTTCGGCAGCGCCGGAAGCGGGCCGGCGGAGGCCAGCTCGGAGCCGTCTGAGCGGCCCGTCAACCACCCTGCCAGAGCAGTCGCCGGCCCGGACACCTCAGGTGCACCGGTCGGCTGTGTCGGCCCGAGGACCAGCCGGTCGCCCCCTGTCGGTGCGAGCACCACCGATGGAACGTCGTGGGTGCGAACGTAAGTGCGCAGCAACACCGACAGCAGTGCCCTGCCCTCGTCGTCGGAAAGCTCGGCAAGCCCGCCGTCAATGCCCAGGTCGTGGTGATGCACATACACCTCAGAAATCCGGTGATCGATCACCACCTCGGCCGGGACGGGGCCGCCCGTCCTGGTCCGCACCAGCGCCGACCATGCGCTGTCCGGCATCGCGGCAACCTCCTGGGCGAATGCCTCCGAGCTGCTGACATAATCCGCGAGGATGTCGGCTGCCGGCCGATACGCGCCGGCCTCGACGTCGGCATCCCTGGCCTCGGCAGAGGTGTACATCGGCGTCTCGACGCCGGTCTTGGCCCACATCAACAGGTTTCGTAGCCCTTCGGCGTTCCTCGACAGGTGGGTCAGCACGTGCCCGACGGTCCAGTCGGGCAGCAGCGACGGCCCGCTGACGGTCTCGGGGGCGAGGTCGGCCAGCGCTTTCCGCAGCGCGGCATCCGCGGAGGCCATGATCCGAATGCGGCTGTGCACGTCGTCCAGCTCGGCGGCGGCGGGGTTGTCGGTGCTCATCGTCCGATCGTGCCCTACCTGACCGACGGGTGTTCGGGCTGCGAGCACCTGGCTTAATCAACTGCGCCGCAAGGGCGCGGCGCCTAGGCTGCGCCTCGTCAGGCTGA
>JALYXB010000155.1 GCA_030947305.1 Actinomycetota bacterium | reverse complement strand
CAGTAACGCGCCGGTGGCCAACGCGGGTGTGAGTAGCCCGCCGATGGCCCCACCGGCCAGGCAGGCGGCCGTGACCAGCGGTTTCAAGATCACCAGCAGCGTGAGCAGCAGCACCGACAATGTTCCGTCCAAGGCCAGCTGGGTAAGGCCCTTCCCGTTGCCCAGCAATGCCGGGTAGGCCATGGATAGAGCACCCACTGCCGTGAAGGCGAGGGCGCAGCCGGGCACCAGCTTCCAGCCGGTGGGCGCCGCCGCGCGGGCCCGCGCGACTAGCGCGGTGAAGCCGACGCTCACCACACCGGCTACCGGGCCGAGCAGCAGCGCCCACACCATCACCTGCGGATGCACCCCTTGAATGGCGACGGTGTAGGTCGGGCGGCTGGACAGCACCGGCCAACAGCTGGCGGCGGCGATTGCCGAACTCATCAATGCCGGCACCACATCCCTCACCTTCGCCGACCCGAGCAGGATCTCCAGGGTGAACAGCGCACCGCCCAGCGGCACGTTGTAGACGGCGGCCAGCCCGGCGCCGGCGCCGCAGGCAACGACGGTGTGCCGCTGCGCGGTGTCCAGTCGAAGACCGGCACTCAGCCGTTCCGCGATCGCCGCCCCGAGCAGCCGCGGCGCTCCCTCTCTACCGAGGGAGGCGCCGATTCCGACGCCGACGATCTGGAGGGCGGCATCGGTGGTTGCCTCCGGCAACCGGAAGCGCTGGCGCGGATCCTCGATGGCATCGGCCACCGCCGGCACCGGGGTTGTCCAACGCCGCAGCGCCCACCAGCCGGCCCCGATCAGCAGCCCACCACAGGCCATCACCAGCAGCCGCCGGCTCGGTGCGGCCCGCTCGGCGCCGAACAGGAACGACTCCTCGGAGTAGCCGTAGGCCAGGTGCTGCACCAGATGCAACAGCAGGGTCAGCACGATGCCGCCGGCGCCGGCCAGCACCCCGGTCGCCAGCACCGCGACGGCGAACCGGGCGCTCCACCACCGGCTGTTCGGCTCGGTGCGGATCTCGGCGGTCACCGGGTCAGTATTTCGGTCCGCCACCGGATCCGGCGTGCCGGGCGCGCGGCGGGGTGTCGGTGAGTGCGCCGCCTCGCTCGTTGTGGACTGTCGCGGGGCCGGCGATGAGGAAACCTGAAAATGGGACGCGAGGCGCCCCAAATCGGCCGAACGGTTCTATTGGGGCCAACTGGCGGCCGATTCTCGGGTTTCTGTCAGGCCGACCTTTCGGTGTTCCGGAGTCCCGTCAGGGTGTCGACGAATACCCGCCACAGCCGGCCGAGCGGCGTCAACCCGAGAGTGGATGCCACGCGCATTGATGCCGCGTTGCACGTCGGCGCCGCGAAATCCTGAAAAGTGGACACGAGCGGCCCCAAAATTGCCGGACAGGCCAAACAGGTCGGTATGGCGGCCGATTCTCAGGATGAGCGGCGTGCGACACGACCGCTGAACACTCACAGCACCGCCTCGACCAAGATGGACTCATGACAGTTCCGTTCACCACCCGACCCGAACTCGCCGGCAGCTTCGGCATGGTCTCCTCGACCCACTACCTGGCGTCCGCCGCCGGGATGGCCGAGCTGGAGGCCGGCGGCAATGCGATCGATGCCGCGGTCGCAGCCGGCTTCACCCTGCAGGTGGTGGAGCCGCACTTGAACGGGCCGGGCGGCGACATGACGTTGCTGTTCGCCGCAACCGATGTGGTGCCGGTGGTGTTGTGCGGGCAGGGCCCGGCACCGGCAGCCGCGACGATCGAGGCGATGACGAGCCGCGGGTTGGATCGAGTTCCCGGTTCGGGGTTGGCCGCCGCGGCCATCCCGGCGGCCACGGTCGCCTGGTTGACGCTGCTGCGCGACCACGGAACTCGCCGGCTGTCCGATGTGCTGCAGTACGCAATCTATTACGCCAGCAAGGGTTTCCCGGTGCTGCCGAGCATCGAACGGACGATCGGCACCGTTGCCGAGCTGTTCGCCGCCGACTGGGAAGCGTCCGCAACCCAGTACCTCCGGGACGGGAAACCGGTAGCCGCAGGCAGTTTCCTCACTAACCTTGCGTTGGCCGATTCCTACCGGCGGCTGCTTGACGCTGCCACCGGCATCTCGCGGGAGGCGGCCATCGACGCCGCTATCGAGGAATGGTCGACCGGGTTCGTCGCCGATGCGATCGATGCGTTCGTCCGCACCGAACAGGCGGACGGGCTGGGCGGCCGGTATGCCGGGCTGCTCACTGGAGCCGACCTGGCTGGCTTGCGACCCGGCTACGAGGACGCGGTGACCGTCGACTTCCACGGCTGGACCGTAGCGAAGTCCGGCCCGTGGGGCCAGGGACCCGTTCTGCTGCAACAACTGCGACTGTTGGAAGACCTGGACGCAGCACCCGGCTCTGCCGCCTGGGTGCACGCCATCGCCGAGGCCGGCAAGCTCGCCTTCGCAGATCGGGAAGCCTGGTACGGCGACCCGAAACCGGCCGCCGACCAGGTGCCGATGGCCGCGCTGCTGTCCGATGCCTACAGTCAGCAACGCCGAACGCTGATCAGCCAGATCGCCTCGCTTGACCTGCGCCCTGGCTCACCGGACGGCAGGATTCCGCGGCTGCCGAGTTGGAAACGCGGGGATGGCGATGTGCTGCCGTCGAGCGGGACGACGGGGGAGCCGACGGTGGCCAGCTCCGGCGAAACCCAGGGCGATACCTGCCACGTGAGCGTCGTCGACCGGTTCGGCACCATGGTGGCCGCCACCCCCAGCGGCGGTTGGCTGCACTCGTCCCCATTGATCCCGGCCCTCGGGTTTCCGCTTGGCACCCGGCTGCAGATGACCACCCTGGAAACGGGATTCCCAGCCACGCTGGAGCCCGGTCGGCGACCGCGGACCACCCTGAGCCCCAGCCTGGCCGCCCACACCGACGGGCGCCGGCTGGCCTTCGGCACCCCTGGCGGCGATCAGCAGGACCAATGGCAGCTCGGCTTTTTGCTGAACCATCTGGTCGGCGGGATGAACCTGCAGCAGGCGATCGATGCACCTGCCTTCCACTCGACGCATTTCCCCAGCTCCTTCTACCCGCGGGAGGCCTACCCGGGCCGGCTGATCGTCGAAGATCGGCTAGGAGACAGCGTGATCGACGAGCTGAAGCGGCGTGGACACCTGGTGGTGCGATCGGGCCCGTGGTCGCTCGGCAGGATGTGCGCAGTGTCGCGGACCGCCGACGGTTCGGTGCTGAGGTCGGCGGCCAACCCGCGCGGCATGCAGGGCTACGCCGTCGGTCGGTGACGGAGGTGCTGCCGATCAGCCGACCCCGCACCGCCCGGCTGGTGACGAAACGCAGCCACCCTGGGCAACCGCTCACGGGTGTGCCGGACTAAGCTCAGACCGTCCGCGCGGCCGCCTGCCGACCGCGAGTGTTGGTGAAGTGCTGAAACGCAGGAGGCCACTGGTGACAGCTGTCGCCCCCCGTCCCGTGGTGACCCGGCCCTACCCGGTGCAGCGCCCTGCGCGTGGTTCAAAGTTCCTGCAGTACTTCAAGACGACGGACCCGAAGGTCCTCGGCATGATGTACATCGTCACGGCCTTCACCTTCTTCATGATCGGCGGCTTTCTCGCCATGCTGATGCGGGCCGAGCTGGCCCGTCCTGGGCTGCAGTTCCTCTCGCCCGAGCAGTACAACCAGCTGTTCACCATGCACGGCACCATCATGTTGCTGTTCTATGCCACGCCCATCGTGTTCGGCTTCGCCAACTTCGTGCTGCCGCTACAGATCGGCGCGCCGGACGTGGCGTTCCCGCGGCTCAACGCCTTTTCGTACTGGCTCTATTTGCTCGGCGCCATCATTTCGGTGTCCGGGTTCGCCACCCCTGGCGGTGCGGCGGCGTTCGGCTGGACCGCGTATCCGCCTCTGTCCGGCGTCGAGAACTCACCGCAGGTCGGTGGTGATCTATGGGCCATGGGTCTTGTCCTATCGGGCTTGGGCACTATTCTCGGCGCGGTCAACATGATCACCACGGTGATCTGCCTACGGTGCCCGGGAATGACGATGTGGCGGATGCCGGTGTTCACCTGGGATGTGCTGGTAACGGCAATCCTCGTTCTGATCGCGTTTCCCATCCTCACGGCTGCGCTGCTCGGGCTGGAGGCTGATCGGCACTTCGGGTCGCACGTCTTCGACCCCGTCAATGGCGGAGCCATACTGTGGCAACACCTGTTTTGGTTCTTCGGGCATCCTGAGGTCTATATCGTCGCGCTGCCCTTCTTCGGCATCGTCACCGAGGTCTTCCCCGTCTTTTCCCGCAAGCCGTGCTTCGGCTATCGCGGTCTTGTCTACGCGACTTTGGCAATCGCGGCCCTTTCGGTGGCGGTGTGGGCGCATCACATGTTCGCCACCGGTGCGGTGCTGTTGCCGTTCTTCAGCTTTATGACGTATCTCATCGCCATCCCGACCGGGCTGAAGTTCGTCAACTGGATCGGGTCGATGTGGCGTGGTCAATTATCTTTCGAGACACCCATGTTGTTCGCCTGTGGCTTCCTGGTGACCTTCCTGTTCGGTGGGCTGACCGGCGTGATCCTGGCCTCGCCGTCGCTGGACTTCCATGTTTCGGACACCTATTTTGTGGTGGCGCACTTCCACTATGTGCTCTTCGGGACAATTGTCTTCGCGACCTATTCGGGCATCTATTTCTGGTTCCCGAAAATGACCGGTAGATTCCTCGACGAGTCGTTGGGTAAGTTCCACTTCTGGACCACCTTCGTCGGGTTCCACCTCACATTCCTGGTTCAGCACTGGCTGGGCAACATGGGGATGCCGCGTCGCTATGCGGACTACTTACCCACCGACGGGTTCACCACGCTGAACACCATCAGCTCGATCGGTGCCTTCGTGTTGGGCTTCTCGACACTGCCGTTCATCTGGAACGTCATCAAGTCGAGCAGACACGGTGAGGTGACGACCGCCGACGATCCGTGGGGCTACGGCAACTCCCTGGAGTGGGCGACGAGTTCGCCGCCGCCTCGGCACAACTTCACCTCGCTACCGCGAATCAGATCCGAACGTCCAGCGTTCGAGCTGCACCACCCGCACATGATCGAACGAATGCATAGCGAGGCCCACCCGCATCGAGAATGGAAGGGGCTGGACGACGCCGAGTCCAGCAGCCATCTCAAAATCCCGGAAGCGTCCCAGAACTGAGCGGCGGGCGCCCGCACATGCAGGGCCGACGGCGGTGACCTCCGTCCTGCTCACGGTCACCGGACCGGACTCACCTGGGGTGACGGGTGTGCTGTTCGCGGTGCTCACCGCCCGTGATGTCGACGGTGCCGGTGTCGACGTGCTTGACGTCGAGCAGGTAGTCATCCGCGGGGCGCTGACCCTCGGTGTCCTGGTCGACACCGCCGGCGATGCCGAAGCCCTGCAGGAGCGGGTGGAGCAGGCCATGGCCACTATCGGCATGCAGGTGCGGGTGTCCATCGGCGATTCGGTGAGCGATACCCGTCGGCCGGTTACGCATTTGGTGTTGGTGATGGGCCGCCCGCTGCAAGCAAGGACCATCGGGGCGCTGGCCCGCCGGTTCGGCGAGTTGGGTGTGAACATCGATGCCATCAAACGAGTAGCCGACTACCCGGTGACCGGCTTGGAGCTGGCAGTCTCGGTTCCCGACGAGAGCGCGTTGCGCACGGTAGTGGCGCAGGTCGGCAGGTCGGCGGGAGTGGACATTGCGGTGCAGCGGGCCGGCATCGAACGTCGCTCCAAGCGGCTCATCGTCTTCGATGTCGACTCGACACTGATCACCGGCGAGGTGATCGAGATGCTGGCCGATCACACCGGAAGCCGATCGATGGTGGAGGAGATCACTGCGGCCGCGATGCGTGGCGAGTTGGATTTCGCCGAGGCGCTGCGGGCCAGGGTGGCGATGCTGGCCGGCCTGGATGCGGCCGTGCTGGACCAGGTGGGCCGGTCGCTGGAGCTGACGCCGGGTGCCCGCACCACCATCAGGACATTGAAGCGGCTCGGCTATCGCTGCGGCATTGTGTCCGGCGGCTTCACCCAGGTGGCCAAGCATCTGGTGGACGCTCTCGGGCTGGATTTCGTTGCCGCCAACACCCTCGAGGTGCTCGGCGGGCGGCTTACCGGCAAGGTGGTGGGCGACATCGTTGACCGGCCGGGCAAGGCGCGGGCCCTGAAGCGGTTCGCCGCCGACTTCGACATCCCCTTGAGCCAGACGGTGGCCGTCGGCGACGGGGCCAATGACATCGACATGTTGTCCACCGCCGGGCTGGGGATCGCGTTCAACGCCAAGCCGGTGGTCGCCCAGCACGCGGATACCGCGCTGAACCAGCCGTTCCTGGACCCGGTGCTGTTCATTCTCGGCATCAGCCGGGCGGACGTCGAAGCCGCGGACGCCGCCGATGGGGTGGACGCCTTGCCGCGCCGCGCCCTGCCCTGACCGCTGCCGGCGCAGCGCGCCGGCCATCCCGGCGTCCACCCGATCGCCGGAGGTGTGCGGCACGGTGTTCTCCACCACCAAGCGCGACCGTAATCTTGACGGTAGGTCCGGCAGGATCGATGTTCTCCGATCTTGCGAGGTAGTCAGGTGTCAGGCCGCAGCAGCCAGCCGTTGGTAGCGGGCGCGATCTCCCAGCGGCAGGGCAGGGCCTGGTCGTTGTCGATCTTCGCCATCTTCTTCATCTGCGGGATCTCACTTGCCAGCTGGATGACGCGGATCCCAGCAGTACGTGACAGCTTGGGCGCCAACACGTTTCAGATGGGCATGCTGATCGTCGGGCTGTCCGCCGGCTCAATGATCGGGCTGGCCAGCTCCAGCCACGTGATCGCCAGGATCGGCGCCCGGCGCACTATGTTGATCTTCGTGCTGCTGATGGTCGGCGGCCTGGTGGGTGCCGGCGTCGGATCGGTCGCACCGAGTTACGGGCTGATCTTCGGCGGCCTGGCGATGTTCGGCGTTGGGACCAGCACCTGCGACGTGGCGATGAACCTGTCAGGAGCTGCCAACGAACGGGTGATGGGCCGCACCCTGATGCCGTTGTTCCATGCACTGTTCAGCTTCGGCACCATGGCAGGCGCCGGGCTCGGCGCGCTGGCAGAGAAGCTCAGGGTTCCGGTGGTCTGGCACCTGAGCGGCATCGCTGTGCTCGGTGTGCTGCTGCTACTGGTCTCGCTCCCGCATGTGCAACCGGAGTCGCTGGGAATTTCGGACGCCGACGGTGATCATCACAGCGATTCGGGGTGGCGGGACAGACTGTCGGTCTGGAAGCAGCCGGCCACCCTGCTGATCGGGGTCATCGTGCTGGGCATGACGTTCGCCGAGGGCTCGGCCGGCGACTGGCTGGCATTGTCGATGGTGGACGAGCGGCACACCTCGAACTCGACCGGCGCGGTGCTGTTCGGCGTCTTTGTGGCCGCCATGACGATCGGCAGGGTGACCGGGGTGTTCGCCCTCGATCATTTCGGAAGGGTTGCGGTACTGAGGGTTTCGGCGTTGGCCGGGGTGATCGGGCTGGGCCTGGTGATCTTCGTCCCGCATGTCCCGGTCGCGGTGATCGGCACGCTGCTGTGGGGTCTTGGTGCCTCACTCGGCTTCCCGGTCGGCATGTCGGCAGCCGCCGACGATCCGCGTAACGCCGCCGCCAGGGTCAGCGCCGTCGCCACCATCGGCTACCTGGCCTTCCTGGTTGGTCCGCCCAGCATCGGGCTACTGGGCAAGCATGTCGGTCTGCTGAATGCGCTGATCGTCGTGATGGTGCTGATCGGGGCCGCGGTGTTCGCCGCGCCGGCCGCCCGGGAGCGGCCGGTCGACGACCCGCAGGGCCGAAAGTTATCCTCGCCCGGCGGTGCGGCGCCGGTGATCTCGTCCTCGGAGGCGACTCGGCGGTGACGGCGGCCGAGGTCCGGGCCTTGGAGCTGCTGCGGCTGGAGCGCGGGACTGCCCAGCTTCCAACCGGCCCCGGCGGGGTGGCCTATGCGGTCGGTGCGGCCAGCACCAGCAAGGATGTCGTCACCAAGATCACCACGGCGATGGCCACCTCAGTGCCCATCACCACGGCCAGGCGATGGATACCTGCCCGGTTGGCGCTGTCGGCGAGCGGATGGACCCGGCGGAACGCCACCCTGGCGGCATACCGACGACCACGGTTGCCGAGCACCAGCATCGTCCCGAAGAGCAACACCTTGATGAGCAGCACCAGGCCGTAGCGGGAGGTGACAAGCGGAATGAATCCGCCGGCGATCGCCAGTGCTTGAATGCCACCGGTGACCACCAAGGTGATCACGCTGTACCTCGCTACCACCGAGAATGCGGGGATCAGCCAGTCCAGCTCCTTGAGGTTCTCATGGGTGATGAGCACCTCCGCGAACGCCAGCAACCCACCCAGCCAGGCTGCGACGGCCAGCACATGGCCTGAGCTGGCGATGATCTTGAACAGCTGCCATGGGCCGCCGACGGCGTTGGGCTGCACCACCAACGTGGCGGCGATCAACGCGACTACCACGATCGACGCCAGCCGTCGCCATCCGGTGATCGCGGCGCGGACCAGGTCGACAAGAAAAAACCCCATGAAAGCCAACGCAGCCAACCTGACGATCAGCGCGGCCCCGGTCAGCGGTGTGACGGCGTCACCCGGACTCCGTGCTCCCGACAGCAGCCGCAGGGCGGGTTCGGCGATGGTGGCGACGATCATCAACCCGGTGCCCAGTCCCGCCATCAGGACCAGCCGCCGATCCGTGTTGCCCTCGGGCCAGGCCAGGATCCAGAAGGTGAGGATTCCGGCGAGCAGCACGTAGCCGATGTACAGGACGACACGGATAGCGCCGAGAGCCACCTCCAACAGCGGGCTCATCCCGCGCCAGGTAGGTCGAGCTGGACCACGACGATCGAGTTATTCCACGGCAGCGCCCGATTCACCCGCAGTTCGGGCAGCACTCCGACCGCGCACGAGCGCTGGTCGAGCGGCAGTGCGGGACACATCAGGTTACGAATTCTGCTGCCGATCACCGCGATCTGTACCGGCAAACCAACCGCAACCGGGCCGGTCAGTGGGCCGATGGCCGCCAACGCCCTGCCGGTCGTCGACGGAATGCTGCGGATCGTCACGCCGGTGAGCTGGTAGTGCAGCTCGAACTGCCTCTGATTGCTGGCAAGGGGCAGCAGCACAGCCGATCGCACCGTCTCAGTAGGCAGCGTTACCGGCTGGTTGCCGGCGGTCAGCAGGACGGTGGTGGCCACCGGTGACTGGCCCGCGAAGGCCTTGCCCGCCTGGCCGATCGGAGGTGGTCGCAACGGCAGTGTGGAGATCGGGGTGGGGAGCAGTACCCATTCGGCGACATCGAAGTCTCCATCTGAGCGCAGGCGGGCGATGAGAGAGATGCCGGGCTCGGTGACTCCGGGACCGTCCGGCGGTCGATCATCGACGCCTTGGCGGACTGTCCCACCGGTAGTTCCCATGACGCCAGGGCCCACCGTCGGGTCGGCCAATGCTGAGACAGCGGACGTCGATGCCGTCGGTCCCGAGCTAGCCGGTCCCGAGGTAGCCGGAAGCGAGGTGGTCGGAACCGAGATGGCCGGTGCCGAGGTGGCCGGAACCGAGGTGGCCGGAACCGAGGTAGCCGGCACCAAGACAGAGGGTGGCGTCGCCGTTGATTGCGGCGACTTGGAAACACCCGGGGCTGCAACGGCCGAGGTCGTTGCGGCACCCGGCGCGCGGCGCGGGGTAGCAGCAACCGCTGAGGCGCTGAAAAACGCCGGAGGGGCGCGGTAGAAGATCACCGCGGTCACCAGGAGTAAGCCCACCAGCAGCAACCCGGCGGAGCGTCGCACGGCGCTCCGCGGAGTAGTTGCGCCGCTCGGGCCAACCTCCGTCATCCGTGTCCGATCTGAAGACCTCCGCGCGCGAAGGTCACATTCCGAAGTTTATGCCCGACGGTAATCGCCACTGGTGACAAACGTTACGCCGAATGGTAAGGTTTCGGCAAATGCATGACCCAGAGTGACCGCGGAAGCGGTCGTGGGAGGACGCCATGAAGGTGCACATGTCCGGGCGCTGGTCAAAGCTCGCAGCGGTCGCCGCTGCCGCCCTGGCCCTGTCCGTGTTGACAGTCGGCCCCAGCTACGCCGCCAAGGACGCCAAAGACGCCAAGAATGCCAAGGCAGCGGCTGAGATCTATCTGGTCCAGGGCTTGCCGCACGCCACTGTCGACGTCTCGGTCGACGGCGCCATCGTGGCCAGCGGCTTGACGACCGCTCAGGTCGCCGGTCCGTTCAAGGTGGTCGCCGGCAGCCGCAAGCTCACCTTCCTGGAAAACGGCAAGCCGGTGCTGGCGAGCATCATCAAGGTGTCCGCCAGGTCGAACACCGACGTGGTCGTCCACCTGCCGGCGCAGGCTGCCGGCAGGCCGGTGGTGACGACATTCGACAACGATCTGTCGGCCGTTCCGAAGGACAAGGCATCGCTGGTAGTGGCGCACACCGCGGCCGTCCCGCCCGCCGATGTCCTGGTCAACGGCCAGGTGTTGTTCTCCAACATCGCCAACGGCGAGTCGCTGAAGCTGGTGGTACCGGCAGCTAAATACAGTGTCGCCATCGTGCCCACCGGAGAGGTCGGCCCGGACATCCTCGGTCCGCTGGCTCTCACGGTGAAGGGTGGATCCCTCAACAGGGTTTATGCGGTCGGCGACCCGGTGAAAAAGACTATGAACGTCGCGGTCCATGTCATCGCGGTGAGTGCCATGGGCTCCGCCAAGCCGCTCCGGGTGAATACCGGCACCGGCGGTCAGGCTGTTGGCCTGGAGCCGGTGGAGCAGCTGACGTTTCTCCATTGATCCGAATGTGGCCACGGCCCCAGCGATCGCCCCGCCGGTCGGCCGCCGTCACGCTCGGGCTTGCCGTCATCCTCGGCCTTGTCGTCGTCGCAGGCTGTGCAGGTCCGCGAGGCACCCCGGCAGCTGCCTCGTCAGCCCCGATAGCCGCCGAGCCGGTGGGTCCGGTGAGCGCGCTCGCGGTCTCGCCCCCGGCTGAATCGTCCAATGCGGCGTCGCCCGCGTCCACCCGGCCGCCCGCTGTCACGGCGCCCGCGGGTTCGCCGGTGTCGCCGGGTCCCATCGTTCCGGGCGCTTCCGCTGCGGCGACCGTTCCGGCTCAGGTGCCCGATGCGAGCGTTGGTCATTCGGGTCGGAACGTCCGAGTCCGGTTCGTGCCGACGCTGCTTGTGCTTCCCGGCGGCGCCAGCGCCGACGTATTGCCGGCTAGGACGGTCGACGGTGTGTTGCAGGTACCCCAACACGTCGATTACGTCGGCTGGTGGGATGGCAGCTCGTACGCTGGTGACCCGTTCGGGTCAACGGTCATTGCCGGTCATGTCGACTCCGCCGTCGAGGGCCTTGGTTTCTTCTCCAAGTTACTGCGGATGCACGCTGGTGATCGGGTCACGGTGCGCGGGGACGGCGATGAGGCTAACTACCGGATCGTCTCGGTACAGCAGGTGGCAAAACTCGGACTGGCGGCCGATAGTGAGGCCTTCGATCAAATCGGACCTCACCGGATGGTGCTGATCACCTGTACCGGCGCCTTCGACCGCGTTCGGCGGTCCTACGACAGCAATCTCGTAGTCATCGCAGAGCCGGTCGGGTCGGCTCACCGACGGCTCGGTTGACCGAAAAGGCGGCTGCGGAGCGGATAACGCCGCCATGGCAACATTCTGTGGTGTGAAGACCAGCGCTTTGCCTGCCGACGGCGGCACAGATCGGTCCGTCTCTTTCCCGCGGATGTCTGCCCGCACGCTGCGGTTCTCCCTAGGTGAGCCGCGGAACCTCACCGTCATTGCCGACGGCAGCCGAGTGTTGTTCGTCCGCACCCCGACCGGCACCGACCGGACCGGCGCGCTATGGGCGTTCGAGGTGGCTACCGGTACCGAACGGTTGCTGGCCGACCCGGTGGCGCTGCTGGGGGATGGCGGCGAACAGCTGTCGGCGCAGGAACAGGCCCGCAGAGAACGGGCTAGGGAGTCGGCGGGCGGCATCGTTGACTTCAGCGTCGACGACGCGGGCAGCACCGCGGTATTTGCGCTGTCCGGCGCGATCTGGGTGTGCGAGCTGACCACAGCCAGCTGTCGTGAGTTGACCACCGCTGGTGGTGCCGTCATCGATCCGCGTATCGACCCGACCGGCCGGACGATCGGCTACGCCACCTCGAGCGGCACCTTCCGGCTGATCGGTGTGGACGGGTCGGCCGACCGGGCGGTGGCCGAGCCCGACGGCACCACGGTGGTCTGGGGACAGGCCGAGTTCGTCGCGGCCGAAGAGATGGAGCGGCTCCGCGGGTTCTGGTGGGCGCCGGACGGCAGCTCGCTGCTGGTGCAGCGCTACGACAACAAGCCGGTGCCGCTGTGGTACCTGGCCGACCCCGCCGATCCGTCGGCCGCGCCGATCGAGCACCGTTACCCGGTTGCCGGCAGCGCCGACGCGGAGGTGTCGCTCTGGCACGTCACCCTCGACGGATCGCAGCGAGAGTTGGCGGCAACCTCTGCTGACTTCCCGTACCTCACCAGTGTTTCTTGGACCGCCCACGGCGACCCTGTTGTCCAGAGCATGAGTCGTGACCAACGCCGGGCCCGTATCGTCTCGCTCCAGCTGGACGAGCGTCGGGAGCGCACGCTCGCCGAGCCGCACGACGCGCCCTGGATCGAGTTGGTGCCCGGCGTGCCGTGCCTCACCCCGAACGGACAGTTGTTGACGGCCGTCGACGATGCCGATTCCGACACCCGCAGGTTGGCTGTCGACGGCGCGGCGCTGAGCCCGGCCGGTCTGCAAATCCGTTCGGTGGAGACGGTCGCCGACGACGGGGCTTTGGTCCGCGCGTCCGGCGCCGACCCTACGTCGATCCAATTGGTGCGCATCGGCTGGGATGGCACGGCCACCGAATTGAGCAGCGGACCCGGTGTGCACCAAGGACTGTCGGCTGGTGGGACAACCGTGATCAGCAGCTCCACCCTCGACGTCGAGGGGTCGACGGTGTCGGTGTTCGCCGGCGTCACCGAAGTGGGCACGCTGCATCGTTACGCCGAGCCGGCGGGCCTGGAACCTCGGGTGAGGTTGCTGCGCATCGGCGAGCGGCAGCTGGCCACCGCCGTGCTGTTCCCGTCCGAGCATCGTGCCGGCTCGGCCAGGCTGCCGGTGCTGATGGCACCCTACGGCGGCCCACACGGGCAGCAGGTGCTTGGGCAGCGGCGAGGATTCCTGCAGGCGCAATACCTTGCCGACCAAGGGTTCTGCGTCATCGTCGCTGATGGTCGTGGCACTCCCGGGCGCGGACCGGCCTGGGAGAAGGCGGTCCGTGACGATTTCGCCGGCGTCACCCTGCAGGACCAGGTGGACGCGCTCGCCGGTGTCGCCGAGCAGTACCCGGACGACGTCGACACCGGGCGGGTGGGCATTCTTGGCTGGTCGTACGGAGGGTACCTGTCGGCGCTGGCGGTACTGGCCCGGCCGGACGTCTTCCACGCCGCAGTGGCCGGTGCACCGGTCACCGACTGGAGGCTTTACGACACGTTCTACACCGAGCGCTACCTCGGGCATCCAGTCGAACAGCCGGCGGTGTATCGGCGAAACTCATTGCTGGACCTGGCGTCCCAGAACGATGTTCCGCTGCCCCCGCTGCTGATCCTGCACGGGCTGGTGGACGACAACGTGGTAGTGGCGCATACCCTGCGGTTGTCGTCTGCGCTGCTGGCGGCCGGCCGTCCGCACGCCATCTTGCCGCTGACGGGAGTGACCCACATGACGCCGCAGGAACAGGTCGCCGAGAATCTGCTGAACCTGCAGGTCGAATTCTTGCAGCGGGCACTCAACCGCTGACGGTGACGCCGGCGGCCCGCATCTGGTCCACCGCTGTCGCGCCGTCGCCAGCGGCGAGTTCGACGAACCTGGTCAGTGCCATCGGTACCGTCACCGAGTAGCCAAGCCGGCTGCCGTCGATCGCTGTCGCCTTCACACACCAGTCGCCGGCCAGCCCGACCACCACGAGGTCCGCCACCCCGCTGGAGTCCAGGATCACCGACAGCTCGGTACCGCGCTGCTGGCCGGTAGTCAGGTCCAGCACCGAGAAGCCCGAGTAACCATCCTCCGGCCCTGAACCCTTGCGCACCACCGGTTCCGGCCGCTCGTCGGCAGGCAGCAGGCCGGGCACGAAATCGGCGCCAGGTGTGCCCATCACGCAGTGCACCGGCCAGCTGCCGCCATCCTGCTTGAAGTGCGGGGTGTGTGTCGGGTGCCAGTCCTGGGTGAACACGACGGTGCCGCCGGCCGCCTTCGCCTCCGAGATCTCGGCGGCGATCGGCGCAACGATGTCCTCGCCGCCGCGGACGTACAACGAACCTGACGGGGACGCGAAGTCGTGCTGCATGTCGACGACGATCAGCGCGGTGGACGGCCGGTATTCCTGGGTCATCAGTGATGTCCCGGCAGTAGGAAGGTGGTCGGAATGGCCGGGTCTCCCTTGGACAACTTCAGCCCCTCCCACGGCAACGTCACCAGCCGCTCCTTGAGGAAATCTCGCGACCGCATGAGATCCGGCAGGCCGTCGACGCGCTGGCCACCGTTCACCAGCGGCACCGGTAGAACCGTGTCGTTGGAACCCCTCTCGGGTTCCTGGCCGGCCAAGTAGACCACCTCGTCTGTGGCAGTCCCGGTCGGCCGGTGCCGTCGCAGGGCGGACTTCCGGCCACCGAGCGACGCCTTGTTCTCGCTGCGCTTCTGCACCGGTCGGCCGTCCACCTCGACCAGCTTGTAGACCATCCCGGCTGTGGGTGCACCCGATCCGGTGACGACGGAGGTTCCGACGCCGTACACGTCGACCGGCTCGGCCCGCAGTGCCGCGATCGCATACTCGTCAAGATCACCGGACAACACGATGCGAGTCTGCTTGGCGCCCAACGCATCCAGCTGCTCGCGGGCCGAGCGCGCCAGCACCCCGAGATCGCCGGAGTCGATACGAATCGCGCCGAGGGAGGTGCCGGCCACCTTGATGGCGGTCTGGATACCTGCGGTGATGTCGTAGGTGTCCACCAG
>JALYXB010000133.1 GCA_030947305.1 Actinomycetota bacterium | reverse complement strand
ACACCGAGCCGCTCCCGGCCGTCCGGTTCGGAGTCGGCCGAAGCCCTGGGGGCGAGCGGGCCGGCCGTGGTGCCCGGCGGGGCCAGGGAGCTGGGCGCGATCCGGGCCAGGGCGTCGGCCAGGTCCGGCTGGGCCGGCAGCAGCCGCCACACCAGCACGGCCACCCCCAGCCCGACCAAGGCGCCGCCGAGCAGGGCCAGCTGCAGTCCGGCGCTCACCGCACCCCGCCGATCACATTCGCCGGGCTGGTGGAGGGCCGCGGGCCCGTCGCCGCTGCTTCGGGATCCCGGAACCCACCATCCCGGGACCTGCCGCGTTCTGTCTGAATTCCCTTCAGTTGCATCTGGGGTGAAACCTCCGTCTGGCCTGCTGATCTGCGGTGCTGGTGGTTGGAGGTGACTTGGTGCCAAGATGATGCTTGATCGGGATTCCTGACGAGAGTGTTAGGTTCTCGACAGTTCGTTCCCACTGTTGAAGCGGAGATTCGATGCCCCTGTCCGTGGTGCGTTCGGTGGACACGGCACGAAGCCGCCGAGGCACGGTGGATGCCGAGGACTTCGAACAGGAGTTGGTCGACCAGTACTCGTTGGCGATGGCTGCTGCGGGCATCACGGACGGCACGACGAGTAGCGAACGAGGTGTGGTCTTCGAGTTCGTGTCGTTCTTGGGCCGTCCGGTGTGGACGGCCGGTACCGAAGACGCCGACAGGTACCTTCGATGGTTGCGGGAGCGAGGCCTGGCGAGGTCCACTGTGGCCGGCAAGGCTGGGGTTCTGACCCGGTTCTTCGACTTCGTGATCGGCCGTTATCAAGGCGACATTCATGCCCTGTTCGGGGTGGTTGTCGCTCAACCCATCGACGAGTTCAACCGGCCACAGCGAGTGGTTGCCAGCGGCGCAGTCAGGGTCCCTCCCCGCGATGATGAGGTGCGAGTCCTCTTCGAGGAGTGGCGTGACGCGCTGCCCGATGCGCGCAAGTATTTGCCCGCGGCCCGTGACTACCTGGCTGCGTCGCTGTGGCGGCGAATCGGGTTGCGCATTAACGAGACCGTCATGCTGGACGTGGGCGACTGGCACCCCGAGCTGGGAGATCTCGGCAAGTTGCACATCCGCTATGGCAAGGGCAGCCGCGGTCGGGGCCCGAAGGTGCGGCTGGTCCCAGCCATCGATCGGGTCGACTCCTTGCTGCACTGGTGGTTCACCGATGTACGCCACCAGTTCGGTGACGACTACGACGATCCGGGCGCGCCGCTGCTGCCCAGCGAACGGCGAGACCCAATGACAGGGCGCTGCACCCGCATCGGCACCGACGCGTTGCGTGCCGGGCTGAGCACCTCGGTCGGCCGGTCGCTTCCGAACTGGAGCGGCCGACTGAGCCCGCATGGGCTGCGCCACTTCTGCGCTTCGAGTCTTTACGGGCAGGGGATGACGTTGAAGGCGATCCAGGAGCTGATGGGGCACAGCTGGTTGTCGACGACCACGCTGTACATCCACGTCCACGACGAGCACATCGAACGGTCCTGGGCCAACGCCAACAGCCGGGTCCTGGACCGGTACGGCAGCCACATCGAGCACGGCGGCCCCGACACGCTGAGGGAGAGGTGACCTGGTGCGCTGGAACCTGCGAATGAAGGCAGCCGAGGGCGGTATCTGGAAGTCGACCGAGCTGCGAAGACGATTGGCCGAGTCCGGGTTGGAGATCAGCGCCGGGAAAATGTCCGGCCTGTGGGCCGGCACCCCGACCACGATCCGCCTCGACGACCTGGACGTGATCTGTTCGGTCCTGGACTGCACACCCAGCGATCTGCTGATCTGTGAGCCGCAGGTCGTGGCCTCACGCAAGCCGAAGAAAGCGGCGATCGCCACCGTTTCTGGCACACGTCCCCGGCCAGTGCCCGGTCGACGTCGCACCAAGCCACCCGCGTGACCGCAGCTCGCATGTGCGAGCAGTGCGGACTCAAACCCCAGGCCTACGCCGACCGGCGCTACTGCTACGACTGCAAACCCGGCCACAAGGGCCGTCCGTTGCCGTGCCGACGGTGCGGGTCGACCGACGACTACTGGAGTTCGGGCCTGTGCCGACGGTGCCACACCTTCGCCCCGCAATTGCCTGACGCCTGCCTCGACTGCCTGGCTTGGGGCGTGTACCGGCTGCGCGGATGGCTGTGCGGCGGATGCCAGTCCTGGCGGGATCTGCACCCCCAACACGGCCAGTGCATCTCCTGCGGACGTCAGCAGCCGTTGAACAACAAGCGGGCGTGCCGGCTCTGCTGGCAGCAGACTGTGGCGCAAGCAGAACGCGGCGAGCCGCGAGACGTCCTCAAGGCCAACCGCCACGGTCAGCAGCTGATGTTCGCCAACATGTCCTCCTCCAAACCCGGCTTCCGCCCCCAACCTCGCCACGGATACCGCCACGAATACCGGCGGCCCAGCGACCCCAGCACCGGGCCCACAACGCCGAAGACCACGGCGGCCCTGCCCGGACAGCTCGACCTGTTCGCGTTCCGCCCCATCGAGGACGCGGCGCTTCGCTACGGATTCGGCGACCCGCCCAGCTCCCACTTCGCGGTACTCCTGGACCGGCTCACCGTCGACCACGCCAACCAGCACGGCTGGACCCGACAGCAAACCGCCGGCAGCAGGATCGCCCTGCGGGTACTGCAAGCCCGGCACCAAATCCACACCGCGCCGATCAAGGCCACCGACGTCACGTCCTTGACCGACCTGGGCCTGCGCCCTCGCAACGTGCTGACTGTGCTGCGCACCAACGGCCTGCTCGAGGACGACCGTCCCGCATCCATCGAGACCTGGTTCACCCGACAGACTCGACTGCTCCCCCAACCCATGGCCCGAGAGCTGCGTACCTGGTTCACCATCTTGCGAGAGGGCAGCACCAAGCCCCCGCGCAGCCGACCACGCCACACCGTCACCATCAAGACCCGCGTTCTCTGGGCGCTGCCCACCCTGCGGGCCTGGGCCGCCGAAGGCCACCACTCGCTGCGCGAGATCACCCGCGCCGACGTCCTGCTCGTACTGCCCGCCGACGGCACCGCCCGAGCCACCCTCGGTGCCGCCCTGCGATCCATCTTCAGCACCCTCAAGCGACACAACGTCCTGTTCACCAACCCCATGGCCCGCATCAGCGTCGGGAACGTGGAACGCCGAATCCCCATGCCCCTCAACCAAAGCACGCTGCAAGAGGCGTTCCACTCCCCCGACCCCACCCGCGCCGCGCTGACCGCACTCATCGGCTTCCACGGCCTCCGACCACGCGAGGCCCGCTACCTGCGACTGACCGACATCCGCGACGGCCGCATCTGGCTGCCCGACCGCACTATCCTTCTGGCCCCCGCAACCCGACAGCGACTGGACACCTACCTGCGCCACCGACAAGCAACATGGCCGGGCTCCGCCAACCCCCACTGGTTCATCAACAACCTGTCCGCCACCACCACAGAACCGGTCTGGTCGAACTGGCCCACCGACCGACTCGGCATGTCCGCCCAAGCCCTGCGACAGGACCGCATCGTTGACGAGATCCAAGCCGACGGTGACCTGCGGCGAATCTGCGACTTCTTCGGCGTCACCATGAACACCGCCGAGTACTACACAATCACTGTCAGCCACCCCGAACTCGGCCGTGGAACCAACAAACAAGCCGTCGGTCCACCAACCCCGGCACCAGGCTGAGCACGTCACCGCACCCGCCACCTTGAGTTCCCGGCATCGACAGCGTCGGTATTCTCGAACCCACCCGGATCGGTGAGGAACCGGGGCGGGGGTTTCCCGACCGTCATCCGACGCATCCACACCAGGGTGGCCACATACAGGGCGAGCAGGACGGCCAGGACGAGCTGCCCGATCCCGCTGGTGTAGGGCTGGATGTAGTCCCCGGTCACGGCCAGGACGGCGAGCACCGCGATGGTGATCAGGGTGACCCATCGGGCGGTGGCCCGCGGTTTGGCCCG
>JALYXB010000123.1 GCA_030947305.1 Actinomycetota bacterium | reverse complement strand
TCATCGGGTCGGCCGACCCGATGCGAGCCACCAGCCGCAGGTCGTCGGCATCCGAGATCGCCTGACTGGCCTGGATTCCCATCCGGCCGTTGGCGCCGACGACACCGACGCGCAGCGGGTCCGTTGCCACGGTCACCGTCCCGTTCGGCGAGCCAGTTTGGCGGCACGCCGACTGCCGCCCGTATGCGAGGCGGTGGCCGCCGGTCCGGTCGGGTCGGCCGCAAGAGTGCGCACACTGGCCGGCAGGTCACCCTGTCGACGGTAGGGCCCCACTACGGCAGCCGACAGCGGCGAAGCCAGCAGCTCACGCGCCAACGCATCAACGTCTGCGCGTCGCACAGCCGCGATCGCAGAAAGTTCATCGTCCACCGAGATGAACCCCTTGCGCACCAACAGGTTCCGGCCGATCCGGCCCATCCTCGACTCGGTGTCCTCCAGACCGAGTACCAGCGATCCGGTGAGCTGGCCCTTGGCCCGCAGCACCTCGTCGGCAGTCAGTCCATGCTCGGTCAACGCAGCCAGCTCTGTCCTGATCAAGCCGGCGACCTGGGCCAAGTTGGCCGGGTGGCAGCCGGCGTAGATCGAGAATGCCCCGACGTCGGCGTAGCCGTGGCTGGTGGCGTAGCAGCTGTAGGCCAGCCCGTGCTCTTCCCGAATCGTGCGGAACAGTCGCGAGCTCATCCCGCCGCCGAGCGCGGTCGTGAGCACCGCCAACGCGTAGCGGCGAGGATCGTCACGGGGCAGACCGAGGCCGCCGACCATCAGGTGTGCCTGCTCGGAATCCTTGTCCAGCACCCTGATTCGTCGATCCGGCGTGGCACGGCCGACCGTCAGCCGGGGTGCGGCCGGGGAAACATCACCGCCGAGTCGTACACCGAACGCCTTCTTCACCCAGCGCACAACGTCGCCGTGTTCGACATCACCGGCTACCGACACCACCATCTTGTCCAGCGTGTAGCGGCGCCGGTAATAGCCGGCGATCTGCGTCCGCGTCATGGCGGCGACAGTCTGCCCGCTGCCGATCACCGGACCGGCGACGGGATGCCCGGCGAACACCGTCTGGGCGAACGCGTCGGCCAGGGTGTCCTCCGGGTCGTCGTCGCGCATGGCGATCTCTTCCTGGATCACCTGCCGCTCGACCTCGACGTCGGCCGCCGCCACCCTGGCGTCCAGCACCACATCGCTCACTACATCGATCGCCAGCTCTGCCTGCTCGGACAGCACATGCGTGTAGTAGCACGTGTATTCGTGCGAGGTGAAGGCGTTGAACTCGCCGCCGACGGCGTCCATGATGGACGCGATCTCGTGCCCGCTACGCCGGCGGGTGCCCTTGAACAGCAGGTGTTCAAGGTAGTGCGAGGCACCGGCCAGCGCCGGTGTCTCGTCGACAGACCCGACGGCCACCCAGATACCGACCGACACCGAGCGGACGCCGGGGATGCTCTCGGAGACGATCCGAAGGCCACCACCGATGACCGAAAGGGTGACCGCTGAGCCGCCTGAACGGGCAGCACCCGGGCCACGGCGCGATTGCTCGCGCTGAAGGACCCGGGTGCTCCGAGTACGTACCGCCATGCCGGGCAGATCAGCTCTGGTCTGAGGACTCTGCACCGATGGAGGCCGGCACTGTCGGCTCCGACGCCGGAGCGCCGTTCGATTCAGCGGGCGCGGCGGCCGGATTTTCTGCTTTCACCGGTACCAGCGAGATCTTGCCGCGGGCGTCGATCTCGGCGATCTCCACCTGCAGCTTGTCGCCGACGTTGACGACGTCTTCGACCTTGGCGATCCGCTTGCCCTGCCCCAGCTTGCTGATGTGCACCAGTCCGTCGCGGCCGGGCAGCAGCGAGACGAAGGCACCGAAGGCGGTGGTCTTGACTACCGTTCCGAGGAATCGCTCGCCAACCTTCGGCATCTGCGGGTTGGCAATGGCGTTGATCTTGTCGATCGCCGCCTGCGCCTTCTCGCCGTCGGCGGCAGAGACGTAGATAGTGCCGTCGTCCTCGATGGCGATCTCCGCGCCGGTCTCCTCGGTGATCGAGTTGATCATCTTGCCCTTCGGACCGATCACCTCGCCGATCTTGTCGATAGGGACCTTGATGGTGGTGATCCGCGGTGCGTACTGGCTCATCTCGTCCGGTGCGTCGATGGCCTCGTTCATCACCTCGAGAATGGTGAGTCGAGCATCGCGGGCCTGCTTGAGCGCGGCACCCAGCACGTCTGACGGGATGCCGTCGAGCTTGGTGTCCAGTTGCAGTGCCGTCACGAACTCCTTCGTCCCCGCCACCTTGAAGTCCATGTCGCCGTAAGCATCCTCGGCACCGAGGATGTCGGTGAGCGCCACGTACTGGGTCTGTCCGTCGACTTCGGCCGACACCAGGCCCATGGCGATACCGGCGACGGCCGCCTTCAGCGGCACACCGGCATTCAACAGTGACATGGTGGAGGCGCAGACCGAGCCCATCGAGGTGGAACCGTTGGAGCCCAACGCTTCCGAGACCTGGCGGATCGCGTACGGGAACTCCTGCTTGCTGGGCAACACCGGTACCAGGGCCCGCTCGGCGAGCGCACCGTGACCGATCTCGCGACGCTTCGGCGAACCGTAGCGACCCGTCTCGCCTGTCGAGTACGGCGGGAAGTTGTAGTTGTGCATGTAGCGCTTGCGGGTGACCGGCGACAGCGTGTCAAGCTGCTGTTCCATCCGCAGCATGTTCAGCGTCGTGACGCCCAGGATCTGCGTCTCGCCGCGCTCGAACAGCGCCGAGCCGTGCACTCTCGGCAGGAACTCGACCTCGGCGGACAGCGGACGGATGTCCGTCGGGCCGCGACCGTCAATGCGGACCTTGTCCCGGATGATCGACTGGCGCACCACATTCTTGGTGACGGACTTGAAGGCCGCACCGATCTCGGACTCGCGACCGGCGAAGTCTGGGCCGACCGTGGCCAGCGTGTCGGCCTTGATGTCGTCGGTACGTGACTCACGATCGTGCTTGTCGGCGATGGACATCGCCTCCGTCAGCCGATCCTTCGCGGCCGACTCGATGGCCGCGTACACGTCCTGCTGGTAGGGCGGGAACACTGGGTAGTCCCCGGTAGCCTTGCCTGCCTTGGCCTTCAGCTCTGCCTGCGCCTCGCACAACGCGCGGATGAACGGCTTGGCCGCCTCCAGGCCCTGGGCGACAACCTCTTCGGTCGGGGCAGTGGCGCCGCCGGCGACCAGCTCGATGGTGTTCTCGGTGGCCTCAGCCTCGACCATCATGATGGCAACGTCGTCACCGGAGATGCGGCCGGCGACGACCATGTCGAAGACGGCTTCCTCGAGCTGGGTGTTGGTCGGGAAGGCCACCCACTGGCCCGCACCTGATCCAGTACCGATCAGTGCGACCCTGACGCCGCCGACGGCGCCGGAGACGGGCAGGCCGGACAGCTGGGTGGCGGCGGATCCGGCGTTGATCGCCAGCACGTCGTACAGCTCGTCGGGATCGAGCGCCATCACCGTAATGATGATGTTGACCTCGTTGCGGAAGCCGTCGGGGAACGACGGGCGCATCGGCCGGTCGATCAGCCGACAGGTGAGGATCGCGTCCTCGGACGGGCGGCCTTCCCGGCGGAAGAACGATCCGGGAATCCGACCGGCGGCGTACATCCGCTCCTCGACCTCGACGGTCAACGGGAAGAAGTCCATCCCTTCGCGGGCGCCCTTGGAAGCCGCGGTGGCGGCCAGCAGCATGGTGTCGTCGTCCAGGTAAGCGGAGACGGAGCCGGCAGCCTGCTGGGCCAACCGACCGGTCTCGAAGCGGATGGTGCGTTGACCGAACGAGCCGTTGTCAATGATGACTTGGGCGGTGGTTTCGGTGGGTTCTGACATGTCTCTCCTTTGTCGGAAGATGCCATGCCTGTCGCTGCGCCCGGTGGTTATTCAGTTCGGTAACTGAGTGTCGGCCTTCGATGGAAGCCGCCGGACTGCTTGTCGACCCTGTTGTCTTCGGGTGAAGTTCCGGCTGGCCACTACCGAGGACCGACCCAGGTCGCCTTTGGTGGGCGATCTCGGGCATGCAACTGGCCGTGGCGGTGGGTGTTCAGTTGTGGGGTGGGCCGCCTTCGCGACGGATGACAACCCTGATGCACTTCGCCGAGAGGCTCAGTAGGCGCTCCCGGCGAGGTGAAATTATCGGCGCAGACCAAGCCGCTCGATGAGGGCGCGGTAGCGAGTGATGTCGACCGTCTGCAGGTAACGCAGCAGCCGGCGACGACGCCCGACGAGGCCCATCAGGCCTCGGCGAGAGTGGTGATCGTGCTTGTGGAGCCTGAGGTGCTCGGTGAGGTCGGAGATCCGCTTGCTGAGCATCGCAACCTGGGCTTCTGCTGAACCGGTATCCGAATCGTGAAGGCCGTACTCGCCCAGAATTTCCTTCTTCTGCTCGGCGTTCAACGCCACAGTGATGCTCCTTGTGATCTGTACCGTGCTGGCGCCCTGGCCACTCACGCGCCGAGTTGAATCCGCGCTGGTGGCACTTGTGGGCTGACAGGATGTCGAATGCGGCCGCCACGGACTGCAGCTGCACTGCTTGCCGACTTTACCAGCCGGCGCCCATCCTGCCGACCAGAACCCTCCCAGCCGGACCCCACCCCAGGTAGCGGATTCCTGTCACGACACGCAGGGTGGCCGCGGCGCGTTGTGACAAAGTCGCGCTACCTGGCGGGGGCTGTAGTTTTCTGCAGTTTGTCCACCCATCATTGTTGGTCCACACAAGAGGAGGCGACGCTGGTCGATCGCGTTGCTGTTCGTTTCGCTGGACGGCATGACGACCGAACTGGGGCTGCCGATGCTGCGCAGCCGACTGGTGGGTATCCAGGGCTTCAGTGACCGGCAACTTCGCGAAATGGTGGAGGTCGGCGGATGGCAGCGGCTGCGCCAGGGCGTCTATCTGCCCGAGGGTGTCGATGAGTATGCCGAGCAACGCCATCGATGGCTGGTCAACGGCACCGTCGCCCGGCTGTCGAACTCAACGGATGCCGTGGTGAGCCATTCGTCGGCTGCCGTGCTGCACGGTCTACCGGTCTGGGGGCTGGATTTGAGCCGGGTTCACCTCACTAGGCCGGGACGCGCCGGGATCAACAGCACCTGCTGGGTGCATCCGCATCGCGCCCAGCTCACCGACGCCGAACTCACCGCCGTTGACGGCACGGCTGTGACGACCGTCGCCAGGACGGTCCTCGACATCGCCAGGTCCGCGCCCTTCACCCAGTCCGTGGTAGTCGCCGACGCGGCGTCGCACGTCAAGGCAACCACTACCAGCGAACTCGCCGCCGTGTTGGACATCGCCCGGCAGAGAGGATCGGCCCGTGGGGCGGCCAGGGTGATCGCGTTCGCCGACGGCCTCAGCGAGAGCGTCGGCGAGTCTCGCTCGCGGGTCTTGTTCGCGGGCGCCGGATTTCCGGCTCCGGTTCTCCAGGTCCGGCTGCACGATGAATTCGGGGAATTCGTCGCCCGGGTCGACTTCGACTTCGACGAGCTGCGTACCGCCGGCGAGTTCGACGGTCTCGGCAAGTACACGACGCTGCTCCGTCCGGGGCTGGACCCGGCCGACTCGGTGATCGAGGAGAAGATCAGGGAGGATCGAATCCGGGACACCGGGCGTCAGGTCGTCCGCTGGACTTCCAAGGACCTGGCCACCCCGCACGTTGTCCTCCACCGGCTCAGGGCGGCGTTCAACCGGGCTGGCTTCCCGGACGGGGCACCGTCATCCCCGGGAGCCGTGCCGGGTAGCGCAAACCTCGCGCGAGCCCAGGCCAGGTAGCGGGGAACTCTCACGACTCGCCGGAACCGGCCGGCGCGGCGCGACAGAGTTCCGCTACCTCGGGTTGAGGATCGCTCGGGTTTGCTCGACGTCGACGCCGATTTGGGCGATCAGTGGCTCGATCGAGTCGAACTTGATCTGGCCACGCAGCCGTTCGACGAAATCCAGCGCCACCCGGCGGCCGTAGAAATTGGCTCCGCCGTCGATGACGAATGCCTCCACCGTCCTGCTCTTTCCGGAGAACGTGGGATTGGTGCCGATCGAGATCGCCGCAGGAGATCGCCTGTCCCCCAACACGAACCATCCGGCGTACACCCCATCCGCGGGCACCGCCCGGTAGCCGGTGACGTCCAGATTAGCCGTTGGATAGCCGAGCTCGCTGCCGCCGCGCCCCTCGCCGCGAACCACGACTCCCTCCAGCCTGTGTGGCCTGCCGAGCGCGTCTGCGGCGGCGCGCACATCCCCCGCGTCGATGCACGACCGGACGTAGGTGCTGGTGACCGGGATGCCACCACCATCGACGATGCCGATGCCCTCAGCGGTAAAGCCGAAGCGCGGCCCTAGCCGTTGCAACAGCGCCAGGTCACCGGCACCCTTGTGGCCGAAGTGGAAGTTCTCACCCACCAGCGCCGCTGCGACGTGCAGCTGGTCCACCAGGAAGTCGTGGACGAACTCTTCGGGTTCGGTGGCGGCCATGGCCGGGGTGAACGGCAGCACCAGCAGCACTTCGACACCGAGTTCGGCGGCCAGCTCCGAGCGGCGCCGCAGGCTGGTCAGGGCTGCCGGATGCGAACCGGGTCGGACGACTTCGGCAGGATGCGGGTCAAAGGTCATCATCACCGCCGGCAAACCGAGATCCGCGCCTTTGGCAACGAGCCGGGCGATCAACGCCTGGTGGCCGCGGTGCAGACCGTCGAACACGCCGATGGTGAGCACACACCGACCCCAGCCGGCCGG
This sequence comes from Actinomycetota bacterium, assembly GCA_030947305.1. Taxonomy (GTDB): domain Bacteria; phylum Actinomycetota; class Actinomycetes; order Mycobacteriales; family Nakamurellaceae; genus Nakamurella. Next base: position 7,478 of record JALYXB010000123.1, on the reverse strand, counting down.
GATCTGCTCGAAACCACGCCACCGCTCCACGCAGCCTCCCTATGCTCGGGTACCAGTGTGCCGGACGCCGGCCGGCAGCCTGCCCGCTGAGGTCCACGTGCAGCCAGGGCGCAGCCGCGCTCGTTGAGACCGTCGAGATGGTCGTTGTCCTGCATTCGGCCGCATTACCGATCCCAGGATCCACCCGCTTCCTGGCCACCGAAACCCGCCCGGCGGTGGCCGCATCGGCGGCCCAGTGGACCAACCAGTACCGGTCGAGCGATCAGTGGGCCTCGAACACCAAGCGCGGCTTGGCCTTTCCGTCCTCCTCGGCGACCAGCCCCAACAGCCGGCTGCCGCTGGCATCGAGCACCGCATAGGTACCGTCGATGCCAACGGCGGTCAGCGGTCGGCCGTAGGACAGCTCGACAGCCTCCTCGTCGGTAGCCGTTCTGATGTGAAACGCAAGTCCGGCCGCCGCCGCAGCCGGAATCACTGAACCGGCGACAGCGACACGGAGCGAGTCGGGGATCGGCGCTCGCTCGGCGCCCCGCACAGGCACTCCCGGCTTGCCATACACATCGACTGCACCGGCGATCTGGAACGGCCCGACCGCGGTACGGCGCAGCGCAGTCAGATGGCCCCCGACTCCCAACGCCTCACCGAGATCCCTTGCCAGCGCTCGAATATAGGTTCCAGCCGTGCAGTCCACCGCCACATCGAGGTCGATGACGGACCCGCGCCGACGAGGCTCGGCGCGTAGCTCGAACCTGCAGACCGTCACCGGCCTGGCCGCCAACTCGACGCTCTCCCCCGCTCGCACCCTGGCGTAGGCCCGTCGGCCGTCCACCTTGATCGCCGACACCGAACTGGGAACCTGCATCAGCTCGCCGGTCAGCGCCAGCATCCCGGTCACAATGGCATCGGCGGAGACACCCGAGACGTCCACCGACCTCATCGGCGCGCCCTCGGCGTCGTCGGTGGTGGTGGCCTCACCGAGCCGAATGGTGGCCAGATAGGTCTTGTCGGTGAGCGCGAGGTGTCCGAGCAGCTTGGTGCTGCGGTTCACCGCGATCACCAGCAATCCGGTGGCCATCGGATCGAGAGTGCCGGCGTGACCCACCCTGCGGGTACCGAGGACTCCGCGGACCCGTCCCACCACATCATGCGAGGTGCAGCCGGATGGCTTGTCCACCAACAACAATCCGCCACCTTCTGGCAGTTCGACAGCCGGTCGACGGACCTCGGGTCGGCGGTTCACGATCGTTGCCAGATCGGGATAGGACCTGTCGGGATGTCGTCGCCAGCGGGCGGCTGCTGCCCCACCAGCGGCACACCGGCAGCCCGCGCCTCTACGGCCAGCCGCGCCTCCCTGGCCAGCAAGGCTTCGTCCACCAGCTCCCACCGGTGCGGAACGATGTTGACGGGCACTTCCTCGCCGCGGGCGGCGGCCAGCAGTACCACCGCCCTTGTCCGCAGCCACCAGGTGAGCAGCCGCCACAGGCCGAAGGCCGTCATCAGCGCCACCGACCCGAATGCCCAGCGGAATGCGGCAGCGCTGTGCACCGAGGTGGGTCCGTCGATCCAGTCCAGGATCTGACCGACCGTGAAGACACCGATCACCGCGCCACAGAAGCCGCCGATGTTCACCATTCCAGTCGCGGTCGAGATCCGATGCCGCGGGTTGTAATCCCGCGCCAGTTGGAACGCCACCGCAGACGCCGGCCCACCGGCAGCGAAGATCACTACAGCGACTGCCACCATCCCGAGCGGCGGCCGGCCACCCGGCCAGCCGATCAGCAACAGCCATCCGAGCAGGCAGGCAGTCGACACCGCGACAGCGATCGGGGTGCGAATTTCCGGCTTGCGTGCCAGCGCCCTGCCCACACTCAGGTTGGCGACCAGCCCGACCAACACCAGCAACATCATCATCGACGACGCCACCGACGCACTCGCCCCGATGACCTCGGTGAGGTACGGATACCCCCACAGCGTCGCGAACACCACTGGCCCGCCCATGGTGGTGAAGTGCACCCAGAAGCCGAGCCGACCACCGGGCATTCCCCAGGCGGCCTTCACCTCGGTCCACACCCGGCTGCCGACCACCTGGCTGGTCGCCGCGGCCGTGGCCACTTGCTGAAAGGGCGCGGCAGTTGCCTTGCGCAGCAACAACACTCCGTAGGTCAACGAGACGCAGCCTGCGACCAGAAACGTAGGTGTCCAGCCGAACTGATGCAGCAGGCCGGTCAGCGGGATAGTGGCGATCAAGTTGCCAGCGGTACCGAACAGGCCGGTGTAGGAGGTGATGATCGGATACCGCCGCGACGGGAACCAGCCGGCGGCAAGTCGCAGCACCGAGATGTATGTCATTGCATCGCCGAACCCGAGCAGTCCGCGGGCCAGCAGGGCCAGCGGATATTTGGTCACCACCGAGAACAGCACCTCGGCGCAGCCCATGGTGATGGTCGCCGCCAGCAGCATCCGCCGCGGTCCCCAGCGATCGACCAGCAGCCCGGTGGGCACCTGCATCAACGCGTACACACCGAGCTGCAACATGACGAACGAGCTGAGCTGGCCGGCATTCAGGTGCAAGCGTTGGGTGGCCAGAGGCCCGGCTACGCCGAGGGTCGACCGGTGGAAAACGGCCAGCACATAGACGCCGGCGCCGACGCCCCAGATCAGCCACGCCCGTCGGGGGGTGACGGTGGTGGTTGCGGCCGTGGTCACGTCAGATCCTGTTGATCGGTTCGTGGCTGAATCGTCGACTGCTGCTGATGCCGGCCGCTCACTGCACCGCCGGCGCCGCGAACGGCACTGGATTGAGGGCCTCGGTGAGGGCGGCGATGGCGCCGTCGTAGTCGCCGCGCCAGCTGAAACCGGCGGCCCGCGGGTGTCCGCCGCCGCCGAGCGAAGTGGCAGCCGGTCCCACCAACACATCTCCACGGGATCGCAGCGAAACGTGCCATTCGCCCGGGGCGGTCTGGATGACGACGACGGCGGCGCTGGCTTCCCGGCTGGTGCGCAGGATGTCGATCACGGAGTCGGCTTCCTCCTGCCGCAGCGACCGCAGATCGTCCAAAGACACGTAGGTGTGCACCAATCCGCGGCCGGCGATCGCGGCCGGGTCGAGCGTCGCTCGCCCCAACACGTCGGACAGCATCTGCATCCACCCGAACGGATGCGAATCGGTGATCGGTCGCAGCACCGCCTGTGGATCTACTCCGGATTCCATGAATCGCGCGGCCAGCCGATGGGCGCCGGCCGAACCGTGCCGGAAGCCACCGGTGTCGGTGGCAAGTCCGGCGTACAGCAGGGTGGCCAGGTCGATGTCCAGCGGGATGCCCAGCGCCGTCAACAACTCGTCGACCAGCGCCACTGTGGCGTCGGCTGTCGGGTCCACCACATTCTGGTCGCCGAAATAGGTGTTGGACACATGGTGATCGATCACCAGGAGCGGTACACCGCGGCCGAACAGGCCGGCCAGCCGGCCCAACCGCTCGGCGGAACCGGCATCCAGAGCGACGATTAGGTCGAGTTCGTCGATGGCGCTGTCCAGCCAGCTGTCGGCGGGTGTCACCAAGTGCATGCCCGGCAGTTGGCACAGCGACTGCGGGACGACGCCCGGCACATCGAAGCTCACCGCGGCGATGGCGCCCCCGGCTTGCAGGCCAAGGGCCAGCGCCAGCGCGGATCCCAGTGAGTCCGCATCGGGATTGTTGTGCGCCAGCAGTAGGACGGAGCGAGCCGCGCGCAGGGTCTGGACGGCTGCCCCGAACTCGTCCTCGCGAGCGGCGATCGCCAGGCCGGGATGAGTCGATCCCTGATCGCCGGTCACCGCTCGGCTGTCCCTCTCGAGCGGTCGAGATCGGCGTCCTCGAGATCGGCGTCCTCGAGATCGGCGCCGTCGGCCCCGTCATCGCGCGGGACCCGATAAGGGTCGGCCTCGCCGGCGTAGACGGCGCCGGCCGCCTGCTGGGCGACGGCGGCATCGGCCGCTCTGGCCGCCGCCAGCAGCGCCTCGATCTGCTGCGAGGTCTCCGGCACCTTGTCGGGCCGAAATTCCAGGGTGGGGGTGAACTTGATACCGGTCTGCTTGCCGACCGCGCTGCGCAGCACCCCCAGCGCGCTGGCCAGCGCTATCGCGCTGGACTGCTGATCGTCGTCGTCGCCGTAGACGGTGTAGTACACGACAGCCTCGCGCAGGTCGGGCGTGACGGTGGCGGCGGTGACCGTGACCATCGCCAGCCGTGGGTCCTTGACCTGGTGTTCCAACTCGGTGGCCACGATCGTCACGATCCTCTTGGCCAACCGTCGGGCCCGTGGGGTGTCGACCATCGGGCTACCTCCCTCGCCTCCGGCCGGACTCAGCGGTCCGGGCCGATGATCCGCCGCCTGGCGGACAACAGTTCTAGCTCTACCTCAGACGCCACCTGCCGCTCGCAGGTGTCCAACACCGCCTGCAGGTGACCGGCATCGCCCGACACGCAGGCGATTCCGATCAAGGCCCGGCGATGCAGGTCCTGCTCACCTGCCTCGCACACCGCGACGTCCAACCGGCGCAGCCTGGCCAGCACCGGGCGAATCACTGCCCGCTTGTGCTTCAACGACCCGACTGCGCCGAGCAGGACATCCAGCTCGAGAACTCCGGTGTACATCGGCGGCCACTCAGCTGCGCGGTTTCTCACGCATTTCGTAGGTCTCGATGGTGTCTTCCACTTCGATGTTGTTCCAAGTGCCAAGGCCGATACCGCATTCGAAGCCCTCACGAACCTCGGTGGCATCGTCCTTGAAGCGCCGCAGCGAGTCGATCTGCAGGTTGTCGTTGATCACCACACCGTTGCGCAGCAGCCTGGCCTTCGCGTTCCGCCGGATCTCGCCCGAGCGGACGATGGAACCGGCGATGTTGCCGAACTTGCTGCTCCGGAAGATCTCCCGGATCTCCGCGGTGCCGGTCTGAACCTCCTCGAACTCCGGCTTCAGCATGCCCTTGAGTGCCGCCTCCACTTCGTCGATCGCCTGGTAGATCACCGAGTAGTACCTGATGTCGACACCCTCGCGAGCCGCCGACTCCGCCACCCCACGAACCGGTTTGACGTTGAACCCGATCACGATGGCATCGGTGATAACCGCCAGGTTGACATCGTCCTGGGTGATGCCGCCGACGCCGCGGTGCACCACCCGCAGGTCGACCTCGGCGCCGACATCGAGCTTCACCAGAGCATCTTCCAGCGCCTCTACGGTGCCGGAGTTGTCGCCCTTGATGATCATCGTGAGCTGCTCGATCTTGCGTTCGGCCAGCGCGGACTGCAGCGATTCCAGCGAGACCCGTGGGCGGTTCGCCACCTGTGCCTTGCGATTGCGAGCCTGACGACTCTGAGCGATTTGCCGAGCCACCTTGTCTTCCTCGACCACCATGAAGGAGTCGCCGGCACCCGGCACCGAAGTGAACCCCAATACCTGGATCGGCCGGGACGGCAACGCCTCCTTGAGGTTGGCGCCCTTCTCGTCCAGCAGGGCCCGAACACGGCCGAACGCCTCGCCGGCCACGATCGAGTCGCCGACGTGCAGCGTTCCGCGCTGAACCAGCACGGTCGCCACGGCGCCGCGGCCACGGTCGAGATGTGCCTCGATGGAAACGCCCTGCGCCTCCATGTCCGGGTTCGCCCGCAGGTCAAGGGCGGCATCGGCGGTCAGCAGGACCGCCTCGAGCAGCCCGTCAAGGTTGATCCGCTCGCGTGCCGACACGTCGACGAACATGGTGTCGCCGCCGTACTCCTCCGCCACCAGCCCGTATTCGGTGAGCTGCTGACGGATCTTTGCCGGATTGGCGCCTTCCTTATCGATCTTGTTGACGGCCACCACGATCGGGACGTCGGCAGCCTTGGCATGGTTGATCGCCTCGACCGTCTGCGGCATCACGCCGTCGTCGGCCGCCACCACCAGCACCACGATGTCGGTGGACTTCGATCCCCGGGCACGCATGGCGGTGAACGCCTCGTGACCGGGGGTGTCGATGAAGGTGATGAGGCGCTCGTTACCGCCCAGCTCGGTGGCGACCTGGTAGGCGCCGATGTGCTGGGTGATGCCGCCGGCCTCGCGGTCGACGACGTTGGTGTCGCGGATGGCATACAGCAGCTTGGTCTTTCCGTGGTCGACGTGACCCATCACGGTGACGACAGGCGGCCGGATCTGCAGTTCCTCTTCGCCACCTTCATTGTCGCCGTAGGTCAGATCGAACGAATCCAGCAGCTCGCGATCCTCGTCCTCCGGAGACACGATCTCGACCTCGAAGCCCATCTCGGATCCGAGTAACTCCAGGATGTCGTCGGATACGGACTGGGTAGCCGTCACCATCTCGCCGAGATGGAACAACGCCTGCACCATCGACGCCGGATTCGCGTCGATCTTGTCGGCGAAATCGGCCAGCGACGAACCGCGGGCCAGCCGAATGCTCTGGCCGTTGCCGCGCGGCAGGGTGATGCCACCGATCGCCGGCGCCAGCATGTTGTCGAACTCCTGACGACGCTGCTTCTTGGACTTGCGACCCTTGCGGGCAGGTCCGCCCTTGCGGCCGAACGCACCGGGTGCATTGCCGCGACCGGCGCCGCCGCCGCGTGGGCCACCACCACCACCACCGCCGCCGCCGCCGCGGTAACCGCCACCGGGAGCACCGCCGCCTGGGCCACCAGCCCCGCCTGGGCCACCGCCGCTACTCGGACCGCGGTAGGGCCCACCGGCGCCACCAGCTGGGGCACCCGGTCGACCGACGGTGGGTGGACGTCCGCCCGGAGTTCCAGGGCGAGCGCCGCCGGCAACGCCCGGCCTGCTACCGGGTGCCGGCCTGGCACCGGCCGGCCCAGTTCCTGGCGCACCTGGACGGGCGGGGGGCCTGGGCACGCCGGGCACCCCGCCGGGACGGGCAGCAGGGTTACGGGGTGCGTTGATGAACGGGTTGTTCCCCATCCGCGGTGGGCGCGGCGCGCCCGGCACACCACTGGTGGCTCGCGGCCGGGTAGCGGCATCGCCGTCGACGTGCGCCGCCTCGGTCGAGTCGACAGCGGGTGTGACGACTGCGGCCACCTCCGGCTGTGCGGCCGGTGCCGGCCGGGCCGGTGCGGGAGCGGCTGGGGTTGGGCTGACGCGGGCCGGCGGCGTTGTGGGAGCAGCCGGTGCTGTCGGGGCCTGGAAGGTCGAGTCGGCGGCCACCGACGGGGTGGGAGGTGCCGGCGCCGGAGCATCGGCTACCGGCGCGGCCTGGGCCGCCGGGCCACGGGTGCCTGGCTTGGGTGCGGAAGGCTTGGCCGTGTCCGCGGCCGTGGATGCGCCATCGCTGGCGCCGTTGGGTGCGCTGAGGGTGGGCGCCGGGAATGCCTCGCGCAGCTTTCGCACGACGGGCGCCTCGATGGTCGATGACGCGGATTTGACGAACTCGCCCAGCTCCTGGAGCTTGGAAACGACGTCCTTACTGGACTGTCCGAGTTCTTTTGCAATTGCGCTAA
>JALYXB010000077.1 GCA_030947305.1 Actinomycetota bacterium | reverse complement strand
CTTCTGGACCGCACCTCGAGAACCCGCGAACTCGCGCAGCGCGAACAACTATTGCGGATGGGTCTGGCCGAGATCGACGCGGTAGCACCGATTCCCGGCGAAGACGCCGAGCTAGTGGCCACCGTGCGCCGGCTGGGAAACGTCGATGCGCTCAGGGCCGCCGCCGCCGGTGCGGTGCTGGCGCTGTCGGGCGCCGAGGCGGCCGACAACACTGCAGACACCCCGCATGCCGTCGGCCTGGTCGAGGCCGCCGGCCGACTGTTGGCCGCCAGCAACGACACCCGGTTGTCCGACTGGAAACCCGCTCTGCAGCAGGCGATGTCGGTGCTCGCCGAGGTCAGCGCCGAGCTGGCCGGCTACCTGGAGGAACTCGACGCCGACCCGGCCAAGCTTGAGCAGGCACTGTCCAGGCAGGCGACCCTGCGTGCGTTGTCGCGGCGCTACGGCGCCGACACCGATGCAGTGCTCGGCTGGGCCGCCGCTGCCCGTGTCGAGCTGGAGACACTCGACTCGTCAGACGAGGCCCTGGCAGCGCTGGCCAGGAAAGTGGACGGACTTGCGGCGGCGACAGCGACCGCCGCCGCCGAGCTGTCGAAGAAGCGGGCTGCGGCCGCCAAGAAGCTGGCCGGCGAAGCCACCGCCGAGCTGGCCCAGTTGGCTATGGGCCGCGCAGCGCTACGGGTCGACGTCAGCCATCGAGTCGCCACCGAAGCGGCGGCCGACACCGTCAGGGTGGGCAAGCGGCTGGTGCACGCTGGGCCGGATGGCATCGATCAGGTGGAGATCGTGATGACTGCGCACGCCGGCGCGCCAGAACTGCCGATTGCCAGGGGCGCATCCGGCGGGGAGTTGTCGCGGCTGATGCTTGCGCTCGAGGTGGTACTGGCCGGCGCCGACACCGTCGGCACCCTGGTCTTCGACGAGGTGGACGCGGGGGTGGGTGGCCGCGCCGCCACCGAGATCGGCGCTCGGCTCGCTCGGCTGGCCAAGAGCCATCAGGTGATCGTGGTGACGCATCTGGCCCAGGTGGCTGCGTTCGCCGACCGCCAATTCATGGTGGATGCGGCGCCGGACGGTACCGTCGGTACCTCCAGCGTCCGGCAGGTCGACGATGTGGCCCGGATCGCCGAGCTGGCCAGGATGCTGGGCGGCACCGACACCGATTCGGCCCTCGCCCACGCCGTCGACCTGCTGCAGGCTGCCGGCTGACCGGAACTGCCCCAGCAGCGACACCTGAGTGGCAGCCGGCATGGGGCAGCCCGCGGGTATCGGCAGCACCCGGGCATCGCCAGCACAAATGAAGCGCCGACGCGCCGCGCCTCCACCCACTCCGTGTGGATCACTGCCACCATGCGTTCTATGAGACTTCTGTCACGCCAGCCACAGGCGCTACCAGGCGTCACAGGCGTCGCGCGGGTGGCACGGCGTAGTGATTCCTTGATCGGTCGGGTCGGCCACGGCGACATCGTGGTGTTCGACCACACCGATATCGACCGCGCCACGGCGGATGCGCTGGTCAAGGCCGATGTCACCGGCGTGGTCAACGCGGCACCGTCGATCTCGGGCCGCTTCCCGAACCTGGGTCCCGAGATCCTGGTCGCAGCCGGAATCCCATTGATCGATCAGGTAGGCGACAAGGTCTTCGTCCGACTCCGCGATGGGGCCAGGGTGCGGCTGCACGACGGCACGCTGTACGTCGGCGAGGAAGAAATCGTCTCCGGTGTCGAGCAGACCTCGGAGTCGGTGGCCGATCTGATGATCGAGGCCAAGTCGGGGATGGCCGCCCAGCTCGAGGCTTTCGCTGCGAACGCCATCGAGTACATGAAGCGGGAACGCACACTGCTGTTGGACGGCGTCGGCATTCCCCAACTGGCCACCGACATGAACGACAAGCAGGTACTGATCGTGGCCGGCTCGCCGGACACCGACGAGGACCTGAAGTCGCTGAAGAAGTTCATTGCCGACTATCGGCCCGTCTTGATCGGGGTCGATGCCGGCGCCGATGCGCTGGTGTCGCGGGGCTACGTCCCCGACGTCATCGTCGGTAACCCGGAGCGGATCGAGGACGAAACCCTCAAACGCACCGCGGAGGTCGTCATCCCTGCCCATACCGACGGGCACGCGCCGGGCCTCGAGCGGCTTCAGGACCTCGGTGTCGGCGCGGTGACGTTCCCGGCCACCGGTAGCTCGGGCGACCTTGCCCTGCTGCTGGCCGATGCCCACGGCGCCTCGCTGATGGTGACCATCGGCATGCACTCCTCGCTCACCGAGCTGCTCGACGTCGGCCAGGGCTCAACCGCGTCCACCTTCTTGGTGCGGATGCGGGTGGCCGACAAGGTGGTGGAGGCGCCGGCCGTCGCCAAGCTGTACCGGCCGAAGGTCTCCTGGTGGCTGGTGGTGGTGCTACTGCTGGCCGCGGTCATCGCAGTGGCGGCCGCCATCTATTACTCCGACGTCTCAGGTACCTACGCGCAGCTGGTGCGCGGCTGGTGGGACGATTTCACCAACTGGGCCAAGGGGCTTTTCTGATGATCTCTATGCGCTACCACATCATTTCCATTGCTGCGGTCTTCCTGGCGTTGGCACTCGGCATCGTGCTCGGTGCCACGAAGGTGCAGTCGCCGATCCTGGTCGGGATGCAGGACGACAAGACGCAGCTGACCGTGCAGCGGGACACCCTGCAGAAGCAGAACGACGGTCTCACCAAGCAGGTGTCCTCGGATCAGCGGTTCGCCGGCGACGTCAGCGCCTTGGCTGCTCGTGGCACCCTGCCGAAGGCCAGCGTCGTGCTGATCACCAGCACGGACACCGATCCCGGTGACAAGAACGCGGTGCTGGGGCTGCTGGCAAGGGCCGGCGCCACTGTCACCTCGCAGATCCAGCTGACCGCGGACTTCACCGACCCAGCGCGGTCCTCCGAGCTGGAGTCGCTGGTGGCCAAATCGCTGCCGGCGGGGGCCGGCGTGCTTCCGCAGAGCGGCTCGGCGGGCACCCTCGCCGGTGCGCTGCTCGGCGCCGTGCTGCTGACGGACAAAAACGGCACCGCCACCGCGAAGCCCGATGAGGCCACCGCGGCGATGACGGCCCTGTCCAGCGCCGGATTCGTCAGTGCCAGCGGTACCCAGTCGCCAGGTCGGCTGGTTCTCGTGCTGACCGGCGGGGCTAACACCGGTGGTTCCGAGAGCGACAGGGCGGCAGCGGTTGCCGACCTCGCCAGGCAGCTGAAGACGGTCGCCGGCGGGGTGGTGGTGGCCGGCCGTACGGGCTCCGATTCCGCCAAGGGCGCGGTCGGCGCTATTCGGTCCGATGCCGCCAGCAGCGGCGGGGTGACCACCGTCGACGATGTGGACACCACCACCGGACGGCTGGCAGCCGTGCTCGCGCTGGTTGAGCAGAACGGCGGCGGCGTCGGTCAGTACGGCACCGGCACCGGTGCGCAGGCACCGATCCCGGCCCTCGCTGTCGGTTGACCTGCCTGGCCAGCACCCAGCTTCCTACGTTTCGCTCTGAGCGATGCACCGCGGCGGTCCCCGGGACCTTGTTCCGGGGGCCGCCGCATGCGGGTAGTGGGCGAGCGGAGGCGCCCGGGTGTGAGGCTGCGCGGCGGGCTGGCCGATCGCGCCAGATGTCGGTTAGAGTGAAACCCCGTGGAGAGCACGGCGCCCCCGGTCTGTGGCCGAGAAGACGTCGAGTCGCACAGCACGTTCGGCCAACGGACCACGGGAGTCGCATTGCCGCCATCGGCGCATGTCACCAAGCACATCTTTGTCACCGGCGGCGTCGCGTCGTCCCTCGGGAAGGGGCTGACGGCATCCAGCCTGGGACGGCTGCTCACCTCGCGCGGGCTGCGGGTCACCATGCAGAAGCTGGATCCGTACCTCAATGTCGATCCCGGCACGATGAACCCGTTCCAACACGGGGAGGTCTTCGTGACCGAGGACGGTTCGGAGACGGACCTCGACATCGGTCATTACGAACGGTTCCTGGATCGCAACCTGTCCGATCGGGCGAACGTCACCACCGGCAAGGTCTACTCCCGGGTGATTTCCCGTGAGCGCCGCGGCGAGTACCTCGGCGACACCGTGCAGGTAATTCCGCACATCACCAACGAGATCAAAGAACGCATCCTGGCCATGTCGGATCCGGCGGCGGATGGCTCGGTTCCCGATGTCGTGATCACCGAGATCGGCGGCACCGTAGGCGATATCGAGTCGCTGCCGTTTCTGGAAGCGGCCCGCCAGGTGCGCCACGACCTCGGTCGCGACAATGTCTTCTTCCTGCACGTCTCACTGGTGCCGTACCTGGCGCCATCCGGAGAGCTCAAGACCAAGCCCACCCAACACAGTGTCGCCTCGCTGCGCAACATCGGCATCCAACCGGACGCGCTGGTCTGCCGCAGCGACCGGGAGATCCCGGAAGCGCTCAAGCGAAAGATCTCGCTGATGTGCGACGTGGACGCCGAGGCGGTGGTCGCGGCGCCGGATGCGGCGTCCATCTACGACATCCCCAAGGTGCTGCACACAGAGGGATTGGACGCCTACGTGGTGCGCCGGCTCGGGTTGAGCTTCCACGACGTGGACTGGACCCAGTGGGGCGATCTGCTGGAGCGGGTGCACCGGCCTACCGAGACGGTGCGGATTGCGTTGGTGGGCAAGTACATCGACCTGCCGGATGCCTACCTGTCGGTGACCGAGGCGATGCGGGCCGGCGGGTTCGCACACCGGGCCAAGGTCGAGATCGTCTGGGTGCCCTCCGACGACTGCGCCACACCGGCTGGGGCCGCTGCCGCGCTGGAGGACGTGCAAGGGGTGCTGATCCCTGGTGGCTTCGGAGTGCGGGGCATCGAGGGCAAGGTCGGCGCGGTGACCCACGCGCGGATCAACAAGATCCCGGTACTCGGCCTTTGCCTTGGCCTGCAGTGCATTGTGATCGAAACGGCCAGGAACCTGGCCGGGCTCGGTGCGGCCAACTCGGCCGAATTCGATGCCACCACCGCAGATCCGGTGATCGCCACCATGGCAGATCAGACCGAGGTGATCTCAGGCGAGAAGGACATGGGCGGCACCATGCGCCTCGGGGCCTATCCCGCGCGGCTGACTCCCGGCTCTCTTGTGGCCGAGATCTATGGAACCACAACGGTTTCCGAGCGGCACCGGCATCGGTACGAAGTGAACAACGCCTACCGCGAGCGGCTGGAGGCCGCCGGACTGCACCTGTCCGGCACCTCGCCCGACTCGTCGCTGGTCGAATTCGTCGAGTTGGATCGGAGCCGGCACCCGTTCCTGGTCGCCACCCAGGCCCACCCGGAGTTCAAGTCCCGTCCGACTCGGCCGCACCCGCTGTTCTCGGCATTCGTCCGGGCGAGCCTTGACTACCTGCAGTCGGAGCGCCTGCCGATGGAGCCTGCCCAGCAGTCGGCGGCACAGCTCGACCCACCAACGGTTTCCGACGACGCCGCCGAGCCGAGCGCGCGTGCCACTGACCGGAGCGTCGTCACGGCCGACCGCTGATGGCCGACTTCGAGGTCCGCTCGACCGAGCGGGTGTTCGACGGTGTGGTGGCGAAAGTGCGCATCGACGAGATTGAAATGCCGGGTGGTGAATTCGCCAAGCGCGAGGTGGTCGAGCACGACAGGGCCGTCGCCGTGGTTGCGCTGGACGAGGACGGCCTTGTGGTGCTGGTCGAGCAGTATCGGCATCCGCTCGGTCGGCGGCTGTGGGAGTTGCCGGCCGGGTTGATGGACGTGCCGGGGGAGCCGCCACTGCCCGCGGCGCAACGCGAGCTGGCCGAGGAGGCCGGATTGGCGGCGGCGCGTTGGGAGATTCTGGTGGACATCGCCGTCTCACCGGGATTCACCACAGAGTCGGTGCGGACCTTCCTGGCCCGTGGGCTGTCCGACATCGGTCGTCAGGGTGAGATCCGGCACGAGGAGGCGGACCTGCGCATCGTCAGAGTGCCGCTGGCACAGGCGATCGACGCGGTCCTTGATGGCAGGATCGTCAATGCCTCGGCGGTGGCCGGGATCCTGGCTGCCGGCCGGGTGCTGGACTGCGAGGGTTCGCAGCGGGCGGGTCGGTCGCTAAGGCCCGGCAACGACGAGTGGACCGGCGGACCCGCCCTCGAAGCAGCCGACCGGCCCGACCTCACCCCGGATGGGTACTGGTGAGCGCCGCCGAGGTTGCCCGGCCGTCTGCGGCTCTCAGCGCCGCGCTGCGCGGCTATCTCGACCACTTGGCGGTTGAACGGGGCGTCGCCCGCAACACGTTGCTGTCCTACCGGCGCGACCTCGACCGGTACCTGAGTCAGTTAGCCGCGTCCGGTGTGACCGAAATGGCAGCCATCGAGCCAGCACACGTGGCCGAGTACCTCGCGGTGCTGCGCGAGGGGAACGCCGATCACCCGCCGTTGGCCGCGTCGTCCGCCGCCAGGGCAGTGGTGGCGGTTCGCGGCTGGCATCGGTTCCTGCTGGCGGAGGGCCTCCTGTCGATCGATCCGTCAGTCGATGTGCACCCACCGACTCCGGCGAAGCGGCTACCGAAGGCGTTGGATGTGGCTACCGTCGGCCGGCTGATCGATTCGGCCTCCGGTGACGAGCCACGGATGCTGCGGGACCGGGCGTTGCTGGAGCTGTTGTATGCCACCGGTGCCCGCATCTCGGAGGCGGTCGGGCTCGACGTAGATGATCTAGCCGATGTGTCCGATCCGGTGAACCCGGCCACCGGGTACCTCCGGCTGTTCGGCAAGGGCAATAAGGAGCGGGTGGTTCCGGTCGGCTCGTACGCTGCCGCAGCCGTGCAGGCCTACCTGGTGCGGGGCCGACCGGCGCTGGCTGCCAAGGGTAGGGGCACCGCGGCACTACTGCTGAATGTCCGCGGGTCAAGGCTGTCCCGGCAATCGGCGTGGCAGGTGCTCCGCGACGCCGCCGAGAGCATCGGGCTGGCCGAACAAGTCTCGCCGCACACACTTCGACATTCCTTCGCTACCCATCTGCTCGAGGGTGGTGCCGACGTGCGCAGCGTGCAGGAGCTACTCGGGCATGCCTCCGTCACCACCACGCAGATCTACACCCTGGTCACCGTCGACGCTTTGCGCGAGGTCTACGCCACCTCCCACCCGCGGGCCCGTTGACGTGCGGTCGCGACAGGGGCAGCGCCCGTCGCCTTGCTGTCTGTCACCGCTCCCGGCCTGCTCCTGTGCCACACACGGCCGTCGATCGCCGCGGGTCGCGTTGGTCAGGATCGGATTGTCCGCATAGTCTTGCGGGACGTTCGTCGGGATGACGACACGAGTGAGCTGGGAGATCGCAGACCGATGACCGAACCGGATGACAGCGCCTGGATCACCGCAAGCGCGGATCCCCGCCCGGCTGAGAAAACCCCGATGGACCCGGCCCCGGACGTTGCCAGCACCGCGGCGGCCGCTCCACCAGTACCGGATGCAGCGTCCGGCGCCATGCTCGGGCCGACCGGTCGGCCGCTGCGCGACATTCCCGAACCAGCACCACTGACCACGCACGGCCCGGCCAGGGTGATTGCCATGTGCAACCAGAAGGGTGGGGTCGGCAAGACCACCTCGACCATCAACCTGGGCGCCGCTCTCGCCGGCTTCGGCCGGAAAGTACTACTGGTCGACCTCGACCCACAGGGTGCGTTGTCCGCGGGGTTGGGGGTGCCGAGCCATGAGCTGGACCGCACCATCTACAACCTGATGCTGGAGACGACGACCTCGGTCACCGACGTGCTGGTCTCCACCAAGGTCGACGGTCTGGACCTCATCCCGGCGAACATCGACCTGTCGGCAGCCGAAGTGCAGCTGATCAGCGAGGTGGGCCGCGAGCAGACCCTGGCCAGGGCACTGCGGCCGCTGCTGCACGCCTACGACTACGTGCTGATCGATTGCCAGCCATCGCTCGGACTGCTGACGGTAAACGCGCTGGCGTGTGCCAACGGCGTTATCATGCCGGTGGCCGCAGAGTTTTTCTCGCTGCGCGGGGTGGCGCTGCTGGTGGACACCATCGAGAAGGTGCAGCAGCGGATCAATCCCGGCCTGGAAATCGACGGCGTGCTTGTCACCATGTTCGACGGCCGTACTGTGCACGCCCGCGACGTGGTCGCGATGCTGGTGCAGAGATTCAACGACGATGTGTACGACGCGGTGATCTCAAGGACCGTCAAATTCCCGGAGACCACCGTCGCCGGCGAACCGATCACCAGTTACGCCCCGACCTCGTCGGCGGCTGATGCCTACCGGGCACTGGCCAGGGAAGTGATCGCGCGGTGACCACCGGCGGCGCGGTGGCCGCCCCTGACGCGGTGCCTGCTCCAGCTGTGGTGCTCCCGAACGGGCGCGCTGTTTTCCGGGTGCAGCTGGACAACTTCGACGGCCCGTTCGACCTGCTGCTGAAGCTCATCAGCCAGCATCGGATGGACGTCACCGAGGTAGCGCTGCACAAGGTGACGGACGAGTTCATCGCCCACCTGAAGGCAATGGGCGACGACTGGGATCTGGAACAGGTCACCGAGTTCCTGGTGGTGGCGGCGACCCTGCTGGACCTGAAGGCAGCCCGGTTGCTGCCGGACGCCGACGTGGAGAACCCGGACGATCTGGCCCTGCTGGAGGCAAAGGACCTGCTGTTCGCCCGGCTGCTGGCTTACCGCGCCTACCAACAGGTGGCGAGTCTGCTACGGGAACTGGAATCGACAGCGCAGCGCCGCTATCCGCGCGCGGTGACCCTGGAAGATCGCTACCTCGGGCTGCTGCCAGAGGTGCACATCGGGATGGACGCGGCCGCCTTCGCCGAGTTGGCCGGCTTGGTGTTCGAGCCGAAGCCGCCGCCGACGATCTCGCTGGCGCATATCCACGCCTCTTCCGTGTCGGTCGCCGACCAGACGGCGGCGATGAGGTTGCTACTGGCCGGCGGCGCTCCGATGACTTTCGGGCAACTGGTTGCCGGCTGCGATCTGACGCTGGAGGTGGTGGCCAGATTCCTCGGCCTGCTGAACCTCTACCGGGAGGCGGCCGTCACCTTCGACCAGCCGGAGCCGCTCGGGCTGTTGACCGTCCGCTGGACGGGCGGCGACCCGGCGGTCACCGCGGTGCCGGCCACCGACGAGGAGTACGAGTGAGTAGCGAGATCGACACCGGCGCAACGGGTCTGACGAACTATCCGGCGAGGATCTGCGATGACGATCTGGTCGGTGCGCTGGAGGCGGTGCTGTTGGTCGTCGACAGCCCCGTCACCGAACAGGCACTGGCGACCGCCGTCGGCCGAAGTGTCGGCGAGGTGCGCACCGAGCTGATCTCGCTGACTCGCCGTTACGCACAGGCGCGATCCGGTATCGACCTGCGGGAGGTCGGCGGCGGCTGGAGATTCTATACCAGGGACTCCTTCGCCCCGGTGGTCGAACGGTTCGTCCTGGACGGGCAACAGTCCCGGCTGTCCAGAGCAGCCCTGGAATCCCTTGCGGTGATTGCGTATCGGCAGCCGGTCACCCGTGCCAGGATCGCCGGTGTCCGTGGCGTCAACGTCGACGGCGTGATCCGCACCCTGGTCGCCCGCGGGTTGATCGAAGAGGTCGGCGCCGACGCCGAAACCGGTGGCCTGCTGTACCGCACAACCGAACAGTTCTTGGAACGGTTGGGGCTGAACTCATTGGAAGAGCTGCCGGAGATCGGTCCTTTGTTGCCTGAAGTAGATGCCATCGACGATGTCTGACCAATTCGATCACCCGGCGAAAGACACTGCCGCGCCGAAGTTCTCGGCCGACGAACGCGCCCTTGGGGTGCGGCTGCAGAAGGTGCTGTCGTCCGCCGGCGTTGCCTCTCGCCGCCGCGCCGAGGAGATGATTCGCGACGGCAGGGTGAAGGTTGACGGCATCGTCGTCCGCGAGATGGGGATGCGGATCGATCCGGCGGAGGCGGTCGTGCACGTCGACGGCAACCGCATCCAGATGCGATCCGATCAGGTGTACCTGGCGCTGAACAAACCACCGGGGATGTTGTCGACGATGTCCGACGAGCAGGGCCGCCCGCACATCGGGCAGCTGGTCGAGGACCGCACCGAGCGACTGTTTCATGTCGGCCGACTCGACATGGACTCCGAGGGATTGTTGTTGCTCACCAACGATGGTGAGCTGGCGCACCGG
>JALYXB010000053.1 GCA_030947305.1 Actinomycetota bacterium | reverse complement strand
GACGTCGAAGCCGGCCAGGTAGGCCGCCCGCGCACACGCGACGGCCGCTTCTTCGTGCGCGCGGCGCGAGCCCATCTCGATCAGCGTTCGATCGCCGGCGGTGCTGGCCATCCTGGCGGCCGCCGCGGCGACCGCGCAGTCGTGGTTGTAGATCGACAGGGCGAGGGTTTCCAGGACCACCGTCGAGGCGAACGTGCCAGAGATCGACAAGACCGGGCTGCCCGGAAAGAACAGCTCGCCTTCCGGGTAGCCGGCGATGTCACCGTCGAAGCGGTAGTCGGCCAGGTGATCGAGGGTTCGCCGGTCCAGGATGGGGTCCAGTCTGGCCAATTCGGCGTCGCCGAAGGTGAACGAGTCCAACGCGTCCAGCAAGCGCCCGGTGCCTGCCACCACGCCGTAGCGCCTGCCGTTGGGCAGCCGCCTGGCGAATACCTCGAAGGTGCATTGTCGCTCGGCGGTGCCATCGGCCAGGGCCGCCTGCAGCATTGTCAGCTCGTACTGATCGGTGAGCAGTGCCGTCGACGGCAAGGCGGGTGGGACGGGAGGCGCTGTGGCGGGCTGCGTCATGGCGGCAAGCGTAGATCCCGCCGCGCCCGGACCGGCACGCCAACGCTGAACCGGCCACATTCAGCGCGGCCAGCCAAGGGCCAGCGTCGCGACCAGGGCTGTCCAGCCGGTTTGATGGCTGGCGCCGAGCCCAAATCCGGTATCGCCGTGGAAGTACTCGTTGAAGAAGATGTCGTCCTGCCACGGCAGCCCGGCCTGGCACGGGCGCTGTCCGTTCGCGGCCGGCAGGAACAACCCGATCAGCCGTCCGGTCAATTCATCGGCCGCTTCGGTCAATGTGCACGTCCGCCCGGAACCGGTGGGCAGCTCGACGCGCACGGTGTTGCCGGTGTACCCGCCGTACCTGCGCAGTGAGCTGATCAGCAGCGCATTGATGGGGAACCAGATCGGTCCCCGCCAATTGGAGTTCCCACCGAACAGGGCGGTGCGCGATTCGGCAGGTTCGTAGTCGACCGAGAAGTCGACGCCGTCGATGTCCAAGGTCACCGGGTGTTGCCGGTGAGCGGCCGAGACACTGCGGATCCCGTGCGGCGAAAGGAATTCGCCGGTGTCGAACATGATGCGCAGCACCAGTGGCAGTCGGTCGGTGCCGCATAGTGCCAACAACCCCGGGTGCTCGGCGCGGTCGAAGTGGATAGCTTCTCCGGTCCCCGGTCGGTTCTCCAGCAGCCAGGCCAGCCGGTCGGCCAGACCCGGCATCGCTTTGGCGACGTCCTCGGAGATCCTGCCCACCGCGAGCAGTGGGATCAACCCGACAACCGAGCGCACTTCCACCCGACGGGTTTCCCCGTCCCGCTGCCGGATCAGATCGTAGTAGAAGCCATCGTCGGCGTCCCAGAGCCCGAGATCATTGGCGGCGTCGGCGATCAGGCAGAAGTGTTCGAGGAACTTGGTGGCCACGTCGTCGTAAGTGTGGTCAGCTGATGCCAGTTCGATGGCGATGTTCAACATGTCCAGGCAATACATCCCCATCCAGGCGGTCCCGTCGCTCTGCTCGAGAACTGCACCACCGGGCAGCTGCTTCGATCTGTCGAAGGGCCCGATGTTGTCCAGGCCGAGAAAGCCGCCCTCGAATAGGTTGTTGCCCTCGGCGTCCTTGCGATTGACCCACCAGGTGAAGTTGATGAGCAGCTTGTGGACTGCTCGTTCGAGGAAGGCGGTGTCGCTACCACCGTCGATCTGGAAGATCTGCAGCGCTGCCCAGGCATGGACAGGTGGGTTGACGTCGCTGAAATCCCATTCGTAGGCCGGGATCTGGCCATTGGGGTGCTGGTACCACTCGCGGAGCAGCAATAGCAGCTGCGACTTGGCCAGCTCAGGGTCCACCGCGGCCAGCGCCACGCATTGGAAGGCGAGATCCCAGCTGGCGAACCAGGGGTATTCCCACGGGTCGGGCATCAGGATCACGTCGTCGGCGAACAGTGTCGTCCAGCCGGCATTCCGATGACTGACGTGCCCGGCCGGCGGTGCAGGTTGGCTCGGATCACCGGCCAACCACCGTCGGACGTTGTACGGGTAATACTGTTTGCTGGCCAGCAGCCCGGCCATGGCCTGCCGGGCCACCGTTGCCGGCTCCGCACCGAGTTCACCGAACACGCTGTGCCAAAAGGTATCCGACTCCTGCGCCCTGACTTTCGTCAGCTCGGCGACCGTGTTGAGCGGGCCGACCTGATCGTCGCCGGTGAGCCTGGCCGTCACCACCTGGGTCTGACCGGCCGGAATCACCAGCACGTGGTGAAAGGCAGCCTTGGTGCCCTGCCCGTCGGGATTGACGGTGGCCGCGCCACTGACGACGTGATCGTTGATGCCGTCCTTGGGGTACCTGGTGGCCGGCGCGCCGGCGAACCTCGCGTCGG
This sequence comes from Actinomycetota bacterium, assembly GCA_030947305.1. Classification (GTDB taxonomy): domain Bacteria; phylum Actinomycetota; class Actinomycetes; order Mycobacteriales; family Nakamurellaceae; genus Nakamurella. The sequence continues at coordinate 403 of JALYXB010000053.1, read as the reverse complement.
CGCCCTCGCCGTACAGTTTGCGGACGTTGGTCTCGTTGTCGCAGAACAGCATCTGCGGCGCGGTAGCTCCGGTACCGGTCGGCCCGGCCGAGACCACCGCCAACTCGCCGTAGCCTGGATGGTGTCCGCGCAGTACCCCGCCGTCGGCGAACAGTCGCGGCGTTGGCGCCGGATCCTGTTGCCCGACAGGGTTTCCCCACGACCAGGTGTTGCGAAACCACACGGTCGGCAAGACGTGCACGATGGCCTCATGATCGGAGCGGTTCTGCACAGAAATCGTCAGGCAGACATCGCGTGGGCCCGCCTTTGCCCACTCGCACGTCACCATCGCATATTCGCCTTGGCCGCCATTGGCCAGCTCTGCCGGATCGCCGAACACCCCGGTATCGATCAGCTCGTATTC
>JALYXB010000035.1 GCA_030947305.1 Actinomycetota bacterium | reverse complement strand
GTCGTCCGCTTCCACTGTCTCGTCCGGGCGCTGCCGGCGCAGCGGTTGCACTCGGACCGCTACCGGCCAACGCCTCCACGATCACCGCTGCGGTGGCCGGCCCGATGCCCGGGACCGCAACGATCTCGTCGGCGGAGGCGGCCCGCAGCCGCTTCAGCGAGCCGAAGTGCCGCAACAGTGCCCGGCGCCTGGTCTCGCCCAGACCGGGAATGCCGTCGAGCACCGACACCGTCATCGCCTTCGACCGTTTCGCGCGGTGGAAGGTGATGGCGAACCGGTGTGCCTCGTCCCGCAGCCGCTGCAGCAGGTAGAGCGCCTCGCTGGTCCGCGGGAAAATAATCGGGTTCTCGACGGTGTCGTCGAACGCCGGAACCCAGACCTCCTCCAGTCTCTTCGCCAGACCGCACACCGTGACGTCGGCGATGCCCAGCTCGGCCAGCACGGTGGCCGCCGCGTTCACCTGCGAAGCGCCACCATCCACCACCAGCAGCTGTGGTGGGTAGGCGAAGCGGCGCGGTCTGCCGGTTTCCGGGTTGATCCCCGGTGGCCGATCACCGGGTTCCGGCAGCTTCGCGGTGCCAAGGGGGGCGGATTCGGCTGGTTCCACGATCGGCCCCGACTGCTGCGGCGGTGGCACAGCCGTTGCAGCGGAACGGGTTTCGTCATGGCCGGCTGCACCGTCGGACCCGTCGCTCACGCCGTGGGTGAACCGGCGACGCACCACCTCGGCGATCGACGCGACATCGTCGCCTGGTCGATCCCTGATCACGAACCTGCGGTAATCACTGCGCTTGGGCAGACCATCTTCGAAGACCACCAACGAGGCGACGACATTGGTGCCTTGGACGTGTGAGATGTCGATGCATTCAATGCGCAGCGGTGCCGCGTCCATCTCCAGCGTGCTGCCCAACTCGCTGAGCGCCGCCGACCTGGCCGTCAGATCGCTGGCGCGCTTCAAGCGATGCTGGGCCAGCGCTTCGACGGCATTGCGGTGCACCGTCTCGGCCAGTGCGCGCTTGTCGCCCCGCTGCGGCACCCGCAGATCCACTCGCGATCCGCGCAGCCCCGACAGCCAGTCGGCCAGCTGTTCCGGGTCGTCCGGCAGTCCCGGCACCAGGATCTCCCTTGGCACCGCCGTCAGCACATCATCGTCGGCCCGATCGCCGTAGAACTGCAGCAGGAAGTTCTCCACCAAGGTGCTGATGCGCTCCGACTCGGAGTCCACCACTGCCACGTCGGAGTCAACGTCGACGATCCAGCCGCGTTGGCCACGGACCCGGCCGCCGCGGACGTGGAACACCTGGACGGAGGCCAGCAGATCGTCGGCCTGCACCCCGATCACGTCGGCGTCGGTCCCGTCGCCGAACACCACGGCCTGCTTCTCCACGGCGCGACGGACAGCGCCCAGATCGTCCCGAAGCCTGGCCGCCTTCTCGAAATCGAGGGCCGCCGCCGCCGCTTCCATGTCCAGCTGCAGCCGGCGGACCAGCGGATCTGCCTTGCCGGCCATGAAGTCGCAGAAATCCTCGACGATCGCCCTGTGCTGTTCGGCGCTGACCCGGCCAACGCACGGTGCCGCGCACTTGCCGATGTAGCCCAGCAGGCAGGGCCGGCCGATCTGCCCCGACCGGCGGAACACCCCCGCGGAGCAGGTTCTGGCCGGGAACACCCGCAGCAGCAGGTCGAGGGTTTCCCGGATGGCCCAGGCGTGGGCGTACGGCCCGAAGTACTTGACGCCCTTGCGATGTGGGCCGCGCATCACCTGCAGCCGGGGATACTCCTCCCCCACCGTGACGGCCAGTTCCGGGTAGCTCTTGTCGTCGCGGTACCGGACGTTGAAACGTGGGTCGAATTCCTTGATCCAGTTGTATTCCAGCTGCAGCGCCTCGACCTCCGTCGAGACAACGGTCCACTGCACGCTGCCGGCGGTGGTCACCATCTGGAACGTCCGCGGGTGCAGTGAGGCCGCGTCGGCGAAATAGGAATTGAGCCGGGAGCGCAGGCTCTTGGCCTTGCCGACATAGATCACCCGACCGGCTGGATCGCGGAACCGGTAGACACCCGGTGAGTCCGGAATGGTGCCGGTAGCCGGGCGGTAACTGGACGGGTCGGGCACAGCGGCGAGGGTAGTCGCACTCGCCGACATGCCGGAAAGGCCAGGGCCGGCGGCGACGTCGACGGTGGCACCGGGACACCGACGGTCGCGCGGTAGGGCCCGGTTAGGGTGGTGACGGGCTCCGGCGCTCACGCAGCGCCACGTTGTGTGAGTCCGACACCGCTGGGCCCTTCGATGTGGAGGATTGATGGACGTCTGGCCCGGCAACGCCTATCCCTTGGGCGCGACCTTCGACGGCACAGGCACTAACTTCGCGCTGTTCAGCGAGGTGGCCGAGAAGGTCGAGCTCTGCCTACTGACCGAGAACGGCACTGCAGGCGCAACCGAGCAGCGGTTCGAGATGCCCGAGGTCGACGCCTTCGTCTGGCACTGTTACCTGCCGACGGTGCAGCCGGGCCAGCGCTACGGCTTCCGGGTGCACGGGCCGGACGACCCGGCGAAGGGCAGCCGGTGCAACCCCAACAAGCTGCTGCTCGATCCGTATGCGAAGGCCGTCTGCGGCGAGATCGACTGGGAACCGGCGCTGTACGCCTACCAGCTCGGTAAGCCGGACCTACCCAACGACGAGGACTCGGGTCCGCACATGTCCTGGGGTGTGGTGATCAACCCGTTCTTCGACTGGTCGGGCGACCGCAGCCCGCGCACCCCGTATGCCGCTTCGGTGATCTACGAGGCGCACGTGAAGGGTCTCACCCAGCAGCATCCCGAGGTACCCAAGGACGAGCGTGGCACCTATGCCGGTCTGGCCCACCCGGCGGTGATCGACCACCTGGTCCGGCTCGGCATCACCGCCATCGAACTGATGCCGGTGCACCAGTTCGTTCAGGACAACATCCTGTTGGACAGAGGCAAGCGGAACTACTGGGGTTATAACACCATCGGATTCTTCGCCCCGCACAACGGCTATTCCGCCTACGGCGACCGTGGCCAGCAGGTGCAGGAATTCAAGGCAATGGTCAAGGCGCTGCACACCGCCGGCATCGAAGTGATCTTGGACGTCGTCTACAACCACACGGCCGAGGGCAACCAGCTCGGCCCTACCCTGTCTTTCCGCGGGATCGACAATGCCGCCTACTACCGTTTGGTGGACGGCGATCTGCAGCATTACATGGATTACACCGGCACCGGCAATTCGCTCAATGTCGGGCACCCGCATGCGCTGCAGCTGATCATGGATTCGCTGCGGTACTGGATCACCGAGATGCATGTCGACGGCTTCCGGTTCGACCTGGCGGCCACCCTGGCCAGGGAGTTCTACGACGTCGACCGGCTGTCGGCGTTCTTCGAACTCGTCCAGCAGGACCCGATCGTCAGCCAGGTCAAGCTGATCGCCGAGCCGTGGGACCTGGGTCCCGGTGGCTATCAGGTCGGCAACTTCCCGCCGCAGTGGACCGAGTGGAACGGCAAGTACCGCGACACGGTGCGCGATTTCTGGCGTGGTCAACCGGCCACCCTCGGCGAGTTCGCCTCCCGGCTCACCGGATCGGCAGACCTGTACGAGCATTCCGGCCGTCGCCCTGTCGCCTCCATCAACTTCATCACCGCCCACGACGGCTTCACCCTCAACGACCTGGTGTCCTACAACGACAAGCACAACGAGGCCAACGGCGAGAACAACAAGGACGGCGAATCGCACAACCGGTCCTGGAACTGCGGCGTCGAGGGTCCGACGGACGACCCGACGATCAACGCGCTGCGGGTGCGGCAGCGACGAAACTTCCTGGCGACACTGCTGCTGTCGCAAGGGGTTCCGATGATCGCCCACGGCGACGAGATGGGCCGTACCCAGCAGGGCAACAACAACACCTACTGCCAGGACTCGCCGCTCAGCTGGGTGGATTGGGATCATCAGGACGAGGCGCTGGTGGAGTTCGCCGCGTCGGTGGCCAGGCTGCGTAAGCATCATCCGACGTTCCGCCGCCGCCGGTTCTTCGACGGCACACCGGCCCGCAGGGGTGACGAGCCACAACCGGACATCGTCTGGTTCGCGCCGTCGGGGGTGGCCATGAGCGACCAGGACTGGGATTCGGGTTTCGGCCGTTCGGTCGCCGTCTATCTCAACGGGAACGCCATCCGTGGCAGGGATATGCGCGGCAGCGTGGTGGTCGACGACTCGTTCCTGCTGATGTTCAACGCCCATGACGCGCCCCTGCAGTTCACCCTGCCGGCCAGCAAGTTCGCCGCGGCCTGGCGCATCGTGATCGACACCAACGGCCTGCCGGAATCGACATCAGCCATCCCCGCCGGCGGCCTGGTGACGGTCGCCGACAAGGGCATGGTGGTGCTGGAAGCTGTTGCCGGTCTTGACCAGGACAAGGCCGCCGGCGACGTCCCGGCCGCCACCGTCCCTTCCATACCGCCGATACCGGTCAGCACCAGTCAGGCCGCGGAAGGGAAGCCAGCCGTTGCCGACGACACCCGGTGACCGTCCTGATTCGGCGCCGACGATGACCACACCGCACTCCACCTACCGGTTTCAGGTGAATGCTCGGCAAACCCTCGACGACGTCGCCGGGCAGGTGGACTACATTCGCCGGCTCGGCGCCGACTGGCTCTATCTGTCGCCGCTACTGCAGTCCACCGCCGGGTCGGACCACGGCTACGACGTGGTCGATCACACCAGCACCGACCCGTCCCGCGGTGGCCGCGAGGGCCTGCAGAATCTCGCCGATACGGCGCACTCGGCCGGTCTGGGGATACTGGTCGACGTCGTCCCGAATCACGTCGGGGTGCAGGAACCTGCGCAGTCGGTGTGGTGGTGGGATGTGCTGCGGCGCGGTCCGGAATCGCCGCACGCCAGCGCATTCGACATCGACTGGGACTTCGGGGGCGGCCGGATCCGGATCCCGATCCTGGGTGACGGTGACGACGAGCTGGCCGCGCTGACGGTCAAAGACAGTGAGCTGTGGTACTACGACCATCGCTTCCCGATCGCCGACCGCACCATCGGAACCTACGGCGACTCGGCGCGGCAGGTGCACGACCGGCAGCATTACCAGCTGGTGCACTGGCGGCGTGAGGACGCCGAGCTGAACTACCGGCGGTTCTTCGCCGTCAGCACGCTGGCCGGCATCAGGGTCGAGGACCCGCAGGTGTTCGCCGCTTCCCACGCCGAGATCAAGACCTGGGTCGACCGCGGCTGGGTCGACGGCATCAGGGTCGACCATCCGGACGGGTTGGCCGACCCGGCCGGCTATCTGGACGCTCTTGCCGAGCTCACCGCCGGCCGGTTCGTGCTGGTGGAGAAGATCCTGGAAGGCGATGAAGAGCTGCCGGCGAGCTGGAAATGCGCCGGCACCACCGGTTATGAGGCGCTGGCGCTGCTGGACCGGCTGTTCGTCGACCCGGCAGGCGAGCCGGACCTTGATGCCCTTGATACCGCCCTCCGCGGCACCGCCGCCGACTGGCCGGACCTGGTGCACGAGGCGAAACGCGCGGTGGCGGACGGCATCCTGCGCTCCGAGGTGCTACGGCTGGCCAGGCTGGTACCGGAGATCGACCGTGCCGACGACGCGATCGCGGAGTTGTTGACCTGCTTCCCGGTGTACCGCAGCTATCTGCCGACCGGCGACCAATACCTGGCAGCGGCTCTCGACGAGGCGGTGGCCCGGCGACCCGACCTGGCGGAGGTGCTGGTGCACCTGGCCGGCCGGCTACGCCGGGTCGGCTCCGAGATCAGTGTCCGCTTCCAGCAAACCTCCGGCATGGTGATGGCCAAGGGCGTCGAAGACTGCGCCTTCTACCGTTGGAGCCGGCTCACCTCGTTGACCGAGGTCGGCGGCGACCCGGCCGAGTTCGCGCTGTCGCCCACCGACTTCCACACCCGGATGGCGCGCCGGTTGGCAACCTGGCCGGCGGCGCTGACGAGCCAATCCACCCACGACACCAAGCGCGGCGAGGATGTTAGGGCTCGAATCAGTGTGCTGTCGGAGATCCCGCAGGAATGGGCGAGTTGCCTGGCCCGCTGGCTTGACTATGCCCCACTGCCGGACGGACCGTTGGCGAACCTGTTGCTGCAGGCGGCCTTCGGCAGCTGGCCGATCGACAGGCAGCGGCTGCACGGATACGCGGAGAAGGCCGCCAGGGAGGCCCAGCTGTCCACCAGCTGGAGCGCACCGGATACCGAGTTCGAGCATTCGATGCACTCACTGGTCGACGCCCTCTACGACCACCCGAAGTTGAACAGTGAATTGACCGCCCTTGTCGATCGGCTCACCCCTGCCGGCTGGTCGAACTCGTTGTCCGCGAAGCTGATCGCTATCACCTCACCCGGCATTCCGGACGCCTATCAGGGAACCGAGGTGTGGGAGAACTCGTTGGTGGACCCGGACAATCGCCGGGACGTCGATCGGGACGGCATCGGCGCCCTGTTGCAGCGGCTTGATGCTGGCTGGCGGCCGCCGTTGGACGTCAGCGGGGCGGCGAAGTTGCTGGTGACCTCGCGGGCCCTGCGGTTGCGACGGGACCATCCCGAGTTGTTCGACGGCTACACCCCACTGTCGGCCACCGGCTGCGCCGCTGAGCACCTGGTCGCCTTCGATCGTGGCGGCGCCGTCACCGTCGGCAGCCGGCTGCCGGTGCGGCTGCGGGCCGCAGGAGGATGGGCAGACACCACTATGACGCTGCCGGCCGCGGGCTGGGTTGATGTACTCACCGGACGGGCGATCCCCGGCGCCACCGTGTCGGTGGCCGAGCTGCTGGCCGACTATCCGGTGGCGCTACTGGTGCGAGAGTACCTGCCAAGAAAAGGATCCGACCATGCGTGAGTTCGTTGTCTGGGCACCGTTGCCACAGCGGGTACGGCTACGAACCGGACACGGCAGCTCCGTGCTGGACACCCCGATGACGCGGGATGCCCGCGGATATTGGCGCGCGTCTCTTGACCTGGCCGAGGACGCCGAGGTGGACTACGGCTTCCTGCTGGACCGCGACCCGATCCCGAAACCCGACCCGCGATCCCGGCGACAGCCAGGGGGCGTGCACGAACTGTCCCGCGGCTACCGCCCCGACTCCTTCGACTGGACCGATGCCGGTTGGACCGGTCGGCAGCTGGCCGGCGCTGTCATCTACGAACTGCACGTCGGCACCTTCACCGGAGCGGGCACCTTCGATGCGGCGATCGAACGGCTCGATCATTTGGTCCGGCTCGGCATCGACTTCGTCGAGCTGCTACCCGTCAACGCGTTCAACGGCACTCATAACTGGGGCTACGACGGCGTGCTGTGGTTTGCGGTGCAGGAGACCTACGGGGGCCCGGCCGGTTACCAGCGGTTCGTGGACGCCTGCCATTCGGTCGGCATCGGGGTGATCCAGGATGTGGTGTACAACCATCTGGGGCCGAGCGGCAACTATCTCCCGCTGTACGGGCCGTACCTGCACACCGATCGCGGAAACACCTGGGGCTCGTCGCTGAACCTTGACGGCGAGGAGTCGGACGGGGTCCGGGCCTACGTGCTGGACAACATCCGGATGTGGCTGGACGACTACCACGTGGACGGGTTACGGCTGGATGCCGTGCACGCACTCGTCGACCACCGGGCCGTGCACATCCTTGAGGAAATGGCCATCGAGGTCGACGCCCTGTCGGCGCACCTTGGCAGGCCGCTGTCGCTGATCGCCGAATCCGACCTGAACGACCCGAAGCTCATCACCAGTCGGCAGGCGGGGGGCTTCGGTCTGGCGGCGCAGTGGAGCGACGACTACCACCACGTGCTGCACGTGGCGTTGACCGACGAAAAGGTGGGCTACTACGGCGATTTCGGCAGCATGGCGGCCATCGCGAAGGTGCTGACCGGCGGCTACTTCCACGATGGCAGCTGGTCCAGCTTCCGGGGCCGTTCGCACGGCCGTCCGGTCGATACCAGGACCGTGCCGGCCTGGGCTTTCGTCGGGTACACCCAGAATCACGACCAGATCGGCAACAGGGCCACCGGCGATCGGCTGACCGCCACTCTCGGAGCCGGGGACCTGGCCATCGCCGCGGTCATGGTGTTGGCGGGTCCATTCACACCGATGCTGTTCATGGGTGAGGAATGGGCTTCGTCAACGCCCTGGCAGTTCTTCACCTCCCATCCGGAGCCGGAGCTCGGGAGGATCACCGCGACCGGCCGGCTCGCCGAGTTCGAGCGGATGGGCTGGGACCCGGCGTCGGTGCCCAACCCGCAGGACCCGGCCACCTTCGCCCA
>JALYXB010000270.1 GCA_030947305.1 Actinomycetota bacterium | reverse complement strand
GTCGGCGCCTCCACGCCGACTGCCCGGCCCAGGGAAACCCTCTCCCGCAAGGAGTTTCGTCCATGCCAGCAGCCCTGCCGGACGAGCCGGCCGACGTGACGATGCCGGATTCCGGCGTCGCCAGACTTGCGTTGACCGGCATTTCCAAGCGTTACGGTGGCGTCCGGGCGATCGGCAACGCCGATCTCACGGTTCGACCAGGGCAGGTTCATGCCCTCGTCGGCGAGAACGGGGCCGGCAAGTCGACCCTCATCAAGATCATCTCTGGTGCCGAGTCGGCCGATTCCGGCACCATCGAGTTCGAGGGCGCGACTGTCAGCATCAACTCGGCATGGGATGCCAGTGCGCTCGGCATTGCTACCGTTTACCAGGAACCGCAGCTGTTCGGCGAGCTGACGGTCTCCGAGAACATCTTCCTCGGTCGGGAGATCCGCAGAGGAATGCGTATCGACTGGGCGGCACAGAATGCGCAGGTGGTCGGGCTGCTCGAGTTGCTGGGGCTGCCGGCCGGCCTGGCGACAGTGCCGGTCGGTGAGGTGTCGATCGCCACCCAGCAGCAGATCTCGATCGCGAAAGCCCTGGGCGGCAGGGCAAAGGTGCTGATTCTCGACGAGCCGTCGGCCATCCTGACCGACAACGAGATCGACGTACTGTTCGGCGTCGTGCGGCGCCTTACCTCGACCGGCGTAGCCGTCATCTACATCTCGCATCGACTGGACGAACTGTTCCGGATCGCCGATGAGGTGACGGTAATGAGGGACGGCGAGACAATCGGCAGCTACCCGATCGCCGAGCTGTCGGTCCGCAGGATCGCCGAGTTGATGGTCGGCGGGATCCTGTCGGATGAGCGGAGCTCTCGCACCGACGTCGCCGGCGATCCAGTGCTGCAACTGCAGGACCTGGGACTGCGCGGCAGTTTTCACGATGTGAACGTCTCGGTGCGGGCCGGCGAGACCGTGGGCTTGTACGGGCTGGTGGGCTCGGGGGTTTCCGAGATCGCCGCCACCGTTTACGGCATCGAACGGCACACCGACGGCACCATCCGGGTGGAAGGTAGCGCGATTCACCCACGCAATCCCCGGCACGCCGGCAAACTCGGCATCGCTTTGCTGCCGGCAAATCGCAAGGCACAGGGCATGTTCGGCTTCCAGTCCATCGCCTTCAATATCTCTGTTGCCCACCTTCCGTTGTTGTCCAACCGCAACATATTCGTCGACCGGACCAAGGAGAGAAACACCGCGCGTGAGCTCATCGATCGACTGAAGGTGAAGACGCCCAGCGAGCGACAATCGATCGGAGCGATGTCCGGCGGCAACGCCCAAAAGGTGGTGCTGGCCCGACAACTGGTGCAGCGTCCCAAGGTGATGGTGCTGGCCGAGCCGACCCAAGGCGTCGACGTTGGCGCCAAGGAGGAGATTCACCGGATCATCGCCGAGCTTGCCGACAACGGCACGGCGGTGCTGGTCGTGACCTCCGATCTGCCCGAGGCGCTGCGCATCTCCGACCGGTTGCAGGTGATCAAGGCCGGCACCGTGGTGGCCGAGTTCGGGCCGGAGGCCAACCAGGTGGACGTGCTGACTGCCGCGGCCGGATCGCCGGATGGCGATACCGCAGCTCAGGAGTCGTCATGAGCTCATCAGCAACACCGGCGGTCACCGACCCGGGTGCGGACCCGACGGCTCCGCGGCCGAAGGCCCGCGGCCGCATCCTGTCCGTTCCTGTCACCGGTCAGGAGCTGGTGTTGATCGGGGTGATCGCTGTGCTGTGGACGTTGCTCGGCATGTTCACCCCTGCGTTCCTGTCGCTCAACTCTCTACAACCGCTGTTCGTCGACGTGGCGCCGGTGGCGTTGATCGGCATCGGGATGACGATGGTGATCATTACCGGCGGCATCGACATCTCAGTGGCCGGGGTCATCATGGTGTCGGCGGTGACCGTCGCAAAACTGCTGGTAGGTCACAATATTTCGATCTGGCTGGCGCTGCTCGTCAGTCTGCTGGTCGGCGCATTGCTTGGTGTGCTGAACGGGTTGCTCATCGCCTACGGCCGGGTGCACGCCATCATCATCACCTTCGGCACCGCGAATCTGTTCCAGTTCCTCGGCCTGCAGCTGTTCAACTCACAGACCGTCAACGGACTGCCGAACACCCTCGATCGATTCGGGCGCGGCAGCGCCGGCAGCAGCTGGGGCGTTCCCCATTCGTTCGCCATCACCGTGGTGCTGACCGCGCTGGCCTGGTTGTACCTGCGACATACTGCCGGTGGCAGGCACTTCTTCGCTATCGGCGGCGATCCGGTAGCGGCCAGATTGGCCGGGGTTCGGGTGCAACGCCGAATTCTGCTTGCCTACCTGATTACCGGGGCGCTGGCCGGAATCGCGGCATTGTTCTTCATCGCAAAGGGCACGTCGACCCTCGACCAATCCGTTGGTATCGGCCAGGAATTGGCGGTGATCGCCGCCGTGGTCATCGGCGGCACCTCGATCATGGGTGGCCGAGGTTCCGTGCTGGGCACACTGCTCGGCGCGCTGCTGGTACAGACGGTGTCCTCCGGCATCACCCAGCTCGGCTGGCCCTCGCAGCTGTCCGACCTCTTCGTCGGGATGGCCATCGTCATCGCCGTCGGCACCGACCTGATCCGCCAGCGGGCAAGGAGCAGGACATGACCACCGGCGCAACGGTCCGCAAGGTGCCGTCGGAAGAACCCCGCCGCACCTCGTTTGCGGCCTCGGCACTTCGTGCCGTACTCACCCAGCGGATCGTGCTGCTGGCGATCCTCATAGTGGTCGTCGTGGTGGTGGACATGGCGTTGTCGGCCGGCGGCTACATGACCGCGAACTACGACTTCGACTATCTGGCGCAGGCACTGATCGATGCAGTTCCGCTTGCCATGCTTGGAATGGCCGAGCTGATCGTGATCGTCTCCGGCCGGGGAGGCATCGATCTGTCCATCGGGTCGATCGTGTCGCTGTCCGGAATGATCTTCGGGTTCGCCTACGGCGAATGGGGCTGGCCGTTCTGGCTCGGGCTGCTGCTGTGCGCCGCCGTCGGGACACTGCTCGGCGCGGTGAATGGATTCCTGGTGGCCAAGTTGGGTTTTCCGGCGCTGATCGCCACCCTGGCCACCTATTACGCCTACAAATCGGTGGCTGTAGTGATCAACAACCAGTCGCCGATCTCCACCGTGCCGATCCAGAACCTGTACTCCATCACCAGGTCCGTCGAGCTGCCGTTCTTCGGTCAGTACATCCCCAATATCCCGCTGGGTGTGTTCACCTTCCTGCTGCCTGTTGTCGTGGTGGTCTGGCTGATCCTGGCCAGAGGAACCTATGGGAGGCGTGTCTACGCCATCGGCACCAACGACGTCGCCGCCCGATTCTCCGGAATCAACGTTGCCGGCACCAGGATGCGGGCTTACACGCTGTCCGGACTGATCGCCGGGCTGGCAGCGGTCTACCTGACCGGTGAGTTCACCTCGGCAAGGCCCGACGCCGGAACTTCCGGAAACGGCCTGGCGCTGCCGGCCATTACCATCGCGGTGTTAGGCGGTGTGGCGATTACCGGCGGCATCGGCCGGGTCGCCGGGGTGGTGCTGGCCACCCTGCTGGTGACCTGGCTGAACGCCGGAATCCTGTTGTCGTTCGAGGGAAACGCCGGCGGTCAGTACCAGCTACTGGCGTTGGGCGTGGTGCTGATCTTCGCCGCGCTGCTGAACGGGCTCGCGACCCGAAGGTACGGGGGAGCGAAATGACTGGACCGACGACCGCGGCTACCGTCCATCGGCCGGACCTGGTCAGCGATCGGCTGCTGGCCCTGACCCGCTCGCTGGGTCGGCGGGAGCGGGAATTGGTGATCCTCGCCGAAGGCAACACCTCCGAGCTGCTTCACGACGGACGAATCGCTGTCAAGGCATCGGGTTCGAGCATGGAGTCGGCGACCAAGGACGACTTCGTAGTGGTGGATGTCGCCGCCCTGTCCGAGCTGCTGACCGATCCGAACGCGACCCAGGCAGATCTGACGGCAGAGTTGGATGTCGGCGTAGTCGACGGCAAGCGGCGCAGGGGCTCGATCGAGGCGCTGGTGCACGTTGCGGTGCAGGCGGTGTCGCCGATACGGGCAGCGTTCCGTTTCGTGGGGCATACCCATCCGACGGCGGTGGTCGGCCTGCTGGCATCTGTCCACGCCGCCGATGCCTACCACCGGCTGGTGTACTCGGACGAGGCCGTGGTGATCGGCAGGCCGCTGTTCGTGCCGTATGCCCAGCCAGGCATCGAGTTGGGGCGGGCCTTCCATCAGGCGCTGATCAGGCGCGTCGAAGAGACGGGAGAGCTGCCTGCCCTGGTGCTGCTCGGCAACCATGGCATCGTCGCCAGCGCACCGACTCCCGAAGGAGTGGACGGGATCTCGGCGATGGCGGTGAAGGGCGCGCGTGTGCGGATCGCCGCCTATTGCGCCGGTGGCCTGGCGCCGCTGGCCGACGAGGCGGTCGCGAAGTTCTTCGCCAGGGACGACATCGCCGAGCGACGGAGCAATATGTCGCAGGGGACCTGGTAGCGCCATGTCCCTTCCGCAGCGGCTGGACGCCGTCTTCCTGGACATCGGCGGACCGATCTACGACGACGAAAACTTCGTCGACGCCGCCGTTCTCGCACTCGACGAGCTACTCGCTGAGCAAGCGCGCGGTCCAGTTGACCGGGCTGCGGTCCGCGGCATCTACCAGCGCATCCGGGTCGAACAAGCCGGTTCGTTCCGGACAGCGCTCGCCGTCGAGATCCTTGGCGATGTCGCACTGCGGGACGAACTGCAAGCCCGCACCGAGCGCCACTGGCGGCACCCGGCGGGAACCATGTACGCCGAGGTTCCGGCGTTCCTGGCCAGCATGCACGGCGGCGCAACTGTTGGCGTGCTGGCCAATCAGCCCGCCGGCGTGGTCGACGACCTGCGTCGCGATGGAGTTGACGAGCTGATCGACGTCTGGGGAATCTCCGGGATCGTCGGTCACGAGAAACCGAGCCGCGAACTTTTCTACTGGGCTCTTTCGCAAGCCGGCACCACCGCCGAACGGGCGGTGCACATCGGTAACCGGCTGGACAACGACGTCCGGCCGGCCGCCGCGCTCGGCTTCGGCACGGTCTGGTTGCTCCGCGGTGATGCACCACCCGAGCCGACCGAACAGCAGCTGGCCGAACCGGACCTGGTGGTCGACGACCTGACCGGGCTCGCCGAGGTGTTGCTGGGCCGGGTCGGCAGCCGGTGACGTCCCATCCCGTCGTACTGGGCATCGATCTGGCCACCTCCGCAGCCAGGGTGCTGGCGATCGACGCCGCCGACGGCCGGTTACTGGGGTTCGTGGGCGGCAACCTGCCGGCTCCGGTCCGATCCGCCGCCGATGGATCGCGGCAGCGACCCGACTATGCAGCCGTCGTGGGTGACTTGATCGGACAGACCGTGCGCACGCTCGGCGAACGGGCCGGCGACATCGCCGCGCTGACGGTGACCGGTACCTCGGGCACCGTTGTGCCTTGCGACAGCTCCGGGCGCCCGGTCGACCTGGCGGTGCTGTACAACGATCACAGCGCGGTCGGTGCGGCGGAAACGTTGCAGCAAAACGGATTCGACTGCGGCCGTGGCTCGGTGCCGGCCAGGATGGGCATGCTCAGGGCGACCACCGATGCCCGAATGCTCCTTCACACCCCGGACGTGGTACTGGCAGCGCTGGCCGGCCGGGTGCTGCCGGCAGACACTTCTCATGCGCTGAAATCCGGCATCGATCCGGTGACCGGGCAATGGCCGGAACAGCTACTGACAGCGGTCGGCATCCCACCATCGATGCTGCCGCCGCTGACGGCGCCGGGGCTGGTGATCGGCGAGGTGTCGGCCTCGGTCGCCGCCCAGCTCGGACTGCCGACCCTTGTGTTGCTGGTGAGCGGTATGACGGATGGCTGCACGGCGCAGATCGCCTGCGGCGCGGTCCATCTCGGCGACACGGTAGGAGTTCTCGGTACCACCCTGGTGTTGAAGGCAGTGGCCACGGATCGTATCGTCAGCCTCGACGGCTCGATCTACTCGCACTACGCCCCCGACGGGTCGTGGTGGCCGGGTGCCGCCTCCAACGTCGGGGCGGCCGCGCTGGCCGGCAGTTCCGATGGCCGGCTGCGGATCGCAGAGCTGCCGGCGCTGGACGCCGCCGCCGCCGAGCACGGGCCCTCGTCGATGTTGCGGTATCCATTGGTCGGGACCGGCGAACGCTTCCCGGTCGCCGATCCCACCTTCCGCGGCTGGCAGATCGGCGAGCCCGACTCCGTCGCCGACTCGTACCGCTCCATCCTGGAGGGAGTTGCCTTCGTCGAACGCCATGGGCTGGAACAACTTGCCGCTCGCGGTGTACAGCGGCGGCGGCACCTGCTGACGGGCGGCGCAGCCAAGAGCACCATCTGGAACCGGATCAGGGCCGGGGTACTCGGCGAGACGGTATACGCCCCACCGGCCGGTGGCAGCGGCAACGGCGCGGCGGCGCTGGCGACATCGGCGCTGTTAGGCATGCCGTTGCGGGCGGTGGTCGACCGTTGGGCGCACCACTCCGAGCCGGTCGACCCCGATCCCGCCGAATCCGAGCAACTGCAGTCCAGCTACCGGCGATGGTCCGAGGAACTGGCACGTCGCACCGATTCGTGCGTTGTCCACCAGTAGGTACACCCACAACGAGGGAACGAATATGGAACAACAGCAGGTCTGCGCTGCACTTGCCCAGCAACACATCGAGACCCCCTCCTGGGCCTACGGGAACTCCGGCACCCGGTTCAAGGTCTTTTCGCAGCAGGGCATTCCGCGAGATGCCTTCGAGAAGATCTCCGATGCGGCACAAGTGCACCGCTACACCGGGGTGGCACCGACTGTTGCCATCCACATTCCGTGGGACGCCGTCGACGACTACTCGGCGTTGGCCGAGCATGCCCGCAACGAAGGCGTCGCCATCGGAGCGATCAACCCGAACACCTTCCAGCAGGACGACTATCGCCTCGGCAGTGTCTGCAACCCTGACTCGAAGATCCGCCGCAGGGCCATCGATCACCTGTTGGAATGCATCCAGATTGGTGCCACCGTCGGCAGCAAGCAACTGTCGCTGTGGTTCGCCGACGGCACCAACTACCCAGGTCAAGATTCGATCCGGGCCAGGCAGGACAGGCTGGCCGACGCGCTCGACGAGACCTACCAAGCGATGGCGGCGGCCGCACCGGAGATGACCATGCTGGTGGAGTACAAGTTCTTCGAGCCCGCCTTCTATTCTACTGACATACCGGACTGGGGAACATCGCTGTTGCACTGTCTGCACCTCGGACCGCAGGCAAAAGTGTTGGTGGACACCGGGCATCACGCGCCAGGCACCAACATTGAAATGATTGTCGCCCTCCTGCTGCGGGAGGGAAGGCTGGGCGGGTTCCACTTCAACTCCCGGTTCTATGCCGACGACGACCTGATGGTCGGCGCGGCTGATCCGTTCGGATTGTTCCGCATCATGTTCGAGATCGCCCAGGCCGGTGCGGTACTGCCGGAGGCCGGCGTCGCCTTCATGCTCGATCAGTGCCACAACATCGAACCCAAGATCCCCGGGCAGATCCGCTCGGTGATGAACGTGCAGGAAGCCACCGCCAAGGCGCTCCTAGTGGACTTCGAGGCGCTGGATGCGACCCGCGCAGCCGGAGATGTGTTGGGCGCCAACGCCATCGTGATGGACGCCTATAACACCGACGTTCGCCCGCTGCTGGCACAGACCCGCCAGCAGATGGGCCGTGGACCTGACCCGCTGGCGGCCTACGCCGCCAGCGGATATGCCGAAAATATCGTTACCGAGCGAATCGGCGGCAGCGCCGCCGGATGGGACGCCTGAGATGGCCGGCACCAGACGCACTACCCTGCGCTCGACACCCCCCAAATCAACTCCGCCGGCCGCCGCCAAGCAAACGGCGACCGCTCTGCCGCCGGGGGCGTTGGAGCTACTCGCCCGATCCAATCGGCTGGGCAGCGACCCAACCATCACCAACTACGGCGGCGGCAACACCTCCGTCAAGGTCATGCAGCTCAACCCAGCCACCGGCACAGAGGTGGAAGTGCTGTACGTCAAGGGATCCGGCGGCGATCTTGGGACGTTGACCATGCCCGGTCTTGCAGTGATCGAGCGTGATCGACTGCTCGGCCTTGACCAGGTGTACCGCGGAGTCGCCCACGAAGACGAGATGGTCGGGCTGTTCCCGTTCTGTAGCTTCGGCACAGGTGGCGCCACCCCGTCCATCGACACCCCGATGCATGGCCTTGTCGATCTGCCGCACGTCGACCATCTGCATCCCGATTCGGTGATCGCCATTGCCTGCGCTGCCGATGGCGAGAAGCTGGTGCAGAAGATTTGGGGAGGCACAGTGGCCTGGGTGCCGTGGAAGCGGCCGGGCTGGGAGCTGGGCAAGGCCATGCGCGCGCTGTCGGCAGATCCGACCGTGGTTGGCGCAGTGCTCGGCGGTCATGGGTTGACGACCTGGGGTCGGACCAGTGACGAGGTGGAGAAGCGCTCGAAGAAGATCATCAGCCAGGCTCAGAAGTATCTGGCCGCGCACTCCAAGGCACAGCCGTTCGGCGCCGAGGTCCGTTCCCGCCGGCCGCTCCGACCGGCCGCCCGCCGCGCCAGGGCCGCCGAACTGTTCCCTCATTTGCGGGCCGTTGCCTCGGCGGATCACCGGACGGTGGGTCACTTCACCGACTCCGCCGTGGTGCTGGACTTCCTGTCGAGGCGCAAGGCCGAACGGCTGGTGCAGCTCGGTACGTCCTGCCCCGACCACTTCCTGCGGACGAAGGTCAGGCCGCTGCTGCTGGACACCGCCGTGAATGCCCCCATCGACACGGTGGTCGGCAGGCTCGCTGTCCTGCATAGTGAGTATCGAGCCGAGTACCAGGCCTACTACGACCGCAACGCCGGCCTGGACACCCCGGCGATCCGGGGTGCCGACCCGGCGATCATCCTGGTACCGGGCGTCGGAATGTTCTCCTTCGGTGCCGACAAGCAGACCGCGCGGGTGGCCGGCGAGTTCTACGTCAACGCCATCAACGTGATGCGCGGCGCCGAGGGCGTCTCGACCTACCGACCGGTCGCCGAGGCGGACAAATTTTCCATCGAATATTGGCAACTGGAAGAGAACAAGCTGCGGCTGCGGCCCAAGGCCAAACCCTTGGCCGGCAAGGTCGCACTGGTCACCGGCGGAGCGTCCGGCATCGGTCTGGCCGCCGCCAAGCTGTTCGTCGAGAACGGCGCCAACCTGGTGGTCTCAGACCTGGATGCGGTGAAATGTGTTTCGGTGGCAACGGATCTCGGTGGATCCGATGTTGCCATCGGGGTGGCGATGGACGTCGGCGACCTCGACTCGGTGCAGCGCGGTATCGACGAGGCGGTGCTGGCCTTCGGCGGTCTCGACATCATCGTCAACAACGCGGGGATCACCCGTGCCGGCTCGCTGGCCGATACCTCGGTGGAGGACTGGGATCTGCAGTACCGCATCATGCCGCGCGGCTCGTTCCTGGTGGCCAGGGCGGCCGAACCCGTGCTGCGGGCGCAGCGGCTGGGCGGTGACATCATCAACGTCTGCTCCAAGAATGCCGTGTTCGCCGGCCCCAACAACATCGCGTACTCCTCGGCCAAGGCCGCCCAGGCGCACATGGTGCGACTGCTGGCTGCGGAACTCGGTGGTATTGGGGTCCGGGTCAACGGCATCAACCCGGACGGCGTGGTTCGCGGCTCGGGCATTTTCGCCGGCGGCTGGGGTGCCTCCCGCGCAAAGACCTATGGTGTCCAGCAGGAAGATCTCGGCAAGTACTACGCGCAGCGCACCGTGCTGAAGCAGGAGGTGCTGCCCGAACACATCGCGCAGGCGGCGCTGGCGCTGACCAACGGGTCGCTGCCGATCACCACCGGCCTGCTGATTCCGGTGGATTCCGGTGTGCCGCAGGCCTTCCTGCGATGAGCACCCATCGTTTCGACACGACAAGGAGCATCGGATGACGAACAGGATCGGGATCCATGCACTGGTATGGGTCGGTGGCTGGAGTGAACAGGAGGCTCGCGCGGCGATCGAGTCCAGCAAGCGGGCCGGCTACGACCTGATCGAGCTGGCGGCGATGGATCCGACCGTCTTCGACGCGGCCATGACGGCGAAGTTGTTGCAGGACAACGAGCTTGCCGCTGGGGTCTCGTTGGGGCTGGACGACGACACCGACGTCTCCTCGGAAGATCCCGAGATCGTGGCCGCCGGCCGGCAGCGGCTGGCCGCCGCGGTCGACCTGGCCAGAGATGTCGGCGCGAACTACCTCGGCGGGGTGATCTTCTCCAAGCTGGGCCGCTACACCCGGCCGGTCACCGAGCGCGGCCGGGCCAACTCGGTGGAAACCATTGCGGCACTGGCCGATCGCGCCGCCGGCTCCGGCATCACCCTTGGCCTGGAGTTCTGCAACCGCTACGAGACCAACGTGTTGAACACCACCGAGCAGACCCTGCAGTTCATCCGCGACGTCGGCCGCGACAATGTCGTCGCACACCTGGACAGCTATCACATGAACATCGAGGAGCGGAGCTTCTCGGCGGCGATCAAGCTGGCCGCCGACGCCGGCAAGCTCGGCTATGTCCACGTCGGCGAATCACACCGCGGGCAGCTCGGTACCGGATCGATTCCCTGGGCCGAGTTCTTCGGCGCGCTGCAGGAGGTCGGTTACGACGGCACCATCACCTTCGAGTCGTTCTCCTCCGAGGTGGTACACCCGACGCTGTCCTCCGCGCTGTCCATCTGGCGCAACCTGTGGGACGACAGCATGGAGTTGGCGACCGGTGCTCGCGCGTTCATTCGGCAGAACTACGACGCCTGAGAGTCCACGGTGATGGGCTAATCTGGCGCACGGAGGCGTGTCCGAGTGGCCTAAGGAAGCCGCCTTGAAAGCGGCCGGGTGTAACAGCCTCGGGGGTTCGAATCCCTCCGCCTCCGCCACGTCTCTGTCGTTCCGTGCCGGAGGCAGGTCCACGCCAGGTGACCGACCGGGTTTCAACCGCTCAGGCGGTCGACTTCGGCCAGCAGGTTGGAGACTTGGCCGGTAACACTGAATCGATTGCGAGCGTAGAGAGCGGCTGCTGGGCCGCGGGTGGCCTTCCAGCCGGCGCCGAGAGCCTCATTGATCGCTTCGACCAATTCCGCGGACAACAGGGCCCGGTCGTCGGTCTCGGCGACGAGGACGCCTACCTCAGAGGTGACGAAGTCCCGCGGACCGCCGGAGTCGGCGCCGATCACCGGTGTGCCGCAGGCCATGCACTCGACGAAGACAAGTCCGAAGGGCTCCCGGTAGGACGGGAAGCAGCCGACGTCGGCGCACCCGAATATCAGGGCGAGCTGGTCCTGCGGGCGCGGTCCGAGGAAGTATGTGCGCCGCAAGGTGAGCTCGGTGCTCAGCTCGTGCACGGCCCGCTGCGCCTCCGGTGGTCCGGAGCCGATCACCAGGGTAAGGATTCGGCGCTCACCCTGCTCGTAGATGGCCGCTGCCCGCAGCAGCGCGTCCAGGCGCTTCCAGTCGGCGAACTTGCCGCAAAAGACGACGACGGCGTCGAACCCCTCCGGCGGCGCGATCGGCTCGGGCTCCCGATCGCTTCCGGCAAGGGGCTGCGTGCGGAACCCGCTCAGCACCGCCGCTCGGTCGGCACCGGCCGGCAGCGGAACGAAGACGTCCTGGTTGAAGCCGTTGGGAGACAGCACCACCCGTGAGGGCGGGAACTCGGGAAAGACGTCGAGAAATGCATCGACCTGCTCGGCTGAGATTGCCGCGACAACATCGACGCCGTGGTCCGGATCGGCGAAATCGAAGATCTTCTCCCGCCGCATGAATGGCAGGAACCGCTCCGGGAAGTCCACCCGGTCGTGGCCGCGCCGCTCGTTGTTGAACATTTTGAGCTCGGTGCCGTGGGTGAAGCACAAGATCGTCATTCGCGGTTTGCCGCTGGCCACCCGGCGGCGATTGACATCGCGCAGCACAACGGTGTTCATGAACGCATGGTGCGCGATCCCGAGGCTGAACAGATCGCCGGCGCGGGCCTCTATCTCGTCCGTCCAGTCGGCAACGGCGTCGGTCAGCCTGCGCCGGTAGGCATCCACCTCGGACTCGCTCATCGAATGCCAGCGGTAGCTGCTGACCGGGGAGATGGACTCGCAGATCGGGATGTCGTGTTCGAGCGGGAAGACGCGGACGTCCTCCTGCGCGAAGCGTTGGCGTCGAGAGGGATACATCGAGTAACACCGAACGCCCGGTAAGGCGTTGTACGCATGGTGGTGCGACTCGTGAAGGATGCCGGAACCGGGTGCGAACTCGCCGTCACGCTGCCAGTTGTTGGTGCCGAGCTGGAAGATCAACCGGTCGGCCACCGATACAGCGTAGCCGTGGGGTTCCGCTGATGCTCCGCACCACCCGATCAACCGAACGTCGTACCCAAGCAGGGCGACACGGGACGGGTGTGGCAGCGCCGCCCGTTCCTCGTCGCCTTCGCCATGGTGATCGTGATGGTGATCGTGATCGTGGTGTTGGTCGTGGTCGTCGCCGTCTGGGCCGATGGCATTTCCTGATGATCGGCTAGAGCCGCTCGTCACACCCCGCACGGAGGGTGGCCGGTGAGCACACCGGCGCGTCGTAGGGTGCGATCCGTGAGCGTGCTGGAAATGATTCTGATCCTGGTCGCCGGAATCGGCGCCGGGACGATCAACGCCGTTGTCGGTTCTGGCACCTTGATCACCTTTCCGACGTTGATCGCATTCGGCGTGCAGCCGGTGATCGCCACCATGTCGAACGCGATTGGGCAGGTGCCAGGCAGCCTGTCCGGCAGCTGGGGTTATCGCCGTGAACTCGACGGCCAGGGGCCGCGGATTCGGCAGCTGATGCCCGCATCGCTGTTGGGGGCGATCACCGGGGTATTCCTACTGCTACACCTGCCGGCGAAGACTTTCGAGCTGATCGTTCCTGTACTACTGGTGATCGCGCTGATTCTGGTGGTGACCAAGCCACTGATCCAAAAGTGGGTGAGGAAACGCAAGGAAGCCGCGGGGCAGGACCACACCGTGCTCAGCCGCCGGCAGAACGTGCTGCTGGTATTCGCGGTCTACCTGATCGGCGTCTACGGCGGCTACTTCACCGCCGCGCAGGGCGTGCTGCTGGTCGGGGTGCTGGGGGCGATGCTCCCCGAATCGCTGCAACGGATCAACGCCCTGAAGAATGTGCTCTCGTTGGTCGTCAACGTCGTTGCCGCCATCGCATACGGCGCCCTGGAGTTTCACCGGATCAATTGGGCTGCAGCGGGTCTCATAGCGGTGGGAACGCTGATCGGCGGCTTCATCGGCTCCCACGTCGGGCGCAAACTGTCGCCGATCGCGCTCCGCTGCATCATCGTGGTGCTCGGCGTCGTCGCTATCTGGCGGTTGCTAGCCGGCTAATGCCGGCTAGCTTTCCGGTCGGAATGTCGAGGCAGCGGCCAGGAATTGGTCATTTTCCTGCGGAGCCCCGATCGTCACCCTGACCCCTCCACCGGCCGGGTGCGGGAAGGCGCGAACGATCACCCGGTGCGCCTCGCAGTGCGCCGAGAAGTCGGCCGCCGCCTGCTCCAGCGGCAACCAGACGAAATTCGCTTGCGAGTCCGGAACCTCGAAACCGTTGCTGCGCAGGGCACTTGTCACCCTGGCCCGCTCGGCGATGACCTGCTGCCAGCGCGGCTGCAACGCCTCCAGCTGGCCGAGTGCGGCAATCGCGGCCGCCTGCGCCAGCGCGTTCAACGCGAATGGGATCGCCACCTTGCGCAGCGCGCCGATCACCGGTTCGTCACCGACCGCGTAGCCGACTCTCAACCCGGCCAGCCCGTACGCCTTCGACAAGGTCCGCAGCGCCAGTACATTCGGGCGGCGCTGAGCGATCTCCGCACCGTCGGAAGAATCGGGCGCGGTGTCGAATTCCCGATAGGCCTCGTCGACCACCAGCAGGATGTCCTCGGGGACGTCGTCGATGAATGCCTCCAGGTCGGACGCCGTCACAGTGGTGCCGGTCGGATTGTTCGGGGTACAGACGAAGATCAACCTGGTCGCCGACGTGACGGCGCCGGCCATTGCGTCCAGGTCCAGTCCATGGCCGCCGGTGACGGGCACCTGCACCGGCGTTGCCCCGGTGATCCGGGTGACGATCGGATAGGCCTCGAACGAACGCCAGCCGAAGACCACTTCGTCGCCCTCGCCGGCGACGGCCTGCACGATCTGTTGACACAGCGCCACGGAACCGCAGCCGGCGATCAGTCGAGACGTCGGTGCGCCGGTATGTGCCGACAGTGCCTCCAGCAGCCGCCCCGCGCCGTTGTCGGGATACCGGTTGATGCCGGTAGCCGCGGTGGGCGAGCCATCGGCCACCGCGGCGGCGATGGCAGCGGAGACGGCCGGCAGCGTCGGGTAGCTGAGCTCGTTGGACGCCAACTTGATAGCGCCGGGCACGGATCGGCCCGCCACGTAGGCGGGCAGGGTGTCCAGTGCCTTCCGGATCCGGACCGGCATCGTCGACCTCCCTGTCGGCTGGCCATCGATCGTGACCACAGCTGAGGCTATCGCTGAACGTTCCCGGCCCTGCGCGACCCTTCGCCGTCACCGCCGGCTGCCGCTACGGCGACGGGTCGTGTAGGAACATCACCATGACGAGCAGCAGTTCGACCGCAGCCGGACAGGCCGACGCCGCGGTACCCGAGGTGTTGTGGCAGCCGTCGGCCGAACGCATCGCCAGGGCCGCCGTCACCGACTTCGCCACCTTCCTGCGCCACCGAGGCGGCCCGGACGTCGAGGACTATGCCGCGTTGTGGGAGTACTCGACCACCGACCTGGCGGGATTCTGGGGCGCGATCGCCGACTATTTCGCGGTGCGCTGGACCGAACGACCGACGGCCGTGCTGGCCGAAACCCCGCCCGGCGGGGCCACCATGCCAGGAGCGCATTGGTTCCCGGGCGGCACACTGAACTACGCCGAGCATGCGCTGTCCGCGTCCGACGGTCGCAGCGATAGCGACCTGGCGGTAATCGCGGTCGACGAATCGTGGACGGCCACCGGCGCCGAGCAGCTGCTGACGTTGGCGCAACTGCGGTTGCGGGTGGCGCAGGCGCAGGCCGGCCTTCGACGGTCGGGCGTCAAACCGGGCGATCGGGTGGTTGCATTGCTGCCCAACGGTATTCATGCGCTGGTATCGTTCCTGGCCGCCGCCGCCAGCGGCGCCGTCT
>JALYXB010000268.1 GCA_030947305.1 Actinomycetota bacterium | reverse complement strand
TCGAGTTGGTTACCGCAGTTGTCGCATTGGTCGCCGCGGGCTCCGTGATACCCGCAGATCGGGCAGGTGCCCTCGATGTAGCGGTCCGGCAGGGTTCGGCCGGTAGACGGGCTGATCGCGCTCTTCGAAGTCTGCGCGAAGAAGTAGCCGTTGCGGTGCACGGTCCGGAACATCTCCTGGGTGACGGCGTAATGATTGCGCGTCTCGGTGCGGGTGAACAGGTCGTAGCTGACGCCGAGGCCCTGCAGGTCCTCGACGATCACCCGGTTGTACTTGTCCGCCAGCTCCCGCGGCGAGGCCTTCTCCTGGTCGGCGAGCACCAGGATCGGGGTACCGTGCTCGTCCGTCCCCGACACCATCAGCACCTCGTTGCCGATCATCCGCTGGAACCGCGAGTAGATATCGGCTGGAATGCCGAAGCCGGAGACATGGCCGATGTGCCGCGGACCGTTGGCGTACGGCCACGCGACAGAGGTGAGGACAGGAATGCTCATGAATCAAGGCTAGTGGGCAGGGCGAGGCCGAATCGTCCTAGCGACAGGCAGCACCGCGGTGGCCACCGCCTCGAGCACCTCGGTCGAGCCTTGATACGGCTCTGTCGACCGCGGCCAATGGGTGATCAGGTCGGTGAAGCCGAGCTCTGCCGCCCTGCCGACCATGTCGGTGAACCGGTCGACGCTCTGTAGCGCGAACGAGCCGGCACCGTCCAGATTCAGATGCCGTTGGAACGATGCGGCGTCCCGCGATTGTTCCGACAATGCCTGGTCCAGCCGGCCGGACAATTCCTGCAGGCCGGCCCACCAGGCGTCATCGCCGTCGGCCGAGCCGGCCTTGCCGTAGGTCACCCAGCCCTGACCCCAGCGGGCGGCCAGCCGCAATGACCGCGGCCCGTTGGCCGCCATGATGAACGGGATCCGCGGTCGCTGCACCGGTCCGGGGACGGTGCGCGCAGCCACGGCGGAGAAGTACGTGCCCTCGCTGCTGACGTGATCGGTGGTGAGCAGCTTGTCCAGCAGCTCGGTGAACTCCGCCAGCCGATCGACCCGCTGCCCGACGGACAGTTGTTCGCCGCCCAGCAACGCGGAGTCGATATCGCCGCCGGTCCCGATGCCGCAAACGATGCGTCCCCTGGAAATGTCGTCGAGCGCCAGCAGATCCCGCATGAAGGTCACCGGGTGTCGGAAGTTCGGCGACGTGACAAACGTGCCCAGCCGGATGGTCGACGTCACGGTCGCGGCCGCCGTCAGCGTCGGGAGGGTGCCGAACCACGGCGAGTCCGGCAAACCCGCCCAGACCAGATGGTCGTAGGTCCAGGCGTGATCGAATCCGAGTTCCTCGGCCCGGCGCCACAGCGGCGCAGCCGTCGCCCACGGATACTCAGGGAGGATGGTGATGCCGAATCTCACCGGCACAGCCTAAGAGGCGGCAGCCACACATTCCGAGTCGTCGCTACTCTCACCTCGGCTACCCGCAGCGCAGACCCAACCGCGATACCCGCTGCAGTGATGAGTCAGCCGGCCTTCGGTGCCCCGTAACGCAGTCCGTCGAAGACCAGGTCGACCAGCCGCTCGGCGTTTTCCGGCGGCCCCGACTGATCGCTGGCCATGCAGATTCCGCCCATGCTGCGCATCAGGTCCTCGGCGCTGATGTCGCCACGGATCTCGCCGGCGTCAGCGGCTGCGATCAACAGCATCTGGGCGGCATCGCGGACCAGCGTGCGGAGATCGGCAAATCGTTCGGCCTGCGTCTGCATCATCGAGCGCAGCATCCCCACCAACCCACGCTTGGTGGCCGCGTACTGCACGAAGCGGCGCATCCATTCGCGCAGTGCCTGTGCAGGCGGGAGCTCTGCGGCCAGCACCGGCGCGCTGGCGCTGAGCTGCTCCACCTCACGCCGGTAAACGCCGTACACCAAGTCTTCCCTGGTCGGGAAATGTCGATACAGGGTGCCGATTCCGACGCCGGCGCTCTTGGCAATGTCCTCGAGCGATGCCTCCACACCGTGGTCGGCGAAGGCCGCTGCGGCGGTGGCCAGTACCGCGTCGCGGTTGCGCCGAGCGTCAGCGCGCAGCGGACGATCCCCCGCTGTCGCGGTCTGTGCCGGTGCCGGCGCCTGCGCTGCCGTCTCCACCGGCATCACGGGTGCACTTGCGGTCGATGACGCCGTGGGAGCTGACGCCGCGGTCCTGGTTGACCGGGACACCGGGCACCTCCTTGGCCAGCCGCCGACGGTGCGGCGGGAAGAAACATCGAAATCCAGTTGCTAACCGGAGGACTCCTCCGTATAGTAATCGGAGGGCCCATCCGTTTAACCGATACTACTCCGCAAGGAGCTCGCAAGTGACACGTGCAGCAACCGCGACGTCCTCCGCCGCGTCACCCGTCTCTGTTCCATCCGTGACTACTGCCTCATCCGCCGTTCGGCCAGGACTGGTCCTCGGCGTCGTGTTGATCTGCCAGCTGATGGTGGTCCTCGATGCGACCATCGTGAACATCGCGCTGTCGGACATCGCGACCTCACTGCACTTCTCCCCCACCGCGCTGTCCTGGGTCATCAATGCCTACACGCTGGCCTTCGGCGGCCTGCTGCTGCTCGGCGCACGAGCCGGCGACATCCTCGGCCGGCGGCGAGTCTTCCTGGCCGGAATCGCACTGTTCACCGTCGCCTCGCTGGCCGGCGGCCTGGCCGGAAACGCCACTGAACTGCTGCTGGCAAGGGCACTGCAGGGCGTCGGCGGCGCGTTGGCCGCACCGTCGGCCCTGGCCCTGTTGATGACGCTGTTCCCGGAAGCCAGGGAACGCACGAAGGCACTCGGCTGGTACACCGCTGTGTCCATCGGCGGGAGCGCCATCGGGCTGATCATCGGCGGCATGCTGACTCAGTGGGCTTCCTGGCGTTGGGTGTTCTTCATCAACGTGCCGATCGGCATCGCCCTGTTGGTAGTAGCCCGCCGGGTGCTACCGGAGACCGAGCGTCACCCTGGCAGGTTCGACCTGACCGGAGCACTCACCTCCACCCTCGGTATGGCCTCGCTGGTCTACTCGCTGGTGCGTGCGGCCAGTGATGGTTGGGGCGATCCGCTGACGGTGGTGGGGTTCGTCGTCGCTGTCGCGCTGTTGGCCGGGTTCGTCGTCACCGAGACGAGGGCGACGGCACCGATCACACCGTTGCGGCTGTTCGCCGACCGGAACCGGGTCGCGTCCTACCTGGCCCGGCTGCTGCTGGTGGCCGGCATGTTCGGAATGTTCTTCTTCCTCAGTCAGTTCCTGCGGGAGATCCTGCGCTACTCGCCGTTGCTGACCGGGCTGGCCTTCCTCCCGCTGACGGTGACGCTGTTCGTGGCCTCCCAGGCCAGCGCGCGGGTACTGACCCAGCGGTTCGGCAACAAGCCGGTGTTGGTCGCCGGTCTGCTGATGTCGACCACCGGACTCGCCTGGCTGACGACGCTGTCGGCGACCAGCAGCTACTTCCAGCTACTCGGCCCGCTGATGGTGTTCGGGATGGGCAACGGGCTGGCGTTCGTCCCGCTGACGTCGCTGTCGCTGGCCGGAGTTGCCCCCAAGGACGCTGGCGCCGGTTCCGGGCTGGTCAACGTCAGCCAGCAGGTGGGCGGCTCGCTCGGCCTGGCGGTGTTGATCACCGTCTTCGCCAATGCCGCCGGCCCGGCGGTCGCGGCAGCACCGGAAGGCGGAACCGGGCTGACGGCCACGGCGATTGCCGGTGCCCACCATGCCTTCATCGTCGGCGCGGACAGAGCCTTCGGCTGGGCGGCCGGCTTCCTGGCAGCGACTCTCATCTTGATCGTGGCACTGGTGCGACAGCCGGCTCCGCAGCCGGATCCTGTTGCAGAATCGGCCGAGGAAGTCGCCGTCGGCTGACGATGGCCGGGCCCGGATGCCTTCTACCCGTAAGGGCTTCCTACCCGTAAAGGCTTCCTTTCCGTAAAGGCGCCGAAGAAACGCCGGACTCGTCACCACGACGGGTCCGGCGTTTCGCTGGTCAGGCGTTGACCTCGGACCGATCGCCTGACCACAGGGTGTGGAAGGAACCTTCGGCATCCACCCGGCGATAGGTGTGGGCGCCGAAGAAGTCGCGTTGTCCCTGGATCAGCGCAGCCGGCAGGCGGCGCGACCGCAATGCGTCGTAGTAGGCCAGAGCCGAGGAGAAGCCGGGCACCGGGATTCCGGCAAACCCGGCCTGCGCCACCGCGAATCTCCACGACTCCTGGGACTTGCCCAACACCTCGGTGAAGTACGGCGCCAGCAGCAGCGTCGCCGGCCTGGAGTCGGCAGCGGCGTAGGCGTCGGTGATCCGGTTCAGAAATGCGGCCCGAATAATGCAGCCGCCCCGCCAGATCCTGG
Source organism: Actinomycetota bacterium (assembly GCA_030947305.1). Classification (GTDB taxonomy): domain Bacteria; phylum Actinomycetota; class Actinomycetes; order Mycobacteriales; family Nakamurellaceae; genus Nakamurella. The sequence continues at coordinate 6,758 of JALYXB010000268.1, read as the reverse complement.
CCACCGCACCCAGATCGATGTCCCAGTCGTACTGCTGAGCGCCCGCGACGATCAGGTCGAGACCCTGGGCATAGGCGATGATCTTCGAGGCATACAGTGCCTGCCGCACGTCCTCGACGAAATCGCCGGGGTCATCGGTGTCGATGGTGCCGTCGGGACCCGGCAGCTCGCCGGCGGCCGCCTCCCGTTGCTCGGCGGCGGACGACAGCCCCCTGGCAAACACCGCCTCGGCGATGCCGGACACCCCGATGCCCAGGTCCAGTGCCGTCTGCACCGTCCAGGTGCCGGTGCCCTTCATCGCGGCCGCGTCCACAATGACGTCCACCAGAGGTTTCCCGGTGCTGGCGTCGGTCTGGGACAGCACCTCGGCGGTGATCTGGATAAGGAAGGAATCGAGTTCGCCGGTATTCCAGTCCCGGAAGATCTCGGCGATCCTGTTCGGCTCGAGGCCGAGCCCGCGGCGTAGCAGGTCGTAGGCCTCGGCGATCAGCTGCATGTCCGCGTACTCGATGCCGTTGTGCACCATCTTGACGAAGTGCCCCGCGCCGCCGGTCCCGATATGGGTACAACACGGGTCGCCGTCGACGTGAGCGGAGATCCTCTCCAGGATCGGGCCGAGCGATGCGTACGACTCGGCCGACCCGCCCGGCATGATCGACGGCCCGTTCAGCGCACCCTCCTCGCCGCCGGATATACCGCAGCCGACGAAGTGGATACCCTTGTCCCGCAACGCTTCTTCCCGGCGAATGGTGTCGCTGAACTTGGCATTGCCGCCGTCGATAAGGATGTCGCCGTCGGCCAGCATCGGCGCCAGCTCGTCGATCACCGCATCGGTGGGCTGGCCGGCCTTCACCATGATGATGATCTTGCGGGGGGTGGACAGTAATGCAACGAAGTCCTCCGCCGTTTCGGCAGGCCGAAAGTCGCCGTCGTCGCCGTGCTCGTCGGTCAGGGCCTTGGTCTTGGCGTAGGTGCGGTTGTGCACCGCCGTGACGTAGCCGTTCCTGGCCAGGTTGCGGGCCAGATTGGCGCCCATCACGGCCAGCCCGGTGACCCCGATATCGGCGCTCGCACCTGAGGAGGTGGTTCCGGTGTTCTGGTCGGCCATTGCGGTGCCCTCTCGCCGTCGGTACGGGGTCCGTTCAAGAGTGCCCCATCGACCGCCGGCCGTCGACGCCCGGTCAGCCGGCCATCAGCTTGTTCATCTCCGGGTGGGTGATCGGGTCGGCCAGTTCGGTGTAGGTGCCGGCCCCGAGCAACTCCTTCGCGGCCCGCATCGCGTGGGAGTACACCGCCTGGGCCACCGAGGATCCTGCCGACGCCCTGCGCACGCCGGCATCGGAAAGTTCGCCGATGGTCGGCGAGCCCACCCCGACCAGGATGTTCAACGGCGCATCGATGGCTGCCACCAGCCTGGCGATCAGATCCAGGTCGCCGACGCCGGGAACGAAGACGCCGCTGGCACCTGCCGCCAGGTACGCATGGGCCCGGTCGACGGTCTCGTTGAAGTCGCCCTTGCCGGCCAGATAGGTGTCCGTCCTGGCGTTGATGTAGAGCGCAACCCCCGCCTCGTCGGCCAGCTGCCTGATCGTCGTGAGGCGACGAGACTGCACGTCGACTTCCCGGAACCCGCTGCTGTCGTAGTCTTCGATGTTGATCCCGACGGCACCGGCGGCGAGCACGCCGGCGACGGTCTCGGCCACCTCCTCGTCGTCGTCGCCGAAGCCGGATTCGATGTCCGCGCTCACCGGCACGTCGACGGCGCTGGTGATCCTGGCCAGATGGGACAGCATCAGCGCCCGCGGCAGCCGGTTGCCGTCCTGGTAGCCGAGGCTCCAGGCGACAGCGGCGCTGGAGGTGGCTACCGCCCGGGCACCTGCGGCCTGCGCGATCCTGGCGCTGGCGGCGTCCCAGGCGTTCGGCAGCACCAGGATCGGCGCTGTGTGCAGGGCGTTGAGGGCCGCGGCCTTGGCAGGCGTTGCGGCGCCGTTCTGTGCAGTCATGGCGAAAATGTAGCGAGCGCCACCGACAGTCAACCGAGCGCGGTTTTCACAGCCGAGGCAACCCGCGCCCCGTCCGCCCTACCCGCGGCCATGGCGTTGGCGGCCTTGATCACTTGGCCCATCTGCCGCATCGTCGGTGCCTCGGCGGAATCGCCCTGCACCTCGGCGAGTGCCTGCTGCACGACGGCCGTCAGCTCGTCATCGGTCAGTTGTCTGGGCAGGTACGCCGAGAGCACCTCGACCTCGGCGCGTTCGTTGTCGGCCAGCTCGGGGCGGCCGGCCCCGGCGTACACCTCGGCAGATTCGTTGCGCTTCTTGACTTCCCTGGCCAGCACCCGCAGCACGTCGGCGTCCGACAGCTGCTTTGCCTGGCTGCCGGCGACCTCCTCATTGGTGATCGCCGCCAACGCCATCCGCAAGGTGCCGGTCACCATGCTGTCGCGGGCCTTCATCGCGGCGGTGAGATCCGCCCTGATCGTCTCCTTGAGTGCCGACATGACATCGCTCCCCGGTAGAAACTGCAGGTAGGCGAGAGTAGCGATCAATGGCCGGACTCGAGCGCGCCGGCGATCCGACTCTCGAGCCTGGCGGTGGCGGCCTGCGGTAGCACGATGAGGCCGTCCAGTTCCTTGCGGGCCCGTCGGTAGGCCTCCTGCCGCTCGGCCGGCGTCGCCGCCTCGTCGACCGAGATGTTGACCAGCTTGCGGGCCCGGCCGAGCGCATCCCGTTCGGTCGCGCTGAAGGCGGTCCGCTTACGCCTGATCGCCTCCCGCTCGGCAATGTCGAAAGCCACCACACACGCCTGCACAGCGTTGCGATACTCGGCGAGCGCGGCCGGGTCCCGAAGCTCCGCACGATCCTCGGGGCGCAGGTTGTCTGCCACCAGCTTGGCCCGATGGAAGTCGACCGTCAGCGGCTCTCGCATATCGGTCATCATCGGGTAGTCGATCAGCTTGCCGAGGTCGAGCTCGTAGTCGAACCAGCGCTGGTTGACCTGGTCATGAGCGGCCAACGCCCTGTCGATCTGACTCTCCGTCGCCCGTTTCGACTCGACTGCCGCGGTCCGGCCGGCGTTCTTCAGCCTGAGCACTTCGATCTTGTCCCGCCGCCGTTTCTCGTTGTAGGTCGCGACCGCCTTGGCCCAGCCACCGACGAGGCCGCCGACCGGGAACAACAGCCACCAGTAGCTCAGGACATTCACCCTTGCAGGATAGTTGCGGCGGCGACGGGGCGAGTGGGTCGACGGCTCAGCCGATTGTGTGACCGCCGTTGACGGCAATGCGCTCGCCGGTGACGAACGCAGCAGCCTCCGATGCCAGGAACGCCACCACCGCCGCCACCTCGATCGGCGTCCCGAATCGGCCCAGTGGGATGTCGCCTCGATAGTCGGCCAGCTCCTGGTCCGGCGCCCCATGGTGCCGCTCCACCGGGATCCAGCCGGGCGCCACCAAATTGACCGTGATGCCGTACCGGCCGAGTTCACGGGCCCAGGTGCGGGTCAGTCCGAGCATCGCACCCTTCGCCGCCGAGTAGGCGGACATTGCTGGCACCGCCCGCTCGAACAGATCGGAGCCGATATTGATGATCCGGCCACGGCCGCGCGCCTTCATCCCGGGCAGCACCGCCTGCACCAACAACGTCGGACTCTTGACGAAGAACAGCAACTGAGAAAGGTGCAGCTCCCAGCTGAGCTGCTCCACGGTCGCCGTCGGCTGGGGACCGGTGGCGTTGACCACCAACACCTCGACCTGGCCGAGTCGTTCTTCGACCCTGGCCACCACCTGGCGGACCCCGGCCTCGTCCGTCACATCGCCGGCGGCGAGCTCGGCGACTCCACCGGCCGCCCGAATCTGCTCGACCACCGCGGGCGCCCCTGCGGAGCCGGCGAGGTCGTTGACGCCGACCGCCATCCCCGCGGTGGCCAGCGTTCGAGCGATCTGCGCGCCGAGTCCGCGGCCGGCGCCGGTCACCAAAGCCACTGCGGCTGCCGACTCATTAACCACGCGGCACCTGCGCTGATCGGGTGGCCGCGGCATAGACGATGCGCCGCGCCAAGTCGTATTTCGCCGAGATCGAATCGACGGCGTCGCGACGGGACAGCCCGCCGGCCACCAGTTCCGCCACCTCGCCGGCCAGCGCTTCGCCCTGCGGTGCAACCGCGTCGGCGGTGGAACCGGAGATCACCAGCGTCACCTCACCGCGGACGTCGTGAGCACCGGCGGCCAATTCGCCCAGCGATCCGCGCCGCACCTGTTCATGGGTCTTGGTGAGCTCGCGGCACAGCGCGGCCGGCCGGTCGGCGCCGAAGGCCTCGACCATGGCTGCCACACATTCGGTCAGCCGGTGCACCGACTCGAAGAACACCATCGTCCGACGCTCGTCGGCCAGCCCGGCCAGGAACCGGCGCCGCTCCCCCGGCTTGCGCGGTGGGAAGCCTTCGAAGGTGAACCGATCGCTGGGTAGCCCGGACAGCGCCAGGGCCGTGAGGACGGCGCTCGGCCCCGGAACCGAGGTCACTGGCAGCCCGGCGGCGGCGGCCGCCGCCACCAGCCGATACCCGGGGTCGGACACGCTGGGCATCCCGGCGTCGGTCACCAGCACCACGGTTGCACCATCGGCGATCTGCTCCAGTAGACGCGGAATCCGGGAGGTCTCCACGGACTCGTAATACGACACGATGCGCGCGGACAGCGTCACCCCGAGATCGGCGGCCAGCCGGTGCAGCCTTCGGGTGTCCTCGGCGGCGATCACGTCGGCGGTCCGCAGCGCGTCCAGCAGGCCGGCCGAGGCATCGCTGATACGCCCCAAGGGTGTACCGGCCAGAATCAACCGACCCGAGTTCTGCTCGCTGGACACGTCGCTCACCCTACGATCGAGAAGTCGCGCCCGGCCGGCATGCCTCATGTCGTCCGCAGTGCGGTCGGCTGCACGGACCGGCCGGCACTCTCAGCGTTCACCCCTACGATCGTCGTCATGCGTCCTTCCGGTCCCGGCCTTGCCGCTGCGGCGGACGAGCGCGCCCCGGAATCCGGTGCCAGCACAGTTCCCCTGGCGCAGGGCCCGGCCGTTGACCTGCTTGACCGGCCCGATGACGATGCACAGTGGCGATCGACCGCCGACGATCCGGACGCCGACGAGCGGTCCGATGGCACCGATGTGGTGAAGGTCGGCGAGCTGCCGCCCATCGAGCGGCCGATCACCCCGCGGAGATTCCGCAGCCCGGCGCCGGCGACCGACGCGCTGCGCGGCTGGATCGTGACGTTGGCCGTGACGGTGATCGGCGGGGTGCTCCGATTCTGGAATCTGGGGATGGCCACCGACGGGGGCACCCCGATCTTCGACGAGAAGTACTACGCACTCAACGCCGACGAAATGCTGCGGCTGGGCGGCATCGAGGAGAACGCCGGCTTCGGGTTGGTGGTGCACCCGCCGCTGGGAAAACAACTGATCGCCATCGGCGAATGGTTGTTCGGGTACAACAGTTTCGGCTGGCGGTTCGCCTCGGCGGTGGCCGGCACCCTGTGCATCCTGCTGGTGGTGCGGGTGGCCCGCCGGCTGACGGGTTCGACTCTGCTCGGCGGCATCGCCGGGGTGCTGTTGATCTGCGACGGTGTGAGCCAGGTGATGGCCAGGGTCGGGCTGCTGGACATCTTCCAGGAGCTGTTCGTGCTGGCGGCCTTCACCGCCCTGATCGCCGACCGCGACCAGGTCCGCAAACGGCTGGCCGATGCGGCAGCGGGGGTCGGCGGTGCGCCGGGTGCGATGAGCGCCGTCGGCATCAAACTGGGCTTCCGCTGGTACCGGTTCGCCACCGGGCTGCTGCTGGGTCTGACGACCGCGATCAAATGGTCCGGCGTCTACTGGATCGCGTTCTTCGGGGTGCTGTCCGTGGTCTGGGACATGCTGGCCAGGCGCGAGGCCGGGGTGCGCCGGCCGGTACTTGCCGTCGTCCGCCGGGATCTGCTGCCATCGCTGTGGTCATACGTGGTGGTGGGACTGGGTACGTATGTCGCATCCTGGTGGGCCTGGTTCGCCAGCGAATCGGCGTGGGCCAGGCACATCTACACCGCCGATGCGCTCGGCTGGGATTCAGCCGGCTTGCAGAAGCTGGCCAAGCTGTGGCACAACACCTTCTGGCAGTGGACCTGGAAGATGCTGGACTTCCACTCCAACCTGTTGACACCGGCCACCCCGACCGAACGCCATCCTTGGGAATCCAAACCCTGGACCTGGCCGATCGGTACAAGACCGGTGCTGTACTACGCGCCAGCGGATGCGCCGGCGCCCGGTTGCGGCAACGGGCTGGAGAACTGCGTACGCCGGATCTTCATCATGGGCACCCCGGCCATGTGGTGGATCGCCCTGTTCATCTGTGCCTGGGCACTCTGGCGGTCCATCGGCCGGATGGACTGGCGGTACATGGCTGTGCTGGTCGGATACGGCGCCGGCTACCTGCCCTGGTTTGCCAACCTCAACCGGCAGATGTACTTCTTCTACGTCACCCCGCTGGCCCCGTTCCTCACCCTCGGCATCGTGCTGGTGCTCGGAGAGGTGTTGGGCAGCAGACGGTTCGGGGTGGAACGGCGGATGCTGGCGATCGGCGTGGTGGCGCTCTACGTCGGGCTGGTGGTGGCCAACTTCGTCTGGCTCTGGCCGATGCTCAACGGCGATCCGATGACGGCTGCCAGGCTGCACGCGGAGACCTGGATCCCATCCTGGGGGTGAGCTGTCAGCTCGGCATCCGCGGGACTCGGG
>JALYXB010000237.1 GCA_030947305.1 Actinomycetota bacterium | reverse complement strand
TAGTACTGGCTGAAGCCGGACACGACGAACAATGCTGCTGCCGGAATCCGGTCCGCTACCGGGTCCCGAGAAGTCACCGGCCAGACGCTACTCGGGCTGCCCGGTGGCTCCCAGCATCGGCAAGCACACCGGCAACCCAGCGACCTGAAGGGTCCAGTCCGGCCTATTCAATTGCTGGGGGGTAACCCGGTAGTGCTGATGGGTGGCCTGTTCGCCGGGGCCGGCGTTGCTGCACCGACAGACCGTTCTCCTGGTAGCCGAGTTTGCGAGAAACCGCGTTCGACGCCGGATTGTCGACGAACGCGCTTGTGGTGGCCCATTGGGCGCCGAGGTGGTCGAACGCCAATAACAGTATCGCCGCCCGCATCTCCGCGCCGAACCCGGCGCCCTGGGCGCTGCGGCTGAGCCAGGAGCCCGAGCTCACCGTGCGGGTGACGGCGAAATTCCTGGCCCGCACCTCCTGGATCCCGATGAAGCGGCCGTCACAGCGGATCGCGAACACTAGCTTCCAGTCGTCCGGTGAGACCGCGCCCCTGGTGGACTACCAGTGCCGCAACGCATTCGGCACTAGTTCGGCCGGCGCGGCGTCAGTCCACGGGAAGCCGAAGGGCATCGTCGCCGGATCGTGAATACCTGCCAGGATCGCGTCGATGGCTTCCGGAAAGTCTGATTCCCTGATCACCGTGAGCCGCAGGCGTCGGGTCTGCAGCACGATGCCGTCCGGTGGCCAGTACCCAGTCAAGTCCGTCATCCGAACCAGGGTGCCCGCCAGCACCGGATCGGGCAATCGAGTTCCCCGCTAGGGTGGCGATCATGTGGGCGGTAACGATCGAGGCTCCGGGTGGGCCTGAACAGCTTCGTTGGTCGGAGGTTCCTGATCCGGTTGCCGGACCCGGCGAGGTGCTGATCAGGGTGGCCGCCAGCGCGCTGAACAGGGCAGATCTGTTGCAGGTGGCCGGCAAGTACCCGCCGCCGCCTGGAGCATCCGAGATCCTCGGGATGGAGTGTTCCGGCACGATCGCCGCGCTCGGTGACGGGGTGACCGGCTGGTCCGTCGGCGACGAGTGTTGTGCACTGCTGGCCGGCGGCGGCTATGCCGAGCTGGCGACTTGCCCTGTCGAACAGCTGCTGCCGATCCCGGCCGGCGTGGACCTGGTGTCGGCGGCAGCACTGCCGGAGGTCGCCTGCACGGTGTGGTCCAACCTGGTGATGACGGCTCGACTCGCCGCTGGTGAAACGCTGCTGGTACACGGGGGCGGGTCTGGCATCGGCACGATGGCGATCCAACTGGCGGTGGCGCTCGGCGCCACCGTCGCGGTGACTGCCTCCCGCGAGGAGACGCTCGCCCACTGCGCAGAACTGGGAGCCGCCCTCACCATCAACTACACGGTCGACGACTTCGAGGTAGTACTCAAGGCGGCCACCGGTGGAGCCGATGTGATCCTTGACGTGGTGGGCGGAAAGTACCTGCAGCGCAACGTTTCCGCGTTGACCGACGGCGGCCGACTGGTGGTGATCGGCACCCAGGGTGGCGCCGTCGCCGAACTGGACCTCGGTGCGCTGCTCCGTAAGCGTGGATCGGTGACGGCGACAGCCCTGCGGTCCCGGCCGATTACCGGTCGCGGGTCCAAAGCCGAAGTGGTGAAACAGGTTTCCGAGCACCTCTGGCCGCTGATCGCTACCGGGAAGGTGCACCCGGTGATCGAGGTCGTGCTGCCGATGCCCCAGGCGGCCGACGCCCATCGCCGACTGGCGGCCGGCGGGCACCTCGGCAAGATCATTCTTCAGGTACCGAACTATAAGGAGTGGCAATGACGAATTCCGAAAACTCGATGGGGGACCAGCGACGGGTGGTGGTCATCGGACCCGACGGCCAACCAGTCGGAGAACCCATGCATCTTGCACCCATCACCGACAATGATGATGCCGCAGCCGATTCGGCCGGCGCCGCCGACATGATCGGCGAGCCCGCCAAGGTGATGCGCATCGGCACGATGATCAAGCAGCTGCTGGAGGAAGTCCGGGCGGCTCCCTTGGACGAGGCAAGCCGGGTGCGGCTGAAGGAGATCCACGCCAGGTCCATCAAGGAGCTGGAGGACGGCCTCACCGCCGATCTGCGTGATGAGCTGGAGCGGTTGTCGCTGCCGTTCACCGAGGACTCGATCCCGTCGGACGCCGAACTACGGATAGCCCAGGCGCAATTGGTCGGCTGGCTGGAGGGGGTATTCCACGGCTTGCAGACGGCGCTGTTCGCCCAGCAGATGGCGGCCCGTGCCCAGCTCGAGCAGATGCGCCGTGGCCAGCTGCCACCCGGCCACAGCAGCGCGGCCGACAGCGGTGGAGGCACCGGCACCGGCCAATACCTCTGACACCCATTGGACACCGTCACCGCGCCGTCGGCCCCCCCGCCTCGACCACCCGAAAGCGCCTAATCGCGAGGTAGCGCAGCAGCTTCCCGGCCGGTGAGGACTCCGGTCGACTCGTTCCAGCGCTGGCCGGCGGCCTCATCGGCCGCCTTGCGAGCGACGCCGGACAGCGTCTCGAGTACCACCCTGTTGGCGAGCATCACGGTGATGTCCGCATGGTCGTAGGCCGGCGCCAGCTCGACGATTTCCACCCCGACAAGGGTGGATTCCCGTCCGATCCGGCGGACCGCATCCAGCAGCTCGCGAGCCGTTAGCCCACCGGGTTCCGGCGTCCCAGTGCCGGGGGCCGTGCCGGGATCGACCACGTCGATGTCGACCGACAGGAACACGCCGTCGGTGTCGTCGGCGGCAGTGGTCAGAACTTCGGTGAGTACTGCTTCGAGGCCGCGTGCGCCGATCTCCGCCATCTCGTAGGAATGCAGACCGTTCGCGGCCATCCAGGCCAGGTCGTCGGACCCCGGCCAGTAGCCGCGCAGTCCGATTTGAAACAGCCGATCGCCGCGCACCGCACCGGATTCCACCAACCGGCGCATCGGCGAACCGTGGCCGTGTTGCGACCCGAACTCGGTGTCGCCGGTGTCGGCGTGCGCGTCGAAGTGAATCAGCGCGATCCTGCCCTGGCCGAAGTGGTCGGCCAGCGCGGTCATGTCGGCCACCGCAACGCTGTGGTCGCCGCCCAGCACGACTGGGATCTTGTCATTGCTGACGACCGAACGCACTGCCGATTCCAGCGCTGCCATCGCCGTCGGACGCTCGGCGGGTGGCATCCGCACGTCACCCGCATCGGTCACTCCGAGATCCTTGAGCGGATCCACCCTGAGCGCCAGGTGCGGCCGGGAGCCGCTGTGGTGCGAGTAGTCGCTGCCGCGAATGGCCGACGGACCGAATCTGGCGCCGGACCGGTAGCTGGTCGCCGAGTCCCACGGCGCCCCGATGATCACCGCCCGTGACGCCGCAAAGGTCGTCGGTTCGGACAGGTCGCATTGCGGCACCCCGAAGAAGGTGAAATCGGGTCCGAACATCACGCCGTAGCGCGCCATGGTGTCAACTCTCCTTTGAGGGTGGGTCGGTCCAGCATGCCTTCCGGCGCTCCTGGTCACTAATCCACGCCCACCCCGAACTGGTCAAGGTCAGCGCAGTCCCGACTAGAACCAGCGCTCGAGGATCTGCGCGACGCCGTCGGAGTCGTTGTCCGGCGCGGCATCGGTCGCCGCCGCAGCTGCCAGCGGATGCGCGTTCTGCATGGAAAATGAGCGGCCGGCCCAGCGCAGCATCTCGGCATCGTTGGGCATGTCGCCGAAGGCCACCACGTCGGCCGCGTCGATCGCCAACTTCTCGGCAAGCCGCTTGATGGCGCCGCCCTTGTTGACCGCGGCGGCGGCCACCTCGATCAGCCCGGCGTTACTCGAGTAGGTGACGGACACCAGGTCCAGGCCATCGGCCACGGCGGCAGCGGCCAGCACAGACGAGTCGTCCCCGTACCGGACAAGCAACTTGACGGCCGGCTCGGCCAACAGCTCGCTGCGGGACAGATTTCCGAACAGTCCGTCCGTCCACGGGTGATCGTAGGCAGTTTCCGACCAGGCGTTGATAGTGTCGCCGCCCTCCCGCTCGACGGCCAACGCGATGCCGGGCAGTCGGCGCTCGAGCCGCCCGACGAACTCGTGCATCACCTCGACACTGAGCGGACAGATGTCCAGCAGCTCCTTGGCGTTGATGTCGAAGGTCACCGCGCCGTTCATGCAGATCGCCGTACCCCGAAAGCCGATGTCGATGATCGGGCTCAGCCAGTAGGCGGGGCGGCCGGTGGCGATCACCACCTCCGCACCGGCATCCTGTGCCCGATGAAGGGCAGCCGCGTTGCGTTCGGAGACGGTGCCGGTGCTGTTCAGCAGGGTTCCGTCCAGGTCGGTGACGACCATTCTCGGTGCAGTGCTCACCAGCCCAGTCTTCCAGGATCGGCCGGGATGGCTGGCATCGGAGCGACCGGGCTACCGCCGATGCCGGCGCCGTCAGTCCAACTGGGGCGGGCCGGCGGAGCAGCAGCACTCACGCCGGTTCCAGGACGTCCTTTCCCAGGAACGGCCGCAACGCCTGCGGCACCACAACACTGCCGCCCGGCTGCTGATGGTTCTCCAGGAGCGAGACGATCCATCGCTGGGTCATCAGGGTGCCGTTGAGCGTCGCGGCGATCTGTGGCTTGCCGTCAGCGTCGCGGTAACGAATGCCCAACCGGCGGGCCTGGAAAGTGGTGCAATTCGAGGTCGAGGTGAGCTCGCGGTAGGCCTGCTGTGTGGGCACCCAAGCCTCACAGTCGTACTTGCGGGCCGCCGAGGTGCCGAGGTCGCCGGCGGCCGTATCGATGACCCGGTAAGGGATTTCCATCTCACCGAGCATCTCTTCCTCGATGGCCAGCAGCCTCGCGTGCTCTGCCTCCGCGTCCTGCGGACGGCAGCAGGTGAACATCTCGACCTTGTCGAACTGGTGCACCCTGATGATTCCCCTGGTGTCCCTGCCGTAGCTGCCGGCCTCCCGGCGGAAACAGGACGACTGTCCGACATAACGGATCGGGCCGGCTGACAGGTCGATAATTTCCTCGGAGTGGTAGGCGGCCAGCGGCACCTCCGAAGTGCCGACCAGATACAGGTCATCCTCGCCCAGGTGATACACCTCGGCCGCATGCTCACCGAGAAAACCGGTGCCCTCCATGGCTTCCGGCTTGACCAGCACCGGCGGGATCATCGGCGTCAGACCCTGTGCCAGCGCCTTGCTGATCGCCATGAGAAACATCGCCCACTGCAGCTGGGCGCCGATGCCGCGCATGAATGTGAATCTGGCGCCCGACACCTTCGCGCCGCGCTCCATGTCGATGGCATTGAGCTTCTCGCCGATCGCCAGGTGATCGAGCGGTTCGAAGTCGAAGGCACGCGGCTCACCGACATGTTTGAGCACCACGAAGTCGTCGTCCCCTCCGGGCGGAACGCCGTCCAGGATCAGGTTAGGAATCGCCTTGTGGGCTGCGGTCAGTGCGTCGTTGGCGGCCGACTCGGCTAGCTCCGCTGCCTTCACTCCGGCCGCCATTTCCTTACTGCTGGCCAACAACGCGGGCCGCTCGTCCTTTGACGCCTTGCCGACACTCCTGCCGAAGGCCTTCTGGGCAGCGCGCAGGTCGTCGGCCCTGGCCACCGCAGCCCGCCGCTCGGCGTCGGCCGCCAGCAGCCGATCGACGACGGATTCGTCCGCTCCCCTGGCGCGTTGGGACGCGCGGACGGCGTCTGGATTCTCGCGCAATTCACGCAGGTCGATCACCGGATCAGCCTATCGGGACGGTCACCGCCGGGGCTGGTCGGTTCCCTGGCTAGGCGTTGGTGACGATGTTCAGCTCGTTTCCTTCCGGGTCGGCGAGGGTGCAACGACCGGGAACGTCGGTAAGGACGCGGCCGCCGGCTGCGACAGCCGCGGCGATGCGCGCCTTACCGTGGTCGTCCGGCACCTGCAGGTTGAGATGGATGCGGTTGCGCTGCCGACGACGGTCCTGCTCCGCTGCGTCCAGGTCCTGGAAAATGATCTCCGGGTTGAGTCGACGCGGGTCGTAGATGTCAGTCACATGGGTCCGTTGGTCGTGCTGATAGCCGAGCCCGGTCGCCCAGAAGGCCTGCACCGCAGCGACATCGACGGCGTCGATGCCCACTTGGATGAATCGCAGGCGGGTTGTATCCGCAGCCAGCCCCAGCTCGTGGGCTGCCGCCTGGATCCGGGTTGCCAGCTGGGTGAACGGGGTCTGGGACGGGTTCAGCTCGTCGTCCGACTGGTCCTTACCACTGTCGATCGTGACACCGTCCGGCCGCACATCGACCAGCAACGGCGTGCCGACCTCGTCCGCCAGGGCGGCAACGATCGCGGCGAGCCGGGCCGCCTGCGCCGCAGACACGGTGGGATAGAACGCCATGGCGCTGAACACGACTCTCCAGTCGGCGGTCGCCGGTCCCTCGGCGAGATCCTCGCCCGGCACCACGTCGACCTCGTTCCCCTCGGCGTCGACGAGCGTCAGCCCGTAGGCGCCGTAAGGCTGACTGCCAACTACCGCAAGTACCGACTGCACCACCTCGGGCACTCGCACCACATCGAGGTGGATTCGATTGCGCAGCGGCCGTGGGTCGTCCAGACCTCGGAAGAAGATCTCCGGTCCACGTCGCAACGGATCGGTGAGGACGTCGGCACCGCCCGGTTGGTAGTCCAGCGCCGTTTTCCAGAAAGACATCACCGACGAGGTATCAGCGGCATCGAACCCGAACGACACGGTCTGCAGCGCAGCCGGATCGGCCGTCAGGCCCAGGTCCGCAGCTGCCGCCGATACCGCGCGGGCAAGCGTGGCATCGGTGTGCGACAGGTCAGCAGGGCCGGCAGCCCCGAGCTGCACGCGCACCCCGCCGGCGCGCAGATCCATCGCTGGCAGGCTTGCGCCGTCGGTCAACTCGACGATTCGGCCGACCAACGCCGACCCCGCCGTGTGTGACGACGCGTCGAACCATGCACTTGCGCCGCCGCTGAGGACCCGCCAGTCCTCGACGCCGCCGGCTTGCTGGAATTCGGTCGCTGTTAGTCGCCCCATGTCAAAGCCCTCTCTGAATCACCGACTGGATTTCGTGGTGGTCGCCGAACGGTACGACGGTTTGCGGACGATCTACGTCCAGGTCCTCAAGATAACTTGGCGCGGATTCCTCTCACATCCTCGACACTCGGCGGGAGCACGCAGTATGGAAACCATGGCCCTTGCGATGTCCGACGGTGATTTCGACGATCTGGTGTCCGAGGCGCTCGATTTGGTGCCGGCACAATTCACCAAGGCGATGAGCAACGTGGTGATTCTGGTCGAAGATCATCATCCGACCCGAAGTCTCTACGGGCTTTACCACGGGGTGGCCCTCACCGAACGGACCAGTAACTATGCCGGGCTGCTGCCGGACACCATCACCATTTATCGCGAGCCGATCCTGGCCAGGGCTGACGACATCGACGCTGCTCGTGACCAGGTGAGGACAACCGTGATCCACGAGATCGCGCATCATTTCGGTATCGACGACGATCGGCTCGACGAACTCGGATGGGCCTAGCCGATGGGCCGAGAGCAGCCGACTGCAGTCTCAGGCCCTGTGCGATGACACCAGGGCGGCGAAAGCGATGATGTTGGACTGGTAGTGCCCGGACGAGGGATCAAAAGTCCCGCCGCAGGTGATCAGCCGCAGCCCCGCGTAGGGCAGGTTGCCGTAGACCTCCTGGGTCGGAAATGCGACCTTGCTGTACGAACGCACACCATCGATCCTGAACACGGCGACGGTCCCATCCTTGCGGGCGATCGACACCTGGTCGCCCGGCTTCAACGAGCCGATGGAATAGAAGATCGACGGACCGTACTTCGCCGAATCCACGTGTCCGAGGATCACCGACGGACCAAGCGTGCCGGGCGTCGGAGACTTGTTGTACCAGCCTGCTTTTCCGTGCGGGTCGTCCACCGGTGGGACAGCGATGGTGCCGTCGGGCAACTGCCCGAGACTGAGCAACGGCGAGGAGTTGATGTTGATCGCCGGGATACTGATCGACACCGGCTCGGACGCTGACAGCACTGGCCCGTGGACCGCGAGCGCGTTGAAGGATTGCTGCACCACGTCGGTGGGTGGTGCCGAAGGAACGGACTTAGCCAGCGACTTGCTTGCCGCGCTGGGCGGCAGTGCGCTGGCAGAGGTGGCGATTTTCACGGCCGACGAGCTCGCTGCCGCCCGGGACGAAACAGACTGCGAAGACATCGGTTTCGGGCTGGTCGCAGCGGTCGCCGGGGCGGAGTTCACGGCCGACGGTGGCGCGGCCGAGGCGGTATCGGACGACAAGCCGGCAGTGGCGGCGTCGCTGGGCGTCGGGGCCGGCGAGACGGACGCTGAAGGGTTCAACGAGCCGGCCGCGCTGGCCGCCGGCTGTGGCGGCCCCGGCTTGCTGCTGCACGCGCCGACCACCATCAGGATGACGCCGATCAGTGCAACAGCCGCGATAGCCCAGCGGAGTAGCGCAGTCCGTCCACGGTTGCCGGACGAAGCAGTGGGCACCTGTTGACTCATCTACTACTCACCCTGTCTTGACAATAGAACGCCGCCGTCGGACGGGGCCATGTTCAGCCC
>JALYXB010000212.1 GCA_030947305.1 Actinomycetota bacterium | reverse complement strand
GGTTGCTCTGCGAGATCCCGGCTGCGGTCGCCGCTGCCGGAGCCGCCGCCGGTGCATAGTCGGCCGGTGGGCGCACTAGCCGAGTAGACAATTCCGGGTCGGCAGTGAATACCCCTGCCAGGCAATTAACCGTGTTCTGCACATTGCGCCGTTGGGTCTGAAGCACGGCGCACAGCCTCTGGCAGACGGCTGTCCGACGGTCACCTTCCGGTGATCCCTCGGCCACGTACGACAGTCGCCAGTCAACCGCGGCATTCGCCGTCGTGATCGCCTGCCCCGCCACTGATTGGGCCACGTCGAGAGCCTCGACAGCCGGGTTCAGCCGAGCACGCGCCGAGTCCAGCACCCGGCCGGCGTCCCCGCTGGCCACCGCTAGTCCCAGCAGATAATTGACCGGCTCGGCGGCCGACCACGCCAGCCGCAGCCGTCCGGCCTGCTCGTTCAGGTCCCGCTCGCCGGCAGCCATTGCGGGGCTTAAGCTGTCCAGCACCTGCGCGGTCTGCCGGATGACGGCCGGCTGCAACTCTGCGATCAGCCGCGCGTCCTTGCCCGGCGATTCCATTCCATGGCCGAACGCCCAATTGCCCAAATTGGGGTGCGGCATCGGAAACGCAGTCATGGTGGCCCCATCCCAAGTGCGGCCTCGGCCTGTTCGAATCCGACGGCGGCCGACAGCAGAGCGGTGCCGGCGGCATCCGCCCTCGACGCCAGCTCGCGCAGAGTGTCCTGAGCACGCCGGCCGAAGCTGGCAAGGCCGGCCCCGAGTTCGGCGCCCGCGGGCGAGGTGCCGAACGCTGATGGACTGTCCGGCACGCCCGTCCGCAGGCCGGCCGTCCCGATCCAGCCCAGCGCGATGATGCTCAACTCGGTGCCCACGAAGCGCACCGCGTCGGTGTCCACGTCCACCTCTACCCCCTCCTCGAGCAACCGATGCCCGTCGCCTGTGCATGATGTCCGACCGGCGAGTTCGACCGGCGATACCGACGGCCCAGCTGTGGACAACTTCTCGTGTGTGGATGAATTGACGGAGTCCGGCGTCCCGGCGCCCGGGTTGGCACCATGGAGGGGTGACGAACCCATGGCCCATGCCGCCCGCAGCGGATCGGGAGCGTTTCGCGCTGGCATCCAACGCCAGGCTGGCCGATGACCCGCTACCGCCGACCCCGCCGATCGCCGCTCCGCCGGCACCCGGCGTCACCTGGTTGTTGGACGACAGGGGGATCTTCGTCAGGGAGGTGCCCTACACCGGCCAGAGCGCCGATCCGTCCGTCACGCTGTACATCCACGGTCTTGCCGGCTCGTCGACCAACTTCGACTCGCTGGCTACCTTGCTGGCCGGCCATACCCGCGGATACGCGGTGGATCTGCCGGGCTTCGGTCGCAGCGATCCGCCACCGGGCGGCCGCTATTCGCTGCTGTCCGACGCGAAGTTGATGGCTGAGGTGATCGATCGAGTCTCGCCCGATTCCCCGGTGCAGGTCATCGGGAACTCGCTGGGTGGAATGACGGCAACGGCGCTTGCGGCCCGGCATCCGGACCGGGTGCGCACCCTGACACTCATCTCACCCGCCGTCCCCGATCTGCGGATGACTAAGGATCGCGGAGCTGATCCCAGACTGGCGATGCTGCTGGCACCCGGCACCCTGGTTGCGGCCACCAGGCGGCTGTCCTCGATCGGGCCGCAGGCACGAGCGCGCGGCATGGCGGTACTCTGCTATGGCGATCCCAGCGTGCTCAGCGATGCCGACATCGACATTGCCGCAGCTGATCTCGGCTGGCGCTACCAACTGTCATGGGGCCACGCCTCGACGGTGCTGTCGTTGCGTGCATTGATGCGCAGCTACCTGCGGCCGGGGCGCTGGTCATTCCGGGCGGCCGCGGCCGCCGTCACCGTCCCGACCTTGATCGTCTGGGGGACCAAGGACCGTCTCGTCGACCCGGCGCTCTCGCTGCCCACCGCTGCGGCATTCGCCGACAGCCGACTGCTGGTGATCCCCGGCTGCGGACACGTTCCTCAGATGGAGGCGCCGGCCACCACAGCCAGGGCGATAGTGGCGCTGTGGCAGGACAGCGGCGGCCGGTCCACGGACAGTGCGCATGGCGGGCAGGGCGTGCCGTGCGATCCGCCGGGGCAAGCTGTGGCAACCTCGAGAATGTGAATCGCCCTGGACCCGACCCTCGTCGGCGGCGCAGCGAACCGACCTCTTCGATCGGTCGAAGTGTGGGTGCGTCGAGTCTGTGGGACGAGTTGGCAAAGGCCCAGCATCCGGGACCGCAACCGCTCAAGGCCAGCTGGTCGCCCGTCCCAGCAGGCGGCCCGACCCGCCCATCCCGGGATCGATCGTCGGCCCGCCCGGGTCGGAGCGACACCGATCGCGCGCATCGACCCGTCCGGCCGGCGGCCGTCACCGCAGAACCGACCGCGGTGCGACCGGAACCGCAAGTTCACCCCAAAGCTGGGAAAAAGCCCAAGCGGCGCAGTGCGTTCGGCTGGTTCGTGCACCGCTACGGCTGGCGGGCGTATGCCCTGCCGGCGCTGGTTGCCGTCACCGTCGTGGTGATCATCCAGGCCTTTGGTCCGGGGGCGCCGCCGACCATCGCCCGGCCCAACAGCCCGACCATCGCCCAGCCCAACAGCGCGACCATCGCTCACCCCACCGCCTCCGGCATCGCCGCCGGTCTCCCGACGCCGAGCAGTGCAACGACCGTCAACAGTTCGGTGCCCGCCACCGTCACCGTGTCGAATCTGGGCCCGACCACAACCGTCGTCACTACTGCGGTGTCCAGCATTTCGTCCGCCAACTCAAGTGTGTCGACAGGGCCTGATCCGAACGGCCATTTCGCCGCGGCCATCAAGGACGGGATGCTGCCGCCCGGCGCCCCCTACGCGCAGGTCGGCAAGGGAACCTGGCACACCGTGAAGGGCACGACGCCTCGGGTCGGCAGTGGCGCCAAGGTCTACACCTATACCGTCGATGCAGAAGACGGCATTGCATCGGCAAGTGCCGATAGGGCATTCGCCTCCGATGTCGATGCCGCGCTCGCCGACCCACGGTCGTGGATCGGTGGCGAGCAGTTGACCCTGCAGCGGGTTGACACCGGCACACCGAGCTTCCGGGTATCGCTGACCAGCCCGATCACCCTGCGCGGTTCGTGCGGCTACGGCATCAACCTCGAATCATCCTGCTACAACAGGAGCATCGGCCGGGTGCTGATCAACGACTCTCGCTGGGTGCGGGGGGCGGTGTCGTTCAACGGCGATCTCGGTTCGTATCGGGTGTATGCAATCAACCACGAGGTCGGGCATGCGCTCGGCTACGGCCACCAGCCCTGCGGCCAGAACGGCGGGTTGGCTCCGGTGATGATGCAGCAGTCGTTCTCCACCTCGGACGACGAGCTGTTCGCGCTGGACCCGCAGGGTCCGGTTCCGGGTGACCACAAGGTCTGCCGGTACAACGCTTTCCCGTATCCACGGGGATCAACTGGCTGACCGATCTTTGGGCGTCGCAGTTTCCGGCGAGTGGCAATGGTCTGCGGTGGGGCGCTACAGCGACCCGAACTGGGTGACGCTGGGCCGGCGGAACTGGGTTGAGGGCAGACTGGACCAATGACGTTGCCAGCGCTGGTCCAACCGGCGGCCGAACTGTCCCGCGACGAGGTGCAGCGCTACTCCCGGCAACTGATCATTCCGGATGTCGGTCTACTTGGACAGCGCCGGCTGAAGAACGCCAGAGTGTTGGTGATCGGTGCCGGCGGTATCGGCTCTCCGGCCCTGATGTATCTGGCTGCGGCCGGCGTTGGAACGCTGGGCATCGTCGACTTCGACACGGTGGACATCTCGAACCTGCAGCGTCAGGTCATTCATCGAACGGCGGACGTCGGCCGGCCGAAGACCGAGTCGGCTGCCGACGCGGTGGCCGCCATCAACCCGCTGGTGACCGTCATCGAACACCCGCAGCGACTGGACTCAGGCAATGCGCTGGCGGTGGTCGCCGGCTACGACCTGGTGCTGGACGGCACCGACAACTTCGTCACCCGCTATTTGGTGAACGATGCCTGCGTGCTGGCCGGCAAGCCGTGCGTCTGGGGGTCGATATTCCGTTTCGAGGGCCAGGCGAGTGTGTTCTGGGCCGACCATGGCCCGCACTACCGGGACGTCTATCCGGTTCCGCCGCCGCCAGGTGCGGTGCCCAGCTGCGCCGAGGGCGGTGTGCTCGGGGTGCTGTGCGCGACTATTGGTTCGGTGATGGTGACCGAGGCGATCAAGCTGATCTGCGGCATCGGCGAACCGCTGCTCGGTCGGCTGTTGATCTACGACGGGCTGGAGCTGAGCTTTCGTACGGTGCAGGTGAAGCGCAACCCACAGGGCGCTCCGATTACCGCCTTGATCGACTACGAACAGTTCTGCACAGCCGGCCAGGATGCGGATGGGGGCAGCGATGACGTTGCGGCCCACAGCATTTCCGCGGTCGAGTTGAAACGGCGACTTGACGCAGGCGACGACCTGCTGCTGATCGACGTGCGGGAGTCGGCCGAACGGTCGATCGTCGAGATTGCCGGTTCGATACCCATTCCGGTCGGAGATCTACTGTCCGGATCCGGCCGTCAGCGGCTGACCGGGCTGGCCGGCGGTCGACCCATGGTGCTGCATTGCAAGTCCGGTGCCAGGTCCGCGCTGGCGCTGAAAGCCCTGCACCGCGCCGGGTTTGCCGAGGCGGTGCACCTGCGGGGCGGGATCCTGGCCTGGATCGACGAGATCGATCCGAGCCTAATCCGCTACTGAGGGTCGACCGGGCGATTGCTGCCCCCGCAGCTCCGGGCCGCCACCGCGCCGAGATGTCGCGACACGGCGGCCAGCTGCCCGGCTCACCGTCGTTCGGCCGGTAGCGTCCGCGGGTGTGACGACACCACCCGCCGAGCATGTGCGCGCCGCCTTCGGGGTGGCTGCTGCCGAGCCCGAACTACTTTCCGGCGGCCAAGGCACCACCTGGCGCTGCGACGACACGGTACTCAAACCGACCACCAACACGGCGGAAACTGCCTGGATCGCCAGCACCTTCGAACACCTGCAGGTGGATGGGGTGCGGCTGTCCCGGCCCATCAGATCGTTGGACGGCCGCTGGGTGGTCGGCGGCTGGACGGCGCAACGATTTGTGGCCGGCCGTGCCGACGACCGCTACAGCGAGATTTTGGAGACCGGCGACAGGCTGCACCAGGCGCTGGCCGACATCCGCGAACCCAGATTCCTGCGCGAGCGCAACGACCTGTACTCATGGGCGGACAAGTTGGCCTGGGGAGAGATCGAGGACACCGATGGCAAACTCGGCGGTGGCCATGGGGCCAAGCTATTTGCCGAGCTGGCTGCCGGCCGCACATCGGTTTCGCCGGCCGCAACACCGCAGGTGGTGCACGGAGATCTGTTCGGCAACGTGCTGTTCGCGGCCTCCGCGCCACCGGCCGTCGTCGACATCACCCCCTACTGGCGCCCACCGTCCTGGGCGGCGGCGGTGATCGTGGTCGACGCGATCTCCTGGGGTGGAGCAACGACCGACCTCGTCGAAGGCTCGGCCGACCGTCAGGACTTTCCGGAGATGTTGCGCAGGGCGCTGCTATTCCGGTTGGCCGTCAGTCTCGCCCACCCGAGGTCGACGGCCGAGTCGCTGGTCGAGATGCTCTCTGCGGCAGAGGTTCTCGACGGTTTCCTGAGCAGCTAGGGCTCGAGGTCGGCGCCCAGCTCGTCCAGGAACGCCGGCTTTAGTCCGGCGGCCATGATGTCCAGCAGCAGCTCCGCCAGCCGGTGCTCCGGTTCGGTCTGCAGGCAGCGGTCGACGGCGACCTGAGCCAGCGCGCCGTCGCCGTCTCGGTAGGCGGCCAATGCGAGCACCACGCACAGGTCCTCCGATTCGTCGGCCGGCACCTGGGTGATGGCGCTGATCAGCATCGGCAGCCACATCGAATTCCGGTCGGCAAAGATTTTGGCGATCATCATGTCCCGCACCAGTTTCGACTGTGCGACCAAGGCGAGCGATGCGGCTTCCAGCGGCCCTACCGTCGCGTGCTGCTGCATCTTGTACAGTGCATCGCTGAGTATCTCCAGCGCCTCGGCAGTGCCGGGCGGCGGGTCGAACAGGGTGCGGACTCCCCTCATCGTCCGCCTGGCCCTGCGCAGCTTCGATGCCCTTGGCGCGGCGATGCTGGCGACCAGGGCCCCCCTGGTCGGCAAAATCGTCCGGCCGGCCATCACGCTGGCTTCCTCCAGCGTGGAAACCAGCGGATCGTCCGGGAGTGGAACATGGATCGGGTCTGCCGTATTGCCGTGTTGATCGGGGAGGAAGCTGGCGACCGGGCCGTTCACAATAATGGCGTCCACCACCGGAAGTCCCTGTGCCACCACGATATCCAGGGTGGTCTGCAGGATCGCCGAGGCCAAGAGGTGAGTCGAGTAGACATACAGCGCAACCTTGTCGCCGTGCCGGTTCGCCTGCTCGGCCAGGTGTCTGGCGAGCGGCACCACGTGCTCGGGTAACGGCAGATCGCAGCGGATCACCGGACCGGCTCGTTTGCCGCGTAGGCACAGCATCACCAGGCTTTCCTCCGGACGGAATCCGAGCAACGGCGGGATCACCGCGATGAGCCCGGCTGCGTCGTGAACCGAGATGGTGTCGTGGGTTTTCGTCATCCGGACAGCCAACCCCGGTCCGAACAGGGCCGACAGCGGGCAAGATCATCTTGTGGGCAACCCCATGCCGGTGCACAAACGCTCGGCGGTTCAGGGCTGGCCCAGCTCCACGAAATCACCGATCGGACGGCTCGCCGGCGGTCATAGATGGTCGCGCAGACTTCCTTGATCGGAGCTGTGTATCCGCGGGATTACCCGCCGCCTCCTTGGGGGGCGGCTGCACCAGCGAAGAGGACGGACGGAGGCCGATGACGGTCGTCGTGATCGGCGCGGGCCAGGCCGGTCTCGCGGTGAGCCGAGAGCTGGGGGTACGCGGCGTCGAGCATCTGGTGTTGGAAGCTCAGCGGGTGGCGTCGAGCTGGCGCGGACGTTGGGACAGCTTCACCCTGGTCACCCCGAACTGGACCCTCGATCTGCCCGGTAGCCCGTGGGACGGGCCGGATCCGGACGGTCACCTCGGGCGGGACGGGATCGTCGAGTACTTCGAGCGGTATGCCGCCGGGCATGCTGGACCGATCCGCGAGGGGGTGCGGGTGGGCCGGCTCCTCGCCGGCGAACACGGCCGACTACGGGTGTCCACCGACGACGGGTCGATCGACGCCAGTGCAGTCATCGTCTGCACCGGCGCCTACCAGCGCCCCCACCGGCCGGCGGTGGCCGGGCAGTTCCCGGACAGCGTGCAGGTGCTCGACTCGGCCAATTACACCAACCCGCACGGTCTGACAGACGGGACGGTCCTGGTGGTCGGCAGCGGGCAGACCGGTGTCCAGCTGGCCGAAGAACTGCACCGGGCCGGACGCCGGGTGGTGCTGGCCTGCGGGCGGGCACCCTGGCTCCCGCGGTGCATCGACGGGGTCGACGTGGTGACATGGCTGAAGCGGGTCGGCTGGTTCGACCAGCCGCGCAGTGTGCTGCCGACGCCGCTGGATCGGTTGGCGGCCAATGTGCAGCTCACCGGCGCCCGCGGCGGCCACGACCTGCACTTCCGGGTCTTGCAGCAGCTCGGTGTGCGGCTCACCGGGCGGCTGGCCGGGGTGTCGGACGGGTTCGTGCGGTTCGCCGATGACCTGGCCGAGTCGGTCGCCTTCGGGGACGCCCGCTACCACGATCTGCGGTCGCTGCTGATGGACAAACTGGGCGATCGATCGCCGTTGCTTCCCGAGCCCGTACCGTTCCGTCTTGACCCGATGCCCGAGGTGGCGCTGGCCGACCTCGCCGGGGTGATCTTCACCGCCGGCTTTCGACCGGACTACACCAGCTGGGTGGACTTCCCGGTGTTCGACGATCTGGGTTTCCCAGTGGTCGGCAGCGATCTGTCCACCGCCATCCCGGGTCTGTTCTTCTGCGGCGTGCATTTCCTGCGCACAAGGGGCTCGTCACTGATCTTCGGCGTGGGCCGCGATGCCGCGCGGGTAGCCACCACGATTGCTGCTCGGCGCGCCGGAACGCGCTAACGAGCAGGATCATCTTGTGGCACCTGCGCTGTGCGGCCGATCATCGCCACAGCATGCGGTGCGGCGCCGTGTTCGATGGTCGAATCCGACGAGAAGCTGTGCCGGTAGTCCTTCAACCGCACCCGGCCGTCGGTCACCGACACACCCTCCGCCCGCAGTAGTTCGGCCTGCCGTCCGGCCACCTGCGGGGCGAAACTGCCGTTGGCACGCAACACGCGGTACCACGGGGTGTCGTCGTCGGAGAGTTCGGCGAGCACCCGGCCGGCCAGTCGCGGCGACGGTGAACCGGCGGCGGCCGCCACATCGCCGTACGTCGCCACCCGACCGGGCGGGATCGCCGCCACCACATCCAGCATCCGGCCCGCCAGCTCCATGTCCATGCCGGACATTGTCGGCCGCCCGTGATTGGCTCGGCGGATGGCCCCGACCGCCGCGCCGACGCGCAGCACCCAGAGCAATACGGCGACCGTGCCTGCGGTCCGCTTTCGGTTGCGTCAGCCGACGCGTCATGCCGGTCCGCTGCTGCCCAGCGCCGACCAGCGACGGGTGATCGAGAACTCGCACCGCCGGTTGCGGGTGTTGGCCGGCCCTGGTACCGGCAAGACGGCCACCATCGTCGAGGCCGTCGCGCAGCGGATCGAGCAGCGGGGAGTGGATCCGGCCCGGATTCTGCTGCTCACCTTTTCGCGCCGGGCGGCCTCCGACCTCACCGACCGGCTCACCCATCGTCTGGCCGTCACCACCGCGGAGCCGCTGGTACGCACCCTGCACTCCTACGCGTATGCCCTGTTGAAGGCGGAGGCTGCCAGACAGGGGGCGCCTTCGCCCAGGATGCTGGGTGCTGCTGAATCCGACCGGATGGTCGCCGATCTGCTCGCTGGGCACCTGGAATCCGGTGCCGCCGGCTGGCCGGCCCAGCTGCGCCCGGCGTTGGGGTCGCGGGCGTTTGCCGCCGAGCTGCGCGATCTGGTGCTACGGACCGGGGAACGGGCGTTGTCCCCGGCGAGGATCGCCGAGCTGGGGCGCAAGCACAAGAGGCCGGAATGGGTGGCGGCCGCCCGGCTGGCCAAGGAGTACCAGCAGGTCGTCGACCTGCGGATGGGCACAACCGGCCTCGGCACAGCGCTCGACCAGGCCGAGCTCACCCTTGCCGCATTGGATCTGCTCGGCAGGGACGAGGTGCTGGCGGCCGAGCAGTCCAGGATCCGCCGGGTATTCGTCGACGAGTACCAGGACATCGACCCCGGCCAGGCCGCCTTGGTGGAGCGGTTGGCCGGTGGCGCCGACGAGCTGGTGGTGGTGGGCGATCCCGACCAGTCGATATACGCCTTCCGCGGCTCCGATCCTGGTGCGCTGCGCCGGATCGAGACCGATGCCACGGTGGCACTGCGGGTCAGCAGGAGATCGGGCACCGCAATGCTGGCCGCCACCAGGCGGTTGGCCGCGCTGCTGCCCGGCACCGCAGAGCATCGGGAACTCATTGCGGCGGAAGGGATTCCGTCCGGCGCAGTGGAGATCAGGTTGTTGCCGACCGCGGCTCGGGAGGCCGCCTACATCGCCGACCGGCTGCGTCGCGCGCACCTGACCGAGGGTCTGCCGTGGTCACAGATGGCCGTGATTGTCCGGTCGCCCGCGGCCTCGCTGCCGACTCTGCGGCGGGCATTTTCGGTGGCCGGGGTGCCGATGGCGGTCTCCACCGACGATCGGGGGCCGCTCGGCGATCCGGTGGCGGCCGGGCTGGTCATGCTGATCGAGTGCGGCCTCGACAGCTCCATGCTGAACGGCGCCAGGGCCCAGGAGCTGCTGGCAGCACCGCTCGGCGGCGCCGGCGGGCTGGACGCCTTGTCGTTGCGCCGGCTGCGCAGGGCCGTCAGGATGGCGGCCGAGACCGTCGAGGATGGGTCGACGGCCGACCTGTTGGCAACGGCGCTCGCCGACCTCGTCGACAGCGGCGACTCGTCACTGCTCGTCGGCGTTCCCGACGATGTGGGACGAACCGTGCGGCGGCTGTCGGGGTTGCTGCGCACAGCCCGTGAGGCGGCCGTTCTGCCGGACGGTGAGGCGGCGCTATGGAGGCTCTGGGCTGCCACCGGGCTGGAGACCGAGCTGACGGCGGCCAGCCTGCGGGGTGGCAGGGCTGGCCAGCGGGCCGATGCCGCCCTCGATGCGGTGGTCGGGCTGTTCGGTAGTGCCGCCGATCTGGCGGCCAGGCTGCCTGGCGCCGGTGTGCGGGCGTTCATCGACCAGGTGCACGGTGAACTACTGCCAGGAGACCCGGTGGCCAGGCCGGCCCGTGGCGGCCAGTCCGTCACCGTCGTGTCGGCGCACGCTGCGAAGGGCCTGGAATGGGAGCTGGTGGTGGTGGCCGGCGTCGGCGAGGGCGGCTGGCCGGACCTGCGGACCCGCGGCGGGCTGCTGGCCACCGAGGATCTGCTGGACCTGGCCGCTGGATTCGACCC
Organism: Actinomycetota bacterium; assembly: GCA_030947305.1. Classification (GTDB taxonomy): domain Bacteria; phylum Actinomycetota; class Actinomycetes; order Mycobacteriales; family Nakamurellaceae; genus Nakamurella. The sequence continues at coordinate 2,995 of JALYXB010000212.1, read as the reverse complement.
GAAGATCTCCCGGGTCCCGACACTTTTGGCCGATGAACGGCGGCTGTTCTACGTGGCCTGCACCCGGGCCGGCCGGCAGCTGCTGGTCACCGCGGTCTCCGGCGACGAACGCGCACCGTCGAGATTCCTGGACGAATTGGCCGGCGCCGACGGCGACCCACATCCGATCGAGATCGCTGATGGCTGGCCGAGGTACGGCGGCACCGAACGCCGCGCCTTCCACCTTGCCGAGCTGGTCGGCGAATTACGCAGGGCCGTCAGCTCGGCAACCGCCGATCCGGCAGTGGTGGCAACGGCGGCGCGGCAGCTGGCCAGGATGGCCGATGCCGGCGTGGCTGGGGCACATCCGGGCCAGTGGTACGCGCTGGCCGGGAGGTCCACCGACGCCCCGGCGGTGGCACCGGGAGAGCCGGTGTCGGTGTCGCCGTCGGCGGTGGAGGCGCTGCAGCAGTGCGCGCTCCGCGGAGTACTCGAGCGCCGCGGTGCCCGCGGCCCGATCGGCGACCCGCAGATGATCGGAATGGTCGTGCATGCCGCCGCCCACGGGCTGTCGCAAGGCATGCCGGGGCCGGCTGTGGTGGCCGAGATCGATCAGTTCCTGGCTGGCCAGGACCAACTCCCCGACTGGCAGCTGCGCCGGGTCCGGCGCGCGATTACCTCGATGACGCAGGCGATCGCCGGCTGGCTCCAGCAGATCGGTGTTGCCGGCTGGCAGACCATCGGCTCGGAACTCGCCGTCGATCTGCCACTGGGTTCCGACGCTGCCAACCCGGTGCGGATGACGGGCCGTATCGATCACTTGGCCGCCTACCCCGACGGGGGGTTGCTGGTCACGGATTTCAAGACCGGCGCTTCGATGATCAGTGTGCCGGATGCCAAGAAGAACCTGCAGCTGGCCGCCTATCAGCTGGCCTTGGCGCTGGACGGAGTGCCGGGCGCTCAAGGGGCGCCGGCCGGTGCACAGCTGTTATACGTCCGTGGTGGCAGCGGCAAGGTGCGGCAACAACCGGCGTTGGACGCCGAGTTGGCCGCCAGTACCGGCGCCGCCGTCCGTGATGCGGCCGGCCGGATGGCCGGTGCTGACCTGCTGGCGACGGAGAACCCGCGCTGCGAGCGCTGCCCTGTCCGGTTCTGCTGCCCGCTGCAATCCGAGGGTCGCCAGGTCACGCGATGACGGTCACCATCGCCGGAGTGGTTGACGCACAACGTATTTCCGCGCCCCAGCTGGCTGCTCTGCTGGCCCTGTCACCGCCCACCGACGAGCAGCGCGCGGTGATCGAGGCGCCGCTCGGGCCGTCGCTGGTGGTGGCCGGAGCCGGCTCTGGCAAGACCGAGACCATGGCCGGCAGGGTGGTCTACCTGGTGGCGAACGGACTGGTGCTGCCCGAGCAGGTACTTGGTCTGACGTTTACCAGGAAGGCGGCCGGGCAGCTCGCCGAGCGGATCAGGTCCAGGTTGCGGGCGCTGGCCAGAACGCCGGGGGTCGAAGCCAGGATCGCGCAGGCACTGGCCGGGGCCGAGCCGGAAGTGTCGACCTACCACGCCTTTGCCGGAAGGCTGATCGGCGAATACGGCCCACTGGTCGGCGTTGAACCGTCGTCACGGGTGCTCACCCCGACGTCCTGCTGGCAGCTGGCCCGCGGGCTGGTCGGTCGCTGGGAAGACGACCTGGATACCGACCAATCACCTGATCAAGTAACCGAGACACTGCTGGCGCTGTCCGGCGGCTTGGCAGATCATCTGCGCCGAGCCGACGAACTGGCCGACTTCCTGGATTCGTTGATCGCCCAGTTGGATGCGGCCCCACCGTCGAGGGCCCAGAAGGGTGCGGTGCACTCGGGCCTGACAGCACATCTGAAGAACCTGCGGCAACGGCGTTGGGTGCTGCCGCTGGTGGACGCCTTTGCCCAGGCCAAGCGGCACGCGGGGGCTGTCGACTTCGCCGACCAGATGCAGTTGGCCGCCCACTTGGTGACTGCGCATCCGGCTATCGGCGGTGCGCTGCGGGACAGGTATCGGGTGGTGCTGCTGGACGAGTACCAGGACACCGGGCATGCCCAGCGCGTCATCCTGCGGTCGTTGTTCGGTGGCTCGGACAGCAAGGGCGGTGCTGGTGGCAGGGCTGTCGGTCACCCGGTGACGGCCGTGGGCGATCCGGTTCAGTCGATCTACACCTGGCGGGGAGCGTCGGCATCGAACCTGCGACGGTTCGCCACCGACTTCCCACAGTCGGACGGAACACCGGCGCCGCGGCTCACCCTGCTCACCAGTTTCCGGAACCCGCCGCAGGTGCTCGAGCTGGCCAATGCGCTGTCCGAGTCGGTCCGCCGCGACGTCGACGGCCTGCGGGCCCGGCCAGCTGCCGCTGCCGGCTCGGTTCGCTACGCACTGCTGCCGACCATCGGACAGGAGAACCGTTGGCTGGCAGGGCATCTCGCCGAGCACTGGTTCGCGGCAGTCGATGCCGGCCGGCCACCGCCGACGATGGCGGTGCTGATGCGTCGCCGCCGGGAGATGGCCGACTTGGCGGAGGTGTTGCGGGACAAGGGATTACCGGTCGAAGTGGTCGGTCTCGGCGGACTGTTGGACGAACCGGAGGTCGCCGACCTGGTGGCCATGCTGCACCTCTTGGTCAATCCCAACTCCGGCGCTGCCGCCCTGCGGATCCTCACCGGTGCCCGCTGGCAACTCGGCGGCGCCGACCTGGCAGCGCTGGCCGGCCGGGCGCAGCAACTGGGCGGGCGAGGTCGACGGGAGGCCGCCGGCAACCCGGCGGAATCGGTCAGAGCAGCGCTGGCCGAAGCTGCCACCGGGGCCGAAGAGGCCGAGGACGTTCCCAGCCTGGTCGACGCGATCGCCGATCCCGGCGATGCCGCCCACTACTCGGCCGCCGGCTACCGCCGGATCGGCAGGCTGGCCGGTGAGCTGCAGCAGCTGCGGCGTCGACTGGCCCAACCGCTGCCCGACCTGGTCGCCGATGTGGAGCGGACGATCG
>JALYXB010000207.1 GCA_030947305.1 Actinomycetota bacterium | reverse complement strand
CTCGTCGGCCATGCTCGAGCACTGTCGGCAGCGTCTTGCGCAACATTTCCGGTCGCCGAAATGTCAAAACGGCGACCGTGACGGTGACGGGCTCAACGGAGGCGTCCAAGTACTCGCTCACCCTTTCGTTTCCGCATCTGGCCAATGCGCAGTCCAACACCATAGTTCTATCAGTCCGCCCACCGCCCCAATGCAAATTGTACTGAATTGAAGCACAGTAAGAGCACGCCGAACACTAGCGCTACCCAGAAGACCCAGCGCCGCTTGGTGCTGTCCAGATACGACGCCAAGATGACGTACACCGGAAAGATCAATAGCGAATTCCGGGCCAGTGACTGGTAGTCAGAGCTGGTCATGAGCGACGCCATAGTCAGAAACGTGTAGGCGGCGGCCGGCCACCACCGCCGTCTTATCATGAGGATAAGAAGGGTGACAAGAACTACGGCGTATAACCCTTCGATGACGTACTGAGCACGCCAGTCCGGGCTTGGCGCATGGAGAACCTTACCGCCTTGCCGATAAAAGGTAAGCCATGGCAACTGGAAATGTCGCTTCCACAGACCTTGCTGAACGTCGAACCAACTCGTCAGGCGTCCGGTCATAGTTGCCAGCCACACGAAGTAGCTGACTGTACCAAGGAAGGCCAACGACAAACTCAGCACTGCTCGGAGGCGAATCCTTCGCCCTGCAGACCTTTCCGTCACGACATACATCAGCAAGAGCGCAACAGCGAGAAATACGCCATTAATCCTGGTGAACGCGGCTGCGGCCCCGAAGATTCCCGCCAGCAGATAGCGCCGTTGCGCTGCGCACCACCAAGCAGTCAACCCGAAAGCAAGGAAAAGTGCCTCAGCATACGAGGTGACCAGAAAGCATCCATAGGGGCCGAGTAACATGAGAGCAACAGACCCGCGGGCCGCTTGCCGTGAGTGCGAACGCAATGTGACTAAATACAGCATAACTGCAGCGACTATTGAAGCGAGTAAGCACACCAGCCACAATGCAGCGTCAGTGCCTGACGAAACGCTTCCCAGCCCTAACACCCACGCTACTGCACGGGAAACCAAGGGATAGCCAGGGAAGAAGGCCATTCGGCCGTCGATTCCCGACTGTTCACATCCTGCTCCACCATAGCCGTGCAAAACGATACATTCGTAAAATCCGCTGTCCCAGTTGAAGTACGTGCCGAACAGGCCGGGCCGAGAAAATTTGGGCACACCGTTGATGGCAACCACGAGCACACCGATAGTTTCGATCAGCAGCCGGCTCACCACAAAGATGAGCACCGACTCCACCACCGCCGAACGCACCGACCCACGTGTCGCCACCGCCGTGCTCGTCAGTGTCAATTTGGCCTCCGCCGATTCGAGCAACAACGGTCCGACACAAGGATGCAGGAACTGCTCGGCGCCCCCAAGGATGAAGCGATCGCGCGTCACGATGATGAGACCACTCGGATCAAGATCTGCCAAGTCAGGGCCGCGCCCGCACTGGCACTAGGCCGGCACGGCTGTCGGCACGAGCTCTCGGATCACCCGTTCGCAGAACTCCAGCAGTGCTATGTCTCGCAGCATCGGCGCTCCGAAGCCGCTACCGGCCGTCGGCGGCCGAAGCGTCACGGTGTGGGTAGAGGCCTTGAACTTCGCGCCCGGATATAGCCTGGCCAGCCGCATCTGGACCGATTCCGGCAGGTCGAGCTTGCCCAGCCGCAGACCTTGCGGACCGAGGATCACCTCGGTGATCCCGGCCTCCCGACAGACATCGCGGAATTGGGCCACCGCGAACAGGTTCTGCACCTCCTCGCCGAACGGTCCGTACCTGTCGGTGAGCTCTGCCCGCACCGCTTCCAGATCCGCCGGCGCGGTTGCCGCGGCGATCTTGCGGTAGGCATCCAGCCGCAGCCGCTCGGTCGGCACGTACTCGTGCGGGATGCTGGCATCGATGGGCAGCTCGATCCGCACCTCGGCCGGCTCGTCGTCGCTGTCGTCGACAACCCCGTCGGCGGCGCCGGCCGCCTTCTTAAAGGCCGTCACCGCCTCCCCGACCAGCCGCACGTACAGATCGAATCCTACCCCTGCGATGTGACCACTTTGTTCTGCTCCGAGGATCGACCCGGCTCCGCGGATCTCCAAATCGCGCATGGCCACCGCCATCCCAGCGCCGAGATCGGAGTTCTGCGCGATGGTGGCCAACCGGTCGTGAGCGGTTTCGGTGAGGGCCTTGTCTCCCGGATACAAGAAGTAGGCATAGCCCCGCTCCCGTGCCCTGCCGACCCGGCCGCGCAGCTGGTGCATCTGCGAGAGCCCCAGGATCTCGGCGTGATCCACGACCAACGTATTGGCGTTGGAGATGTCCAGACCGGTCTCCACGATGGTGGTACAGATCAGCACGTCGAAGTCGCGTTCCCAGAAGCCGTTGATCACCTTCTCGAGGGTGGTTTCGTTCAGCTGACCATGGCCGACGGCGATTCGCGCCTCCGGGACGGCCAGCCTGATGCGCCTGGCCACTGCCTCGATGTCGGCAACCCTGTTGTGCACGAAGAACACTTGACCGTCACGTAACAGCTCGCGTCGGATGGCAGCGGCCACCAGCGCATCGTCGTAGGCCCCGACGTAGGTGAGAATCGGGTGCCGTTCCTCCGGTGGGGTGGTGATGGTGGACATTTCGCGGATGCCGGCAAGGCTCATCTCCAGTGTCCGCGGGATCGGGGTTGCCGACATGGTGAGCATGTCGACGTGCGCCCGCAGCGCGGTGATGTGTTCCTTGTGCTCGACACCGAAACGCTGCTCCTCGTCGACGACCACCAGACCGAGGTCCTTGTAGCGGACGGTCGGCTGCAGCAACCGATGGGTGCCGATGACGATGTCGACGCTGCCATCCGCCAGCCCTTCGATGGTCTGCTTCGACGAGGCATCATCGGTGAACCTGGAAAGTCCTCGCACGGTGACAGGGAAGGCGGCCATCCGCTCGGTGAAAGTCGAGATGTGTTGCTGGGCAAGCAATGTAGTCGGAACCAGCACGACAACCTGCTTGCCGTCCTGAACTGCCTTGAACGCTGCGCGAACGGCGATCTCGGTCTTGCCGTAGCCGACGTCGCCGGAAACCACTCTGTCCATCGGCGCCGGCTTTTCCATGTCGGCCTTCACCTCATCGATGGCAGCCAACTGGTCGGGAGTCTCGGTGAAAGGGAACGCGTCCTCGAGTTCGCGTTGCCATGGGGTGTCCGGCGCGAAAGCGTGCCCGGGCGCCGATGCCCGCGCCGCGTAGACCTGCACCAGCTTGGCCGCGATCTGCCGGACGGCCTTGCGCGCCTTTCCCTTGGTCTTGGCCCAGTCGGAACCGCCCAGTTTGTTCAGCGTTGGCTGCTCGCCGCCGACGAACTTGGACAACTGGTCGAGCGCGTCAGTCGGCACGAACAGTCGGTCACCGGGATGGCCGCGTTTGCTGGGTGCGTATTCGACCACCAGGTATTCCCGCTGCGCCCCGCCGGTGTTCCGCGAGACCATCTGGACGAACTTGCCGATGCCATGCTGCGCGTGCACCACGAAGTCGCCGGGCACCAGCGTCACCGGGTCGATCGCATTGCGCCGCCTGGAGGGCATCTTCACCGCACCTGGTGCGGCACCACGATTGCCGGTGAGATCTGTCTCGGTGACAATGGCCAGCCCGGACTCGGCCAGGATGAACCCGTCTTCCAGCCGTCCGACGGCGATCGTCACCACATCGTGCCGTGGCCGCTGAACCATCGGAGTCCCGGCGATCACCACCCCGAGATCGGACTCGGACAACCGCTCGGCGGCCCGACCGGCGGTTCCGGCCGCGGGCACCACCAACACGGTGCTGCCACCGGCAGCAATTCGATCCGCCGCATCAGTGACCGCAGCCGGGATGTCACCCCGGTAGGCGGGTGCGGGTTTCACCAGCACACCGTCCGGCTGGTCGTCGGTGCCGAACGGCGCCAGCCGCCACAACGGCAGCCCCGCATCTGTGATGTCGTCCAGGACGCTATCCAGCTCGCGATACGCCGAGTCGCCGAGATCGATGGGCGCTCTGCCCCCGGTGGCCGCGGCCATCCAGGACGCGGCCAGGAACTCCTGCCCCGTCCGCACCAGGTCCTGCGCCCTGGTTCTGATCCGCTCCGGGTCGGCCAACAGAAGGTGGGTGTTGGCCGGCATCAATTCGGTCAACATCACCAGTCGACCCGGCATCAGGGCAGGCAGCAGCGACTCCATCCCCTCGACACCGACACCCGAGGCGATCTTCGCCAGCATCTCGGCCAGTGTCGGATCCCCGGTGGCGGTGGACGACAACGCACCGGCGTGCCGGCGGACGTCCTCGGTGAGCAGAATCTCCCTGCACGGTGCGGCTTCCAGCAGCTCGACAGTGCCGAGCGAGCGCTGGTCGGTGACGGCGAACTCGCGCAGTTCGGTGACCTCGTCACCCCAGAACTCCACCCGGACCGGGTGGCCGGCCGTCGGCGGGAACACATCGAGGATGCCGCCGCGGACGGCCATCTCGCCACGCTTTTCCACCATGTCGACGCGGGTGTAGGCAAGATCGACCAGCCGGGACACCAACTCCCCCAGGTCGGTCTCGTCGCCGACCTGCAATCTGACCGGGACGATGTCGCCGAGGTTCGGGGCCATCGGCTGGATCAGTGAGCGCACGGTGGTGACGACGACCAGCAGCGGATGCACCGCACCGGCCGGTCCGTCCTGCGCCTGTGGGTAGGCCAACCTGCGGAGCACGGCCAGTCGCTTGCCGACGGTGTCTGCGCGAGGCGACAGTCGTTCGTGTGGAAGGGTTTCCCAACTCGGGAAGATCATCGCCGCGCCGGCACCGAGCAGGTCGGTGAGCGCATCGGTGGCGACCTCGGCCTCCCGGCCGGTCGCTGTGACCAGCAGCGTCGGGCGTTCACTATTGGCGAGTCCGGCCGCAAGGAACGGCAGCACCCCCCGGGGGGCAACGATGGTCTTGGCTGGTGCGCCGGCCTGCTCGGCCAGTGCGGCGAAGAACGGGTCTGCCAATACTGCCTCGGCCAGGCCGGCCAGTACTGCGGGGGGCCGAGAACTCACGGCGGGCACCTACCTCGGTGGAGACGGGCCGCGCGGGTGGCGCGCACGGCAGAAACCCCCGTTCCATGACTGGAGGGGGGTTACCACCAGCTTACCCGGCACGACGCCGACTGGCCGGTCGGCAGCTGAAACGGCCGACCGGACACCGGTGTTCAACCCGTGAGCGGCTCAGTGACCCATCTCATGGGCGGTCGCCTGGATGCGGGCCAGGCGCTGAGCGCTCGGCCAACGAACGTTCGTTGCCCAGCCGAGTTTGGAAAAGATCCAGATCGCCCGCGCCGACATGTCGAGCTGACCGCGTAACACGCCGTGCCGGGCGCAGGTCGGGTCGGCGTGATGCAGGTTGTGCCACGACTCGCCGAACGACATGATCGCCAGTGGCCAGAAGTTGGCGGATTTGTCCCTGGCTGAGAACGGCCGTTCGCCGATCATGTGGCAGATCGAGTTCACCGACCAGGTGACGTGGTGCAGCACAGCGATCCGGACCAACCCGGCCCAGAAGAACGCCGTGAGCGCACCGTGCCAGCTCCAGGTGACGAGACCACCGATCACGCCTGGAGCAATGATCGATACGATCGTCCATACCCAGAAGTACTTGTCGATCCGGACAATGTCCTTGTCCGCCAACAGGTCCGGCGCGAATCGCTGCTGATTGGTGTTGTCGCGGTTGAACAACCAGCCCATGTGCGCATGCCAAAAGCCCTTGGCCAGCGCCGGCACCGAGGTGCCGTACATCCACGGCGAGTGCGGGTCGCCTTCGCGGTCGGAGAACGCATGGTGCCGGCGGTGGTCGGCGACCCAGATGATGACAGGGCCCTGCACCGCCATCTGGCCGACGATGGCCAGTCCGTTGCGAAGGCCGCGGTTTGCCTTGAACGAGCCGTGGGTGAAGTACCGGTGGAAACCCACCGTCACACCCATGCCGGTGAAGAAGTAGAAGAAGGTGCCGATGATCACGTCCGACCATCCCAGGCCCCACCCCCAGGCGAACGGCACTGCCGCCAGCGCAGCCGCAAGCGGGACGAACGCGAACAGGTACACCGCCACTTGTGCCCACGTACCGCGCTGTCCATCGGTCAATGGCTTCGGGCCGGCCGGCACCGTTGGCAGCACCCTTGGTGCGGCCGCCGATGGGACAGTCGCCGCAGACGCCGCCCCCCAGGCAGCGGGCGCCGCGGCGCGGGTGGACGTGGCTACGGACTGAGGTGGAGTCATGCGGCCCTTTCGGATTCCCTAAGTCAGGCGCCCTGGGTGTAGCGGCGCTCTGGCCGGGCGCAGCGCTGTGACACCCAACCTGACCACCATATGGCCTATCGCCGCTTGCGCGCGCCGACGCGTTCCGATTTCGGTTCGCCGCGATGTGGGTGCATGGAATGATGTGGTACGCGCTGTCCATCCGCCGTGGTGTAACGGCAGCACCTCTGATTTTGGTTCAGATGGTTCAGGTTCGAATCCTGGCGGCGGAGCACTACCCACCGGCCCGGCGGTACAAAGGAGTTTCATGGCAGGCACGGCGGCCCCCTCCGACGCCCCTACCGTTCCAGGAATTGCCGCGGTATTGATACTGGCCGCCGGCGCCGGTACCCGGATGCGATCGACAAAACCCAAGATGCTGCACACGATCGCCGGCAAACCCTTGGTCTGGCACGCGGTGGCCGCCGCTGCCGGGCTGGCCCCGCACCACCTAGTGGCAGTGCTTGGCCACGGGCGCGAACAGATCGAGGAGTTCCTCGCGGTCGCCGCCGATCTGCCGCCCGTCATCACTGCGGTGCAGCACCAGCAACTGGGAACCGGCCACGCCGCAGCTTGTGGGTTGGCGGCACTTCCCGCACCGATCCACGGCACAGTCGTCGTTACTGCCGGCGACGTCCCGCTGTTGCGCACCGAGACGCTGACCGCCTTGGTCACCGGGCATCACGCCGCCGGCAACGCCGTCACCGTGTTGACTGCGTCCGTTCCCGATCCGGCCGGGTACGGCCGCATCGTGCGTCATGGCGACGGCACCGTGAGCGGCATCGTCGAACACCATGACGCGGCCGCCGGGCAACTGGGCATCAACGAGATCAACTCGGGAGTGTTCGCCTTCGACGGGGCGGCGCTGGCCGACGCTCTGCCGCGGATCGGCCGATCGAACGCCCAGGGTGAGCAATATCTCACCGATGTGGTCGCGCTTGCCGTCTCCGACGGACATCGGGTGGGCACCGTGCTCGCGGACGATCCGATGGAGATCGAGGGCGTCAACGACCGGGTCCAGCTGGCGCAGCTGGCCAGGGAGCTGAACAACCGGATCGTCCGTCGCCACCAGCTGGCCGGGGTGACGATCCACGATCCGGCGACCAGCTGGATTCACGCAGACGTGACCATCGGCAAGGACACCGAGATCCTGCCCGGCAGCTTCCTGCAGGCTGGCACATCGATCGGAGTCGGGGCCGTGATCGGTCCGGACACCACACTGACCGCCTGCATGGTCGGCGACGGTGCGAGAGTGCAGCGCTCGCAGTGCGACGGCGCCATCATCGGCGACCGGGCGACGGTGGGACCTTTCGCCTTCCTGCGACCGGCCGCCGACATCGGCGATGGCGCCCACATCGGCGCGCATGTTGAAATCAAGAAATCCACCATCGGCGCTGGAGCGAAGGTCCCGCACCTGAGCTATATCGGCGATGCCACCATCGGGGCCGGCAGCAACATCGGGGCCGGCACCATCACCGCCAACTACGACGGCGTGCACAAGTATCCGACGTCGGTGGGCGACAACGCCTTCGTCGGTACCAATTCCACCCTGGTTGCTCCGGTGTCGGTGGCCGACGGTGCCTATATCGCGGCCGGCTCCACTGTCACTCAGGATGTGCCGGCCGGCGCCCTCGGTGTCGCCCGCGGCCGGCAGTACAACTCCAACGGCTGGGTATTGCTCAGCAGGGCGGGCACCAGTTCGGAGCTGTCCGCCCGAGCGGCCGGCGCCACCGATCGCGCCGCCGGAGCCACCGACGGGGCGGCCGGGGCCACCGACGACAACAACACCGAGGACTCCCCCGCGTGAATGCCCTGTCGATGACGAACAGTAAGAGTCTGATGTTGTTCTCCGGACGCGGCTACCCGGAACTAGCGACGGCGATCGCCGAGTATTTGGACGTCGAGGTCACCCCGCAGTCCGCCTACGACTTCGCCAACGGCGAGATCTTCGTCAGGTTCGAAGAGAGCGTGCGCGGCTCCGATGCCTTTCTGATCCAGAGTTGCGGCGTGCCGATCAACACCTGGGTGATGGAGACCCTGATCATGATCGACGCCCTGAAGAGGGCGTCGGCCAAGCGGATCACCGTGGTGCTGCCGTTCTATCCGTACGCGCGCCAGGACAAGAAGCACCGCGGACGCGAACCGATCTCGGCCAGGCTGGTGGCCGATCTACTGAAGACCGCCGGCGCCTCTCGGTTGATGACGGTCGACCTGCACACCGACCAGATCCAGGGATTCTTCGACGGCCCGGTCGACCATCTGTGGGCTCAACCGTTGCTGTCCGGCCATATCGCGAGCAAGTATTCGGGCGAGGACCTGACGGTGGTGTCGCCGGACTCGGGACGGGTGCGGACCGCCGAACGCTGGGCCGACCGGCTCGGTGGCGCGCCGATCGCCTTCATTCACAAGACGCGGGACCCGGACAAGCCAAACCAGGTCGTCGCCAACCGGGTGGTCGGCGACGTCGCCGGTCGCACCTGCATCGTGGTCGACGACATGATCGACACCGGTGGCACCATCGCTTCCGCTGTCGACGAGCTGCGCGAGGCCGGCGCCAAGACAGTCGTCGTGGCTGCCACCCACGGCGTGCTGTCCGACCCTGCCGCGGCGCGGTTGTCGTCCTGCGGCGCGGCCGAGGTGGTGCTCACCGACACCCTGCGGATTCTGCCGGAGCAGCGCTTCCCGCAACTCACCGTGCTCACGGTGGCACCACTGATCGGCCAGGCGATCCGCGAGGTCTTCGCCGACGGGTCTGTCACCAGCCTCTTCGACGCGTGAGATCCTGCCCGTATGACATCGGTGCTGGTGGCCAACCCGTCCGCCGATGTCTACGGCGCTGACCTGCAGCTATTGGACAGCATCAGCGGAATGATCGACGGTGGTATGACGGTGACCGTCAGCGTGCCCACCGACGGTCCGTTACTGGCGAAGCTGGTGGAGCGCGGGGCGAGCGTGCGCTTCGACGTGGCTCCGGTGGTGCGCCGCTCGGCCCTTTCTGCCGCCGGGATCGCTCGCCTCGGCGGCCAGCACGCCCTCGGAGTTGTTCGGTTGGCTCGGCTATTGCGGCGCCTGCGACCCGATGTCGTGTACGTCAACACCATGACCATCCCGGTGTGGATCGCCGCCGCCAGAATCACCCGGATACCCGTGGTGTGTCACGTCCACGAAGCCGAAGACGCAGATTCCACGCTCATCCTGAAGGCGCTGCTGGCGCCCCTGACGTTCGCGACTGCGCTGATCGCCAACAGCAAGGTAGCCATCAAGGCGCTGACCGACGTCTACCCATCGCTCGGCGGCCGCACGAGGTTGATCTACAACGGCATTCCTCATCCGCCGATCGACCCAGGGCTCCGCTCGTGGGATCCGCACACATCCTTCCGCCTCGCGGCGGTGTGCCGACTGTCGCCGCGGAAAGCACCCGACGTGGCGATCGATGCCGTGGCCCGACTACGGGCCGAGGGCCGAAATGTCTCGCTGACCATCTACGGCACTGCGTTCACCGGATACGAATGGTTCGAGCAACAGCTCCACGACAGGGCCGGACAACCCGATCTCGCCGGGGCGGTGACGTTTGGCGGATATGTTTCCCCTGTGTGGGAC
>JALYXB010000198.1 GCA_030947305.1 Actinomycetota bacterium | reverse complement strand
ACGCGGTTGCTCGCGAGGTGATGGAGGAGACCGGCCAGCAGGTATGGGTCGGCCCGCTGGTCAGCCGATTCGTGCTGCCGATCCCGTCGGTCGGCGCTGTCGAGGTGGCCGCCTACGGCTGTCATCTGGCGGCCAAGCGACCACTGCGGCTCTCCCACGAGCACGGGCAGCTGGCGTGGCTACCGATCGCCGAACTACCGGAGTCTGTTCCCGCCGGCTATGCAGCCGCCGTCGTTACCTGGGCGCGCGAACAGGAGTGAGCGGTAGTGGCACCGCACATTCTGACGGTCACCCGGCAGAGTCAGGGCACTCGTCCACGCAGTCTCCCGTACCTCGAGGGAAGCGACCGGCGAGTGACACCTCGTTGGCCGATGCGCCATCACGTGTTTGCGACCCCCGTGTGCTCAACCGGCCTGCCAGCGAAGGTCGATGCTGTCGGTAGTGTTGCCCCACTTGAGGCTCAGGTGCCAGCAACCAGGCGCCGGCATGTCTACGATCGACGGTCCTGGCGACAGTCCGACATCGACGGTCACCGTGCGGTTCGACCCCTCCAACTGTCCAACGATGGTGAATTCGCCGGCATTAAGCGGGGCGCTCTTGGTCACCCACAAGATCTTGTTGTGGTGATCCGCCGCCGGCGGAGACACCAGCGGCGGGACGAACACGTAAGCGATCAGATTGCCGCTGGCGCTGAAGGCAAACGGCGCAAAGCCGGGTCCGCTGAACCCAGCCTGCGCCCACTGCGGCGGTGTGCTCGTCAATAGCGCGGAGCAGGCCGAGGGCACGGCAGCGACCTTGGACGGCCGCCCAGGTTGGCCGGCCCAGATCGAACCGAGCACCAGAACCACCGCGAGCACAGCGGCGATCGGTCCTGCGGTGGCGATGCGGCGGCGCCGTACCCGGCGTCGCACCAGACCGGCCAGGTCCGACTCGTGCGGGGCATGCCGGCCGAGGCCGACAAGAGCGGTGGGCAGCGCATTCTCGAGATCGTTCATGGCAGTCTCTCCTGCAGATCGACAGAAGTCAGATAGTGACGCATCCGGTGCAGCGCCCTGCTGGCGTGGGAGCGGACAGTTGTTTCGGTGCAACCGAGTTCGGCGGCTATCTCGGCATCGTCGCGGCCGAGGTAGTGGCGCAGCACGATCACCGCCCGCTGCTGGGCCGACAGGCAGGAAAGCGCCCTGGTGACCTGGTCCCGATCCGCTACCCCGAGGGCTGGATCCGGCCCACCGGCGAAATCCGGGACGTCCGCGATCGGCTGCTCGGCGTTGCTGCGCCGGCGGTGCTGATCCAGAAAAGTGGTGGTAACGATTCGCCGGACATAGGCGTCGGGGAACTCCATCATGGAGACTCGACGCCAGTGCCGGTAAACCTTCATCAGGGCGGACTGCACCAGGTCCTCGGCCGACGCCGGCTGGCCGGTGAGCACGTAGGCATACCGTTCCAGGTCGGGGCCGTGCGCCGCGACGTACGAGTCGAAGTCATCGGCAGCCTTGCCCGTCCTCATCGAAGCCCCATACCCGCTTCAACGTAGTCCAGCCGCCAACCGTTGAGACTCTTCGCAAGTCTCTTACCAGGGTGCTGCGGCCGGCGGTACCCAGGTCTGCTTCCGGAGGTTCCGGCGACTGCGGCTGATCGCTACACACGCGATGACGAATCCGGTGATGGTCCACGCCAGCACCGATACGGCGGCGATCTCCCTGGTCTGGAGTGACGGCGAGCGCAAGGTCTCGAGCGCGAGCGTGTCCCAGAGCAGATGCCCAACGATCAACGGCCACACCCGCCGGGTTCGCCAGAACAACCACGCCAGCACGAACGACAGGCCAATGCGGCCGATCGCACCGGCGCCCCACAGCGGAACGTGCAGCACGGTGCGGGCCACCGTCGCGATGACGATCGCCAGGTAGCCGGCGGAGCGGGTGTCCCACCGAGCGGGCAAGAAGCGACTCGCCACGCCCGCCACCGCCAGGATGAGGGTGGCCATTCCGCACTCCTCCAGGATTGAGGTCAGCAGCGAATTCAGCAGAGCCCTCACCAGTGCATCGGACTCCGAGAGTCGCACCCTCATCACGGGTATCCGCGGGTGGATCACCAACGAGACCAACACCGACCACAGAGCGCTGGCGCCCAATCCGACCGCGGCCGATCGAAGCAGCAGCGTCCCGCTTCTGAGCCACGGTTGCTTGCCGGCCGACACCACCGGAATGGGCTGCGTGATCGGGGCCAGGGTGTCACTGGATTCGGTACCGACCCTGCTGGCGAGCCGGGCGTTGAGGCGCAGCGGAACCGGTCGATTGACCAACCAGACAGCCGCATAGCCGAGCAGATTGACAGCGATGGCGGTCACCCCCCACCAGAGGTGATTGTTGCTGGACAACACCGCGACACCGGTCGCCGCCAACATCAGCAACGCGATCAGCGCCCCCCACCAGACGAACGCAACTGGCCGCCGTCCATCGGGCACACTGCGCAGGCTCATCTGCGCGGGCATTTCGAACGACGATCTGACGCTGCCCAGAGGTGACTGGTGAACGAGGTCAGGAGCGCCCGGTGGTAGCGGATAGACCCACGGATCGGACACCAGCACGCCCCCTTGACGATCACCACCGTCGACCACCCTGCGCAGAGCCTAGCCGCCGCGTGGCGGCCGGCGACTCGATCGCGCCAACCTCCGCTGCAGAGCTTGTCAGAGCTCGTCAGGCACTTCGGTGTTGTTGCCGGCGCCGGTCAGTGAGGCGATCACATCGTCCAGTTCGTCCGGCCGCACCAGCACGTCACGAGCCTTGGAACCCTGTCCCGGACCGACGATTCCGCGGGTCTCCATCAGGTCCATCAGCCGGCCGGCCTTGGCGAAGCCGACCCGCAGCTTGCGCTGCAGCATCGACGTCGAACCCAACTGCGAATCGACCACTTGCTGCACCGCAAGGATCAGCAACTCCAGATCGTCACCGATGTCAGGGTCCACGTCTTCCTTGCCCGGCTCGGCTCTGGCGACCGTCACATCCTCGCGGTACTCGGGGGTCGCCTGCGTCTTGGTGAACTCGACGATCGCGGCAATCTCTTCGTCGGAGACGTAGGCGCCCTGGATCCGGACCGGCTTGCTGGTTCCCATCGGCAGGTACAACCCGTCACCCATGCCGATCAGCTTCTCGGCGCCGGGCTGGTCCAGGATCACCCGACTGTCGATGAGCGACGAGGTGGAGAACGACAGCCTGGACGGAACGTTCGTCTTGATCAGCCCGGTCACCACGTCGACGGACGGCCGCTGGGTGGCGAGCACCAGGTGGATCCCGGCCGCCCGCGCCTTTTGGGTGATCCGGACGATCGCATCTTCCACGTCGCGCGGGGCCGTCATCATCAGGTCGGCCAACTCGTCGATGATGCCGAGAATGTAGGGATACGGCTGGTACACCCGCTCGGATCCGGGGGGCGTTGTGATGAACCCCGAGCGCACCTTCCTGTTGAAGTCGTCGATGTGCCGGACCCCGTGCGCCAGCATGTCGGTGTACCGCTTCTCCATCTCCTCCACCAGCCAGGCCAGTGCGGCCGCCGCCTTCTTCGGCTGGGTGATGATGGGGGTCAGCAGGTGCGGAATGCCTTCGTACGGCGTCAGTTCGACCATCTTCGGGTCGATCAGCACCATCCGGACCTCGGCCGGTGTGGCCCGCTGCAACAGTGACACCAGCATCGAGTTGACGAAGCTGGACTTGCCAGAGCCGGTGGCGCCGGCCACCAACAGGTGCGGCGTCTTGGCCAGGTTCGCGGTGACGAACCCGCCCTCCACGTCCTTGCCAAGGCCGATCACCAGCGGGTGCTGATCCTTGCGGGCGTCCGGTGCGGCCAGCACATCGCCGAGCCGCACCATTTCCCGGTCGGTGTTCGGCACCTCGATACCGACGGCGGACTTGCCGGGAATCGGCGCCAGTAACCGCACGTTGTCGGTGGCGACGGCGTAGGCGATGTTCCTGGTGAGCGCGGTGATCTTCTCGACCTTGACGCCGGGTCCGAGTTCCACCTCGTAGCGGGTGACAGTCGGCCCGCGCTTGAAGCCGGTGACGGCGGCATCGACGTTGAACTGTTCCAGGACCGTGTCGATGCGCTCGATCATCTCGTCGTTCGCCGACGACCGGTGCTTCGGCGGGGCGCCGAGTTTGAGGAAGGTAGCCGACGGCAGC
>JALYXB010000083.1 GCA_030947305.1 Actinomycetota bacterium | reverse complement strand
TCGGCGGCGGCCGTCTGATCAGGGGTCGGATCGGCTGCGTCAGGCTGGGAAGGGCTCGTCACCCGAGTCACTGTACGACGCAGCTCGGACATCGCGGTTGCGGTCCGCAGTGCTGTTGGCGGGTCGGTGTCGGTCCCTCAGACTTCGGCGCCGGCCAGGGCATCCGCCGGCCCGACGCCGCGCTCGGCCGGTGCCGGGTGCATCGGTAGTTCGTCCATGAGCAGCCGTAACGCGGTGACGGCGTCGGACAGCTTTTTCAATTTGTCCTTCGACAAGGAGGCGACATACGGCTCGATGGCCGCTCCCCTTGCTCTCCTGGCGGCCAGCAGTGCCGCTGATCCGGTGTCGCTCAGACTGATCAACACCGCCCTGGCATCCTGTGGATCGGGGGTCCTCGTCACCAAACCGGCGTCGGCGAGCCGATGCAGCTGATTGGTCATCGTTGGCTGGCTGCAATGATCGGCGGCCGCCAGATCCGACACCCTGGCGGGTCCGAGCAGGTCGATCATTCCGATCAGCCTGGCCTGCGCGAACGGAACAGGCAGCGCGGCCCGGCTAGTGGCCCAACGGTTCAGCCTGGCGACCACTGCCAGCAGGTCGGCGCCGAGATCGCTGGATGCTGGATCGGTCATGGCGGCAAATCTAACATAGCTTTACTATATAATCCTCAAGCTAGATCCACACGGATGCAGAGCCCAGTGCTTCCGGACAGCTGGTCAGCTCCAGCTCTCCGGCGGCTCGGCCAATGCCACTGCCAACTGGCGTGCAACAGCCAACACGCCGGCCAGCCGGGCCGGATCGCCGGGCGGTGGGCCGGCCATCGGGATCACCACCTGCGGCAGCGTTTCCGGCGGGAAACCGATTCGTCGCCAAGCGGCGAGCAGCTCAGGGCCGACGGTGTCCAAGTTGGCGCCAGCATCGAGCTGGACCAGCAGTTGCGAGGAGGCTTCGACGGACTCGGCGATCGCATCCACCGCTGCCGAGTCACCGGTCAGATCGGCCAGCCGGCACACCTGGCTCCGAAAACCCGCTCCCCGCACCATCTCCCACAGTGGCCCGGGCGTCACCCCGGAGATTGCCAATGCGTTGTCGGCGAGGCCCGAGGCGAAGGAGGTCAGCCCGCGCTGGACCGTGTCGACGGACACCGATCGCGCGGTTCCGTACCCGCTGGGGGTAGGCACCATTCCACCCAACACCAGGCTCAGATCCGGTTCATCTATCTGCAGCATCATCGTCGCGGCCGGCAGCCGGCCGCCGAGCTCGTCGAGATAGTCCCGCAAACCCTGCCCGAGCGAAGCGGCAAGATCGGCGGTCGCCCCGTGATCACTGACCGCCCGGTGTCCGTTCGGCAGTTCGAGCCTGGCCGCCAGGGTCCACGGTCCAAGCAGATGAAGCTTGATCACCGTTGCAGCGCCGAGATACTGCTCGGCGGCGTCTGCGTCCCTGGCCCGGAAATCCTTGCCCCTCCTGGCATCGCGGCCCGGCCTGCTGCAGATGCGCCAGCCGGAAGGAACGACCTCGGCATGAAGGTCGACCAACAGCGCCAGCGTCCGGCCGACCGTGTCCGCGCCTACGCCCCGATCCGCCAGCTCCGGCAGGAACGGCAGCACCGGGAGTTCGCCGGCGATGGTGCGTACCGCCTCCCCGATGTCGGTACCCGGCACCGGTCCGTGACCGGTGGCCGCACCGGCCGGCAGCTGGGCAGGACTCTTCGACGATCCGGTCATCGGGAACCGGTGATGGTGGCGGCACCGATCACGAACTCGTCGCCGGAGTCGTACAGCACCACGGTCTGTCCGGGCGCGATGCCGCGGACCGCCTGGTCCAGCTCGACCCTGATGGCGCCGTCGACGAGATCGGCTGTGCCGCTGACCGTTCCGCCATGCGCTCTGACCTGAGCGACCGTGCGCAGCGGGAAGGTCGGCGGCAGCCCGGTCGAGTAGACGATGCGATGGGCCGCCACGATCTGCTTGACGTCCAGCCCGGATGCCGACCCGACAGTGACGGTGCCGGAGACCGGCTCGATACCGATCACATACCGGGGACGGCCGTCGGCGGCCGGTCGGTCAAGGCCGAGACCCTTGCGCTGACCGATGGTGTATCCGAAGTGGCCATCGTGGGTGCCGAGCTGCTCGCCGGTCTCCGCATCGACAACCGGCCCGGTTCTGGCACCCAGCTTCTCGGTCAGGTAACCCTGGGTGTCGCCCTCGGGGATGAAGCAGATGTCGTAGGAGTCCGGTTTCGCAGCGACCGAGAAACCGCGTCGAGCCGCCTCCGCCCGCACCTGCGTCTTGGTCATCTCACCCAGCGGGAACATGGTGTGGGCCAACTGATCCGCCGTCAACACAGCCAGCACATACGACTGGTCCTTGGCCTCGTCGACGCTGCGGTGCAGCACGCCGTCGACCAGCCGGACGTGATGCCCGGTGGCAACGGCGTCGAAGCCGAGCGCGATCGCCCTGTCCAGCAGCGCCGCGAACTTGATCTTCTCGTTACAGCGCAGACAAGGGTTCGGGGTTCGGCCGGCCTGATATTCGGACAGGAAGTCGGCGACCACGTCCTCGGCGAACTCCTCGCTGAAATCCCAGACGTAGTAAGGGATCCCGAGCAGGTCGCAGACGCGGCGGGCATCGAAGGCGTCCTCCACCGTGCAACAGCCACGGGATCCGGTCCGCAGGCTGCCCGGCTGCCGGGACAGGGCCATGTGCACCCCCGTCACGTCGTGTCCGGCGTCGACGGCCAGCGCGGCCGCCACCGCGGAATCGACGCCGCCGCTCATCGCGGCCAGCACCCTCATCCGGTCACCGCCGCCGGGATCCGGGCTGCCCGGTACGGGGCAGCCGATCGTCGGGCAGCACCGCGAGCCCTGTCCACCGCGGGACCGATGGCGGCCAGCACGGCGTCCACATCGGCATCGGAAGAGGTGTGGCCCAACGAGAACCGGAGTGAACTGCGGGCGGCTGGTTCGTCAAGGCCCATGGCGAGCAACACATGCGAGGCGCGGGTGACGCCGGCGCTGCAGGCCGAGCCCGCTGAGCATTCCACTCCTGCAGCATCCAGCAGCATCAGCAGCGTCTCGGATTCGCAGCCTGGGAACCGAAAGTGGGCAAGGCCGGGCAGACTGCCGGGGCCGCCGGCGATCGTGGTGTCGCCGCCATCACCGGGCAACACCGCACCGGACAACACCGCGCCGGACAACACCGCATCGGGCACTGCGGCCACGATGCCGTCGACCAGCTTGCCGCGCAGCCTGCCGCACTCGGCGGTGCGGGGAACCCGATGCGTCACCACGTCGTGCACCGCCGCCGCCAACCCGACGATGCCTGCCACGTCAAGGGTGCCGGAACGCAGGCCACGTTCCTGCCCGCCGCCGTGCACCAGCGGGACCAGCGCGGCGTCGCGACGCAGCAGCAACAGGCCGGTGCCGCCCGGTCCACCGAGCTTGTGCCCGGCCACCGACAGGGCGGCGACTCCGCTGCCGGCGAAGTCCACTTCGAGGATCGGCGCTGCCTGCACCGCGTCGGTGTGCAGCGGAATGCCGGCCTCGCCGGCGATCTGCGCAATGGCGGCAATATCGGAGACGGTGCCGACCTCGTTGTTGGCCCACATCACCGTTGCCAGTGCTATCTCGTCGGGATGCTCGGCGACGGCAGCAGCGAATGTCTCCGGCCGCACTCGACATTCGCTATCGACGGCCAGCCAGTCGATCTGCGCTCCAGCGGTGGCCGCCAGGTGCCAGACGGCATCCAGTACGGCGTGGTGTTCGGTAGCCGGCACCAGGATCCGGCGACGACGGTGGTCGGCGGTGGCGCGGGCTCGGAACAGGCCGCTCACCGCCAGGTTGTCCGACTCGGTGCCGCCGGAGGTGAACAGCACTTCGGTCGGGTGCGCACCGAGGGCGGCTGCGATGGCCTCGCGCGATTCCTCCACCCGGCGCCTGGCGCGTCGGCCGGACCCGTGTAGCGATGAGGGGTTGCCGCCGATCGTCATCGCTTCGGCGACGGCGGCGGCCACCACCGGCAAAACCGGGGTGGTAGCGGCGTGATCGAGGTAGGCCATTGCCTCAAGGGTAAGGGGCCGCCAGCTAGGGACGCCGCCGGTCGCCCCGACCGGGCCGGTCAGAGCGCCCGTACCGCGTCGGTGAGAATGCCCACGCCTTCGGTCAGCAGGTCTTCGCCGATCACCAGCGGCGGCAGCAGGCGGATCACGTTGCCGAAGGTGCCACAGGTCAGCACCACCACTCCCTGGTTGTGGCAGGCCTTGGCCACCGCCGTTGCGCCAGCAGGATCCGGGTCCTTCGTCCCTGGGGTGACGAATTCCGCGGCCAGCATGGCGCCGCGTCCGCGAACGTCACCGATCCGTGTGGTGTCGGTGGCCGCCGAGCGCAGCAGTGGCAGGGCGATCTGTTCGATGCGCTTCGCGGCGGCGTTCAGGTCCAGCTCGACCATTGTCTCGATGGCGGCCAACGCCGCCGCGCAGGCGACCGGATTGCCACCGTAGGTGCCGCCCAGACCGCCGGCCTGGACGGCGTCCATCAGCTCCGCCCTGCCGGTGACGGCTGCCAGCGGTAGCCCGCCCGCCATTCCCTTGGCCGTCGTCACCAGGTCGGGTACCACGCCCTCGTCGTCGCAGCCGAACCAGCTGCCGGTGCGACAGAAGCCGGACTGGATCTCGTCGGCGATGAAGACCGTTCCGTTGCCGGTGCACCACTCGGACAGTGCCGGCAGGAATCCCTGCGCCGGCGCGATTAAGCCGCCCTCACCCTGCACCGGTTCGATCAGCACGGCGGCCACCTGTTCGGCGCCGACCTGAGTATTGATGATCGAGATCGCCCGCTCCGCAGCCTCTTTGCCGGTCATCGAGTCCGGATCGCGGAACGGGTAGGACATCGGGACCCGGTAGATCTCACCGGCGAATGGGCCGAAGCCCTTCTTGTAAGGGGCCACCTTCGCGGTGAGCGCCATGGTGAGGTTCGTCCGGCCGTGATAGGCGTGGTCGAACACCACCACCGCCTGCCGGCCGGTGGTCAACCTGGCGATCTTGACGGCATTCTCCACCGCCTCAGAGCCCGAGTTGAACAGCGCCGAGCGCTTGCCGTGCGACCCTGGGGTGAGTTCGTTGAGCTTCTCGGCGACCTGCACGTAGCTGTCGTACGGCGTCACCATGAAGCAGGTGTGGGTGAAGTGTCCGACGGCTTCCCGAACGGCATCGACCACCTTCAGCGCCGCGTTGCCGACGGAGGTGACGGCGATCCCCGACCCGAGGTCGATCAGGGAATTGCCGTCGACATCGACGATCACCCCGCCACCGGCGTCGGCCGCGTAGACCGGCAGGGTGGAGGCCACTCCCGCGCTGACGGCGGCGGCCCGTCTTGTCTGCAGTTCGATCGAGCGGGGCCCTGGAATGGCGGTGATCAACTTCCGTTCCTGCGGCAGACCGGGGCGGCCGGTATCGGTGGACATGGGGATCCTCTCGGTAAGCGGCGGGCTACAGGGCGATGCCGACGTACTTGGTCTCCAGGTACTCCTCGATGCCTTCCAGCCCGCCCTCGCGGCCGATACCGGAAGCCTTGACCCCGCCGAACGGTGCGGCCGGGTTCGACACGATTCCCTGGTTGAGCCCGACCATTCCGGTTTCCAGCGCTTCGGCGACGGTGAACGCTCTTGTCAGGTTTTGGGTGAAGGCGTAGGCGACCAGGCCGAACTCGGTGCGGTTGGCCAGCTCGATGGCCTCGTCGTCGGTGGCGAAGGTGGTGACCGGGGCGACCGGACCGAAGATCTCCTCGGCGAACAGCCGGGCCGTCGCCGGCACGTTCGTCAGCACCGTCGGGGCGTAGAAGTATCCCTTGTCCCCCACCGCCTTTGCTCCGGTAAGGACCTTCGCGCCGCTGTCGGTGGCGTCGGCGACCAGCTCGCCGACCTTGTCGATGGCGGCCCTGTCGATCAACGGCCCGACCTGGACCCCGTCCTCGATGCCCGAGCCGATCTTCATCGCGCCCATCTTCTCCGCCAGCTTGCCGGAGAACTCCTCGGCCACCGACTCGTGCACGATGAACCTGTTGGCGGCGGTGCAGGCCTCACCGATGTTGCGCATCTTGGCGAGCATGGCGCCGGCCACCGCGCGGTCGAGGTCGGCATCGTCGAAGACCACGAACGGCGCGTTGCCACCGAGTTCCATCGACACCCTAAGTACCTGCTGTGCCGACTGTTCGATCAGCATGCGGCCCACCTCGGTGGAGCCGGTGAAGGTGAGTTTGCGCAGCCGCGGGTCGCCGATGATCGGCTCGGACATCGCACCGGACTTCGAGGTAGTGACGACGTTGACGACCCCGGCCGGCACCCCGGCATCGGTCAGCAGCCGGGCAAGAGCCAGTGTGGTGAGCGGAGTCTGGGCTGCCGGCTTGATCACCACCGTGCAGCCGGCGGCAATGGCCGGCCCGATCTTGCGGGTACCCATCGCCAGCGGGAAGTTCCATGGCGTTATCGCGAAGACCGGACCAACCGGCTGCTTCATGGTGAGCAGTCGGGTTCCACCGGACGGGGCGACGGAGTAGCGGCCGGCGATTCTGACGGCTTCTTCGGAGAACCAACGGAAGAACTCCGCGCCGTAGGTGACTTCACCTTTCGCCTCGGCCAACGGCTTGCCCATCTCCAGCGTCATCAACAGGGCGAAGTCGTCCGCCCGCTCGTGCAGCAGTTCGAATGCCGTGCGTAGCATCTCTCCGCGATCGCGCGGATCAGTTGCAGCCCAATCCTTCTGCGCGGCAACGGCAGCATCCAGCGCCTTGATGCCTTGCTCCGGGGTGGCGTCGGCGACCGTGGCCAGTACCTCACCGGTCGCGGGGTTCTCGACGTCAACGCCCGCCCGGGTGTCGATCCACTCACCACCGATGAACAGCCCCGTCGGAACGGAGGAGATCAACGACGAAATGGTGTCGGCGGTGACTGCCATCCGGACTCCTGTTTGCTGGTTGCGGGAACTGTTGGACGCCGTGGGTGTGTGTACTGGCATCAACCTACGACGCCGGCGATCAAGCGCCGGCCCCAGCCCGACAAGGGATCACCACCGGCTGCCATGACTGGGTCAGGCCTTGCGGGCCTTGATCTCCGCGGCGAGCTTGGGGGCGACATCGAAGAGGTCGCCGACGACGCCGAAGTCGGCAATCTCGAAGATCGGCGCCTCGGCATCCTTGTTGACGGCGACGATCGTCTTGGACGTCTGCATCCCAGCCCGGTGCTGGATGGCACCGGAAATGCCCAGCGCGACGTACAGCTGCGGCGACACGGTGGTGCCTGTCTGGCCGACCTGGAACTGCGAGGGGTAGTAGCCGGAGTCGACGGCCGCCCGTGAGGCACCGACCGCCGCACCCAACGAGTCGGCGAGATCCTCGACGACAGAGAACTTCTCAGCCGCACCCACCCCACGTCCGCCGGACACCACCGTCTGCGCGCCGGCCAACTCGGGACGATCACCGGCCGGCTCCAGGTGCACAGCGGTCACCGTTGTCGCTGTTGCCGGATCCACCGAGAACTGCAGGGGGACGACTTCTCCTGCACCCGGCTGCGGCTCGGCCGTTATCGAGTTCTGCCGCAGCGAGATGATCGGCACACCCATCTGCACCTTGGAGGTAACGATGTAGGAGCCGCCGAACACCGACAGGGTTGCCACCCCTTCGGCGTCGATATCGACCGCATCGGTGATCATTCCGGAGCCGAGCCGCACCGCCAGCCGGCCGACAATGTCCTTGCCGTCGACGGTGTCCGGCAACAGGATCGCAGCCGGCGAAGCGGCCTCAGCGGCCGCCGCCAGCGCTGCCACCTGGGGTGTCACCAGATACTTGCCGACATCGTCCGACTCGGCTGCGTAGATCTTCTCTGCGCCCAGTGCGGTGAGCTCGGCGCCCAGCGCGTCGACGCTGCCCGGCTCGCCCACCACCACAGCGGCCGGGGTGCCAATCCGGCGAGCGGCGGTGATCAGCTCGCCGGTGATCGACTTCAGCGCCCCGTCGGCGTGTTCGACCAGAACGAGAACCTCGGACATTCGTTGTCTCCCTTTGTCTTTCCCGGGTGTCGGTGCGGTGGCGAGCGGACGGTCAGATGAGCCGCTCGGCGACCAGGAACGCGGCCGCCTGGCTGCCACCCGTGCCATCGTCGGACACCTTCTGGCCGGCGGTTCGTGCCTGCTTGGGTGCCGAAGACAGCACCTGGCACGGGGAGGCGGCGCCGCCCGTGCTGGCCGCATCGAGGCCCAGCTCGGCGATGCCGAGGGTGGTCACCGGCTTGGACTTGGCGGCCATGATGCCCTTGAAGTTCGGATAGCGAGGCTCAGCGATCTTCTCCGACACGCTCAGCACCACCGGCAGCGGCGCCGTGACCGCGGCATACCCGCCGTCGATCACCTTCTCCGCCGATAGCCTCGACCCGTCGATCGTCACCTTGCGGGCCGAGGTGACCTGCGGCAGCCCGAGTCGCTCGGCCAGCATCGCCGGCACCGTTCCGGTCTTGCCGTCACTGGCCTCGTTGCCGGCGATCACCAGATCGAACGGCACGGTCTTGAGAGCGGCGGCCAGGGCCGCCGACGTCTGCATGGCGTCCGACCCGGCCAGCGCATCGTCCAACAGGTGGACGGCCTTGTGGGCGCCCATTGCCAGCGCCTTGCGCAGGGTCTCGGTGGCGCGCTGGGGCCCCATGGTGACGACGGTGACCTCTCCGCCATGCGCCTCCGTCAGCTGCAAGGCGACCTCGACACCCCGCGAGTCGATCTCGTCGATTACCGCGTCGGCGCCCTCCCTGTCCAGAATCCCGCCGCTCGTGAGCTTGCGCTCGGAATAGGTGTCGGGCACCTGCTTCACCAGAACCGCTATCTGCATGACCGGCCTCTGTCCTTCTGTGTCTTGTGATGAACTTCCGCTGCACTGACGCCTGCCTGACCACCGTAGTAAACGGCGGTTCACTACTAAGTTACTCGCCAGTAGACTTCCGGGCTGCCCGCATCAGTCGACGACGCCGATGTCCTCGTTCCACAGGCTGGGCCGGGCCGTGATGAAGTCCCTCATCAGCGCAACGCATGTCTGGTCGTCCACCACGACCACCTGCACTCCTCGCGACCGGAGTAGGTCCTCAGCGCCGACGAACGTCCTGTTCTCGCCGATGATCACCCGGGGGATCTTGTACAGCAGCACCGCCCCTGAGCACATGTCGCAGGGCGACAGTGTGGTGACCATCGTGCAGGCCGCGTAGACCGATGCCGGCAGCCGGCCGATGTTCTCCAGGCAGTCCGTCTCGCCGTGCCTTGTCGGGCTGCCAAGCTGCACCCGCTTGTTGTAGCCGGTGCCCAGCACGGCGCCGTCGTGCACCAGGGCAGCACCGATAGGGATCCCGCCCTCGCTGCCCCCCTGCCTGGCGGCAGCGATCGCCGCCTGCAGGAACTCCGCCTCGCCCGGGAGCAGGTTTGTCGCCCCCTGATCCGTCATCGTGGTCACCCTTCCGTCTCCGACCCCGGGGGGTAGCGGAAAACTGCCACGCCGCGCCGGTAGCGGTCGGCGTGTCCTGCCAACTCTGCGCTACCTGCTGCGGGACGGCAGGGCGCGGCTCAGATCGTCCCAGATGTCCTCGATATCCTCGACGCCGGTGGAAATCCGCACGGTGCCGCGGCCAATTCCGGCTGATGCCAGCGCGTCGTCGTCGTAGTGCCGGTGCGAGGTGGACGCCGGGTGCATTGCCAGCGTCTCCACCCCGCCCAGCGAGGTGGCGTTCTGCAACAGCGTGAGCCGACCGAGCAATGCCTGCGCATGCTGCGCGCCGGCCGTCAGGTCGAAGGAAAGCATCGGGCCGTAGTCGTCCAGCATCCGGGCCGCCAGTTGGTGCTGTGGATGGTCCGGCCGGGACGGGTGATGTACCGCCGACACCGCCGGATGCTCGGCGAGTCGGGCCGCCAACTCGGTGGCATTGGCGGTGGCCGCCTTGATCCGCAGCGGCAACGTCTGCAGGCCGCGGATCACCAACCATGCACCGAACGGGTCGGGCGTGACGCCGGTGGCCACCGCATACCTCCAGCCGGATTCGAAGGCAGCAGCGTCCGCGTAGGCCACTACGCCGGCTGTCACATCGGAGTGCCCGCCCAGATACTTGGTGGCCGAATGCAACGAGATATCGGCGCCCAGGTCAAGCGGACGGCACAGCATCGGTGAGGCAAAAGTGTTGTCCACCACCGTGATCACCCGGTGGGCGCGGGCGACGGCGCTCATTGCCGCAATGTCGGACACCGCCGTCACGGGATTGGAGATCGTCTCCAGATACACCGCGCAGGTGTCGGAACGCAACGCCGCCGCCAGTGCATCGGGGTCGTCGCCGGCGACCTGGTCGATGCGGATGCCCCAGCGCTGCGCGAGATCGGCGAGCAGCCCGGTGGTCCCGCCGTAGATGGAGTTCTGCACCACCAGGTGCCCACCCGCCCGCAGGTTCGCCCCGAGCGCTGTGTGTATCGCGCCCATTCCGGACGCGGTGACGACAGCGCCGGTCGCGTTCTCCAGCCCGGCCACCGAATTCTCCAGGGCCCGCACCGTCGGGTTGCCCATCCGTGAGTAGCCGAACGCGCCACGCGGATTGTCCAGCGAATCGGTGAGCAGGGCGGCATCGTCGTGGGCGAAAACAGTGGTCTGGTAGATCGGCACCGACACCGGCCGGCCCTGCACATTTCCAGGGACCTGAGTGTGCACGGCCCTGGTCGACAATGCCGGGCGCTGGTTGGCTGCTGGCTGAGGATCTTGCTGGATTGTCACCCGATGATTGTTGCAGTCGCCGCTTTGGGACATGCTGGGAGCGACCGCTGCCAGCCGAAGGAGCACCATGTCCGAGCTTCTCTCGCACGCCAAGGGCGAGGACGAGCCAGCACTGCTGGATCAGACCATTCCCGACAATCTGGATGCGACCATCGCCGCCTTCGGCGATCGGGATGCGCTGATCGATGTGCCGACGGGCACCCGGATCAGCTACGCCGAGTTCGGCGATCAGGTGGGAACTCTGGCCAGGGCCCTGCACGCCACCGGTCTTCGGCGCGGCGACCGGATCGGTATCTGGGCGCCGAACTGCCCGGAGTGGGTACTGGTGCAGTACGCGACCGCCAAGCTCGGGGCGATCCTGGTGAACATCAATCCCGCCTACCGGACCCATGAGCTCGGGTACGTGCTCCGGCAGGCCGGCATCAGTTACCTGATAGCTGCCGAGAGCTTCAAGACCAGCGACTACGCAGCGATGATCGAGGAGGTGAGGGCCGACTGCCCCGACCTTTCAGCGGTGGTGCTGATTGCGACGCCGAGCTGGGATGTGTTACTGGGCAACGCATCCGACGCTAGCGATGAGGACATTGTGGCCATCCAGCGCCAGTTGCAGCCAGGCGATCCGATCAACATCCAATACACGTCGGGGACAACCGGATTTCCCAAGGGAGCAACCCTGTCACACCGCAATATCCTGAACAACGGTTACCTGGTAGGGCAACTGTGTCGGTACACCGAGGCCGATAGGATCTGCATCCCGGTGCCCTTCTATCACTGCTTCGGGATGGTGATGGCGAACCTGGCGGCCACCAGTCACGGCGCCGCCATGGTGATCCCGGCGCCGTCCTTCGATCCCGTTGCCACCCTGCGGGCGGTGCAGCAGGAGAAGTGCACGTCGCTGTACGGCGTCCCGACGATGTTCATTGCCGAGTGGGCGTTGCCCGACTTCGACTCTTGGGACGTGTCCAGCGTGCGCACCGGCATCATGGCCGGCTCGCCGTGCCCCGCCGAGACGATGAAGAAGGTGATCGCGTCGGGTATGGACGAGATGACGATCTGCTACGGCATGACGGAAACGTCGCCGGTTTCGACGCAGACCCGCACCGACGATTCATTCGAGCACAAGGTGAACACCGTCGGCAGGGTCGGCCCGCACCTTCAAATCAAGGTCGTCGACCCCGCCACCGGCGAGACGCTGCCGCGCGGGACCATCGGCGAGTTCTGCACCAAGGGCTATTCGGTGATGCTCGGCTACTGGGACCAGCAGGACAAGACCGACGAGGTGCTGGTCGACGGCTGGATGCGCACCGGCGATCTGGCCATGATGGCGGACGACGGGTATGTGCGAATCACCGGCAGGATCAAAGACCTGGTGATCCGTGGCGGCGAGAACGTCTACCCACGGGAGATCGAAGAATTTCTCTACACCCACCCCGATATCCGGGATGCCCAGGTGATCGGCGTGCCCGACCCCAAGTACGGCGAGGAGCTCTGCGCCTGGATCCAGATGCGTGACGGCGCAACCCCTTTGACCGCCGAGTCGGTACGGGCTTTCGCCACCGGGAAGCTCGCCCACTACAAGATCCCGCGCTACGTGCGGATCGTCGAGGAGTTCCCGATGACGATCAGCGGCAAGATCCGCAAGATCGAGATGCGCGAGCAGTCCACCAAAGAGCTCGGCCTTGGCTGACTCTCATCGCGATTCCAGCAGGGCGTCGACAGCGGCCAGTCCGCCCAGCCCGGAGACACCGCCGCCGCGTCGAGAACCGGCGCCCGCCAAGAGGATCCGTTCGCTGCCGGCAACCGCCACCCCGTATCGAGCAGCCGGCGAATCCAGGTCTTCGTCGTTCTCGGCGAACGGCCAGGACAGATCGCCGTGGAAGATGTTGCCGCCAGGCATGCCCACCGACGCCTGCACGTCCAACGGCGAGGCGATGTCCAGGCAGGTTTGGCCGTCCGCATCCAGCGCCAGACAATCGGTCAATGGCTCCGCCAGATATTCCTGCAGCGACGACAACGCCGCGTCGGCAGCCTGCTTCTTGGCGGCGACGGGGTCGGCTCGGAACAGGTCTACCGGAGTATGCAGTCCGAACAGCGTCAGTGTGGCCAGGTTGCCGTCCGCCGCGTTACCCAGGATCGACGCATCGGTGATCGAGTGGCAGTACACCTCGCTCGGCACCGGGTTCGGCAGTGCGCCGCCGGCGGAGACCCGATAGGCGGCCTCGAGTTCGTCGAAACCCTCGCGCAGATGGGTGGTGCCGGCGAACGCGGTGACCGGGTCCGCACCCGATGCCATCCTCGGGAGCCGCTTCAGCAGCATGTTGATCTTTATCTGGGCGCCGACGACCGGAGCCGAGTCGCGGCCGAGCCAGCCGTCGATCACGGCCGGCGCCACCGCGGCCAGCAGCTGCGATCCGGTCACCTCGACGGACTTACCGTCGCGATCGCGGCCGATCACGGTGACAGCCGTCGGCCCTTCGTCAACCTCGACAACCTCGACTCCACAACGGATATCGACGCCGGCGATGTGCGCTCTGGCAGCCAGCGCGTCGGCCAGCACACCCATCCCACCGGCCGGCAGCAGCCACTCACCCGTCCCCCGACCGATCAGGTGATAGACGAAACATCTGTTTGCCAGCAGATTTTCCTCCAGCAGCGAGGCATGGGTGCCGATCAGCCCGTCGGTGGCCACCACACCGCGCACCGCGTCGTCGGCGAGCCTGCGGGTGATCATTTCACCGATCGGCTGCTCGAACACGTCGGCCCAGATGGTGGCTCCGGCGGCGGCGACCACCGCGTCCCGCGCCTGCCAGCGGCGCCGCAGCGGTCCGGTCAACATCGGAGCCATCACCCGAGCCATGGACGCCAGTTCACCGTACAACTGTTGCCAGGCAACGAATTCGGTATCCGAGCCGGTCAGCGCGCGCATCGAGGCGGCCGTGTCGGCGGCGGGGACGCGCTCCACCCGCAGCCCGGTATCCCGGCCGCCGCGCCGCAATGGGGTGTACGACGACACCGGCCGTGCCAGCAGCCGAACCGAGACGCCAAGGCGGCGCATCAGCTCGTCCGGGAATAGCGACACCAGATACGAGTACCTGGACAGTCGCACATCGTGACCGGAGAAGACCGCCTCACCGACCGATGCGCCGCCCAGGTGGTCGCTGCGCTCCAGCAGGGTGACGTGATAGCCGGAATCGGCAGCCAGGATCGCGGCCACCAGGCCGTTGTGGCCGCCACCGACCACTACCAGCTGCTTGCCCGTCACCGGATCACCTCCGACCGCCGCCCGAATTTCGATGGCTCAGGGACACGATCCTGTCACCCTGTCCTTTGTTGTCCGCGAGCAGCAAGCACCACAGGCGCCGGCACGTCGGCGAACGCCATCCTGGTGGAGCCATCCCATTAGCTACTCGGTTAGCCCGAAAGGGCTAGCCTGGACTGCGTCGGGTGAGCGTGTCACCTAGGGGCTTACTAAGCCTGGAGAGCAAGAGAGCAGGCGAAGAACGACCGTGTCGTCACCGTCGTCGTCAGCAAAGGTGCCGGAGTTCGGACCCAACGACTGGTTCGTCGAAGAGAAATATCAGCAGTACCTCGCCGATCCCGCCAGCGTGGACGCCAGCTGGCAGGAGTACTTCGCCGAGCTGGGTAGCAGCGCTGCTGCGGCGGAGGGCGGGTCGATCGACCCGGCATCCAACGGCCCGGCATCCAACGGCCCGGCATCGAACGGCCTGGCGTCCAACGGCCGCCCAGTGGCGCCGACCGCCACCGGTGGCGCCGCCCAGCCGGCCTCGCCCCCACCTCCTCCGCCACCGCCGACCAGGGCGCCGACGGCGCCCT
>JALYXB010000081.1 GCA_030947305.1 Actinomycetota bacterium | reverse complement strand
CGCTAGGGGTGCCGCGGCCGAGGTTCACCGAGAGGACCGAAGGAGTCGATGCGGGCATCCGCACACCGTACGACGCGCGTCAGTGATGGAACCGCTGCGGGCCGGCATCGCCCCGGCGGCTGGGCCGGCGGCGTTTGGACATCGACGCCGTACTGCACGTCGGCCGGCAACAACTGGGCCAGATCGCGTCTGAAACCGTTGCGGCAGGCGATGCGCTGCACTGCTCAGGGCACGCTCCACACCTCACGGTACGACGGCGTCCAACTCGAACTCGAGCAACCAGCGCGGGTCGAGCAGACCGGCGACGACGATCATCGTGCTGGCCGGCCGGACGTCGCCGAACGCCTCGCGGTGCGCCTGGCCGGCCACCTCGGCATGGGCGGCGTCGAGAAGATACTGCCGGGTGCGGATCACCTGGTCCGGCCGGCCGCCAAGTTCGGCCAAGGCAGCAAGGGCGATCTCCCAGCAGCGCCGTGCCTGCGCCAGCGGGTCGGGATCGACGTGGCCGTCCGGCCAGACCGGCGCGGTGCCGGCCACTGCCACCAAGTGGCCGTCGCGAACGGCACGGCTGAAGCCGACGGCGAGTTCGAACGGGGATCCGGAGCTGGCGTATTGGCGCGGCATCCCTGCATTGTCATCCAAGGAGGTCAGCGACTCGTAAGGTGTGCCGGTGACCGGGTTTCGGAAGGTTCGCGCCGGCGCCCCCGCGGGCTTCTTCGAGTTCGAGGCGACCGGGTTGCGGTGGCTGGCCGAGGCGCAGGACGCCGGTGGGGCGAGCATCGTCGGGGTGCTCGATGTCGGACCAGGTTTCATCGACCTCGAGCAACTGGGATCCGGCCCGGCAACTGCAGCGGCGGCAGAACAGTTCGGCAGGGCGCTGGCCGTCACCCACGCGGCCGGAGCCGATGCTTTCGGCAGCCCGTCGGCCGGGTGGAGTGGCGACGGCTGGATCGGCAGCCAAACGCAATCGATGCGGCCGACCCGAGAGTGGGGGACCTTCTATGCAGAGCAGCGGGTGCGGCCGTTCGTCAGACGAGCACTGGACAATGGCAACCTCGACCAGGTTGGCGCCGGCATCGTCGATCGGTTGTGCGATCGGATAGTGGCGGGGGAGTTCGACGACGCCGCCCAGCCGGCCAGGCTGCACGGCGACCTGTGGTCGGGGAACGTGGTATTCACCCCGAGTGGGGTGGTGCTGATCGACCCGGCGGCGCACGGTGGCCACCGTGAGACGGACCTGGCGATGCTGGCGTTGTTCGGCTGTCCGCAGTTGCACCGGATACAGCGCGCCTACGCGGAGGCCGCCGGGTTGTCGAAGGACTGGTTGGACCGCACGGCCCTGCACCAGCTGCACCCGGTTGCCGTGCATGCCGTCTCGCACGGGCCGTCGTACGCGCGCCAGCTGGTGCGGTTGGCGCGGCAGTACACCTGACAACTGTCAGTTGGCCGGCCCGCTCGCGCGGTGGCACCATCGACGGTGTGACGGACCCACTGCAGATTCGAATCGGCAACCCCGAGCGCGACGCCGCCCTCACGTCGCTCGGCAATCACATGCGGGCCGGTCGACTTACCCCCGACGAGTACTCGACGCGCGCCGGCCTGGTGAGCAATGCCGTGAACGGGACCGATCTGAATGCGATCTTCTCCGACCTGCCGGGCGGCGGGCCGACCGGTGCGAAGGCGGCGTTGAGTGCGACCGGCCCATCGAGTTATCCGGCGGCGGCGCCTAGCTATCCAGAGCAAAGTGGGCCGGTGGCCAGGCCCGCGGGCGCCGCGCCGGCCCGCGGACCGGGAACGAACTGGGTGGCGATCGCCGGACCCGTCGGCTTCATCCTGTTCTTCGTCTGCGGCTTTGTATTCAACGGCTGGGCCTGGTCCTGGCTGTTCTTCATGCTGCCGGCATTGTTCGCGGTGATCGGCAGCAACGCCCGTCGCCGCTGATCAGTGGTGGTGTCTGGAATGGAGCGCAGGCGGGGCGGGCTGGTGCTGATAGTCCTGACGCTGCTCGTGCTGGTGGTGGTGAATCGGATCCTGGCCCGTGACGTCGACGGCAAAGCTGTTGCTGTGCCGCCGATCCCGCCTCCGGCGGTCGGCAGCTGTGTGGCCAGGACCGACGACCCGGTAGCCACGGTCGATCCGATCGTCGACTGCTCGGTGGCGCACGCCGGCGAAGTGGTGCAGAGCTGGCCGGCGCGCGAGCCGGTGGACGCAGGCTGTTCCGGCGGCGTCGTCTTCGGCTGGCAGCTGGGCGCGGGTAGCTGGTCGCGGCCGATGACATCGATCTCCACCACCATGGTGACCTTCGGCGGCATCGTCGGCTGGTCGGCCTGCGTCGAGGTGCCGGTAGAGCGCAATAGTCCGAGCGTCGCGTTGCTGCACACCGGCTCGCTGGTAACCCCGCAGCGCGACGGTACCGCCGCGGTCGGGCTGTGCTTCGAAGCGACCGCGAAGGAGCTGGACACCGCCGCTGTCTACGACGCGCAGGTCGACTGCGCATCTGCGCACACCGCGCAGCGGGTCGGTGAATTCTTTCCGCAACCACAACAACAGATCCCTGCCGAGCAATGCGCCTCATACGCCCGGCGAGTTGTGAACTCCACCCACGCGTTCTCGGGCGCAGCGGCGCTGCTGCCGCGTACCGGCATCGACTCGAGCATTGGCACCGTGACGGTGCGGGACCCAGGCGACGGTAGCGAGCATGCAATCAACCCGGGGTTGGCGTGCGATGTGCTTGCGGCCCCGGGGCGTCAGCTGGTCGGCTCGGTCGTCGGGCTCGGGGACAAGCCGCTTCCGTACCGATAGATCGTCGGCTCACAGGTGGTTCAGGCGTCACGGGAGGAGGCGTCGGCGGGCGAAACTCTTACGCTCCGAGGTGTTGCGGGTGCCGCCTGCTGAAAGGGCGCCGCCATGCACCAACCCGCAGGATTTTGCTGCGGCGGGCAAGATCGAGGTCGCCCTCAAGGCTCTTTGGACGAGGCGGCGGGCATGAGCCTGCAGCCGGCCCGTGTCGCTGGCGCGAGCGGCGCAGAGGACGCGCGCAGATGACCCGCGCAGGGGACCCGCGCAAGGACCGGCCTGGCAGCAATTCGTGGAGCCACGCGGTCGCGATTCGGCAAGAACTGTCCACCGAGTAATGGCACGCCTGTTCGAATCAGTATAGACTGGCAGCATGAACACCACTGAACGATCGAACCCTCACGGTTCGCGTTTGCGCGCGAGGATCATGGCCATCGCGCAGCTTCCGCCGTTGCGGTCAGAGCCGATCCTTCCGGCGGATCCGGCAGCCGCATTGCGGCGGTGGCATGCCGAGCTCACCACCACCGCGCCAAAGACGGCGGCGGATTCACCCTTACCAGACACCCCGACGGCACGAGCACCTGGACCACACCCCTTGGCACCACCGTGCACATCCCGCCACCCCGAATATGGCACCCACCCGACACCGGTCAACCGGAGCGATGCTATGGCTGTGCTCGCCGGTCGCTGGCGCCCCAAGTAACGCCCCTGTCGCTGAGCGATAACATCCGAAGATGGGCGGTGTCGATCGCAGAGTCCTTGGCGTCGCGGTGATCGTTGGCGCGGTGCTGGGGCTGCTCGTCGTTAACCACGCCAACGGGCGGGACGTGCAGGGCGTGGCCAGCGCGCCGCCGCTGCTGCCGCTTCCGCCGGCCGGATCCTGCCTGCTGCAGGCCGGTGCGGACTTCAGCGTGGTTCCGTGTACCGACCGACACACCTCCGAGGTGGCGGTCAGCAGAGCGGCGATGGCCACCGACGCACCGCTGGCATGCGATGGTCCGCCCACCGAGATACCGACTCACACCATCGGCGAGGTGAGCTGGAGCTATTGGACCTTCCCGCTCGACAGTCAGCGGGTCACCTTCGGCGGCCCGACGGGCTGGCAGGCCTGTGTCACCGGGCTGGTCCCGCCGTCCGTCCGCAGCGACAGCGAACCCGCCGGCTTCCGCGGGACGATCGCCGAGCTGGCCGACCCAGCCAACCGACCCGTCGACCTGCGAGTGTGCTTCAACAGTGCGACCGACGACCTGGAATCGATGCCGCCCGGCGCCAGCTGCCGGCTGCGACACGGCGGCGAAGTGCTGGGCGTTGCCTGGGTCAAGGACCCGACCGATGCCGGGCTGGCGGCCAGCTGTCGCGGGTTGGCGGCAGCCCTGATCGGCTCCGAGCGGCCGGTCGCCGGCGGCGACCTGCTGATTCGCACCGGTAGCAAGCCGCTGGTGCCGGGAACCGAATCCGGCGGCAACACGGCATTCGTCAGCTGCGGCGTGCAGGCGCCGGGCGACTCACAGCTGGTCGGCTCGGTGATCGGCCTCGGCACCGGGCCGATCCCGTTCGGTTGAGCGGGCGAACCATGGATCGCAAACCCCTGGGTGTTGCGGTCATCGTCGCAGCGGCGCTGGCGCTCTTCATCGTCACCAAGGCCAGCGGACGTGACGCGCCGGGCACAGCGGTGCAGGCACCCCCGTTGCCAGTTCCGGTCGCCGGGGCCTGCGTCGAAGTTCCGGCAGCGACCAGGATGCTCGGCACTGGCGCGCGCGTCATGCCGTGCAGCAGCGAGCACACCGGGGAGGTGATCCGGGCCTGGGCAAGTCGCAGCCTCGGTAGCGCCACCGCCGGCTGTGTGACGACCCGGGTGGCCCGGTTTCGGGCCGTCGGGAATTGGGCGGTCCCGCCCATCACCATGGTCTCGTTCCCAGCGCGCGCCGGCGGCACGATCGGCTGGACTGCGTGCCTTACCGCGCCCGCGTCGACGGTGGGTGCCGATACCAGGCCGGTGGAATACGCGGGTCGCCTCTCGCAGATCTCCACCGTCGGCGGACTCCCACCGGGGTTGCGGATGTGCCTGCTCGAATTGGACGACGCCGCGGCCGGCGCCCAGGGGACGGTCTACCGGAAGTTGGTCATGGTTGGCTGCAGCCTGGAGCACAACTGGGAGGTACTGGGAATGCGGGCCGACCCCGCCAAACAGGCCACCCCGGACTGTCTGACGTTCGCCGAACGGCTGGTCGGCTCGGTCTCCGTGTTCACCGGTGCCGATGCGCTACTGGCGGGGGCCCTGCCCGGCGGCTCCGGTGGGCTGTCCGGGACGGGACAGTCGATGGGCACCTGGTACACCGCCAGCACCGACAGCACGTCGGACGACGACACCTGCACCGTGCACGCCGCGACCGGCCGCACCCTGGTCGGCTCGGTGGTCGGACTCGGCTCGAAACCGGTTCCCTACGGCTGACGTGGGAGAATTGCCCCCGTCATGACTGTTGAACCTGCCGAGCCCACTCCACCCGGCCGCGCCGCCCTTCCGCTCATCTTCGCGGCCCCCCGCCGCGGCAAGCCGCCCACCCACCTGTCCGATCTCGATCCGGCACAGCGCACGGCGGCAGTGATCGCCGCCGGCCAGCCGGCCTTCAGGGCCGATCAGCTGGCCAGGCACTACTACGGCGGACTCACGACGGACCCGGCCGCGATGACGGACCTTCCGGCCGCTGGCAAGAAGGAATTTGTCGATGCGCTGTTACCGGAATTGCTGGCGGAGGTGCGGTCCATCGCCTGCGATGCCGGCAACACCCGCAAGACGCTATGGCGCGCGCACGACGGCACCCTGATCGAGTCGGTGTTGATGCGCTACCCGGGACGCATCACCTTGTGCGTCTCCAGCCAGGCCGGCTGCGGGATGGCGTGCCCGTTCTGTGCGACCGGGCAGGGCGGCCTGCAACGCAACCTGTCGACAGCGGAAATCGTCGAGCAGGTGCGACTGGCAGCGGCCGCGGCCAGGGACGGCGCCCTCGGTGATCCCGGTCGGTTGTCCAACGTCGTCTTCATGGGAATGGGTGAGCCGCTGGCCAACTACTCGAGGGTGCTGGCGGCGGTCCGTCAGATCATCGCGCCGAACCCGCACGGGCTGGGTATCTCGGCCCGCTCGGTGACGGTCTCCACGGTCGGCCTGGTACCAGCCATCGAGCGGTTGACGGACGAGAAACTTCAAGTGCGCCTTGCTGTTTCACTGCACTGCCCCGACGACGAGCTGCGCGACACGCTGGTCCCGGTCAACGACAGGTGGAAGATCGAAGAGGTGCTGCGGGCCGCCCGCCGGTACGCCGACAGCAGCGGTCGCCGGGTGTCGATCGAATACGCCCTTATCCGCGACATCAACGACCAGCCGTGGCGGGCCGATGCGCTCGGCGCTCTGTTGCGCGAGCACCTCGGCCAGCTGGTGCACGTCAACCTGATTCCGCTGAACCCCACCCCAGGCTCGCAGTGGGACGCCTCGCCGAAACCGGTGCAGGACGCGTTCGTTCGGCGGGTGCGCGGCAGCGGCGTTGCGTGCACAGTCAGGGACACCAGAGGCCAGGAGATCGCGGCCGCCTGCGGGCAACTCGCCGCCGCGGAGGTGTAGATCCTGGCAGGATCGGTGTCACCAGCCCCGAATTGAAGGAGCGTCGTGACCTCACCCATCACCCTTGCAAAGGGGCAGAACGCGCCACTGCCGGCGTCGGCCATCACCGTCACCGTCGAGGTGCAGGCACCGACCGACCTGTCGGCCCTGCTGGTCACCCCGAACGGCAAGGTCCGCTCGGACGCGGACTTCGTCTTCTTCAACCAGCCGACGGGCCCAGGGGTGCGGTGCGTGCAGGTTGGTGCCGGCTGGCGGTTGGAGATCGACCCGGCGCAGATTCCGGCGGACATCGACACCGTGCGGGCCGTGGTAAACCTGGGCACGCCGGGCCAACGGTTCGGCCAGATCGCACCGCCGGTAGCCACCGTCGCCGATGCCTCCGGCACACCGGTAGTGAGTTACCAGGTCACCGGCCTGGACGCCGAATCGATCATGGTGGCGGTTGAGTTGTACCGCCGCGGTACCGACTGGAAGGTTCGTGCCGTCGGGCAGGGCTACGCCGGGGGACTGGCCGACCTGATCAGCGACCATGGCGTGTCGGTCGACGACGCGC
>JALYXB010000244.1 GCA_030947305.1 Actinomycetota bacterium | reverse complement strand
GATGCCTGGTCCAATGGGATCCGGTGATCGACCCCGATGACGTCCGCGCCCGCATCCCGCATCGCGGTCAGCAGCTCGCCGGTGCCGACACCGAAGTGCACCCGCGGCACTCCCAGCCCGGAGACCGCGCCCAGCACCTGTGCCGAGTGCGGCGCCGCGCCAGCCAGGTACTGGGTAAGAGACAGATTGCCCGCCCACGAGTCGAACAGCTGCACGGCCGAGGCACCGGCCAGGATCTGGGTCCGCAGGAACACGGCGGTGAGTCCGGCCACCCAGGATGCCAACGCCGCCCAGGTCTCCGGATCGCCGAGCATCAACGCCTTGGTACGCAACAGGTCTCGGCTCGGCCCACCCTCCACCAGGTAGGACGCCAGGGTGAACGGTGCGCCGGCGAAACCGATCAGCGGCACGGATCCGAGTTCGGCGACACAAGCGGCGACAGCCTGCTCGATGGGCGCCAGCGCGGCCGGATCCAGCTGGGGGAGCGCCGCAACCTGGTCGCGGGTCCGGATCGGCTCGGCCACCACCGGCCCGGTACCCGGCACGATCTCCACCCCGAGCCCGGCCAGCTTCAGCGGGACCACGATGTCGGAGAAGAAGACGGCGGCGTCTACCCCGTGTCTGCGGACCGGCTGCAGGGTGATCTCGGCGGCCATGTCGGGGTCCAGGCAGGCGTCGAGCATGGCAGTGCCGGCCCGCAGCGCCCGGTATTCCGGCAGCGACCTGCCGGCTTGCCGCATGAACCAGATCGGCCGCCGCTCAGTGCGCCGACTACGCATCGCCAGCACCAGGTCGGAATCGGCGGTGCGGCCATCCGACAACGGATGGTCGGCAGGCAGCGTGTTGATACTCACGGTGGACCATGCTGCCATCCCGCCGCTCGGCTGCCGATCCAGACTTCGACAACCGGTAGAATCGAGCAAATGCTGATGGTGCTCGGCGCAGGTCACCACGACGTGGGGTTGGCGCAGCTGGAGAACCTCGCCGACGGCGCGGAGAACCTGCGCAAGACCCTGGTCGAGGCGACACTCCAGGCCGATCCGGCCATCGCCGGCGCTGTGGTGTTGGCCACCTGCAACCGGCTGGAGATCTACGTCGACGCCGTGCGGTTTCACGATGCCGTCGATACCGTCACCGATGCCATCGTGCTGGCCAACGGGATGGATGCCGACCATGCGGAGTCCGCACTGCGGGTGACGGTCGGGATGGCCGCGGGCAGTCATCTGTTCACAGTCGCCGCCGGGTTGGACGCGTTGGTGGTGGGAGAGGCGGAGATCGCCGGCCAGGTGGCAAGGGCGCACCGGCAGGCCGAGACGGACGGCTGCCTTACCCCGCCGTTGGATCGGCTGTTCCGGGCGGCTTCCCGCACCGCCAAGGCGGTCACCGCCCGGACCAGGCTCGGCGCCGAGGGCCGGTCGGTGGCATCGGTCGCGCTCGACATCGCCGCGGCGCGGATCGGCGACCTCACCGGCAGGCGGGTGCTGATCGTTGGGACCGGCGCCTACGCCCGGGTGCTCGCGGCAACGCTGCGATCCCGCGGCTGCACCGACCTTTCGGTGTTCTCCCCGAGCGGCAGGGCGCAGGCTTTCGCCGCCACCCATCAGGCGATCGCCATCGGTGTCAACGAGTTGCCCGCCGTACTGGGGCAAGTAGACCTGTTGGTCGCCGCCAGCGGCCGCGGCGGCATCAGCGACGAGGCAAAGCTGGCCCCGATAACGGCGGCGCTGCGGGCACGCGACACGCCGATCCTGGTCGTCGATCTCGCCCTGCACCACGACATCCCTGCGCCGGTGAGGGCGCTGGACACCGTCGAAGTGATCGACCTGCATTCGGTGGCGACCAGCACCGGTCCGGCGCACGGCGCCGAGCTGCGGGTGGCACAGGAGATTGTGTTGGATGCAGTCGACCGATTCGAGGCCGAGGCGGCCGAACGCACCATCGATCCTGCTGTGATCGCGCTGCGCAGTCACGTCGTCGCAGCCGTCGACGCTGAGGTGAAGCGGCTGCGCCGCAAGTATGACGGCCAGGTCGCCGACGATGTCGAGCGGGCCATGCGCAGGGCCACCAGCTCGCTGTTGCACACCCCGACGATGCGCGCCAAGGAACTCGCCAAGGACGGCAGCGGCGAGGACTACATCAAGGCGCTGCACACCCTGTTCGGGATCGAAATCCCCGGCACCTGAACGGTTTTCCTCATCGCCCGTGCAGCGACTTTCCGGATGTCGGGAGGTGATGGCACGATTGATCCATGGTCGCGTCCACAGTTCCGCCGCTGGTGCTGATATCGGGCGACGAACCACTGCTGATCGACAGGGCTATCGCCAGGACGCTCAGCGCCCTGCGGAAGTCCGATCCGGAGGTCGAGCGCCGGGAAAGTGAGAGTGCCGGCCTTTCACCGATGGAGTTCTCCGACTTGGTGGCGCCGAGCCTGTTCGCGGAACCGCGGGTGGTGGTGCTGCGCAATGCGCACGAAGCGGCCAAGGACATCGCGGCGGCTGTCACCGACTACACCGCGGACCCGGTCGAGGGCGTCACGCTGGTGGTGCACCACAACGGCGGCGCCCGGAACAAGCCGCTTGCCGATGCGCTGCGTCGTCACGACGCGGCAGTGTTCAACTGCCCGAAAATCACCAGGCAGGCCGATCGCATCGACTTCGTCCGCACCGAGATCAATCGATCCGGCGGGACATGCACGTCGGAGGCGGCGACCGCGTTGGTCGACGCAGTTGGGTCCGACCTGCGAGAGCTGGCATCGGCGGCCGATCAGCTGGTGGCCGATACCGGTGGCCTGGTCGACGAAAGCGCGGTCGCCCGCTACTACCGCGGGAAGGCGGACATCAGCGGCTTCGCGGTGGCCGACAAGGCTGTTGCCGGCGACCTTCCAGGCGCGCTCGAGTCGTTGCGCTGGGCGTTCAGCGTCGGTGTGGCGCCGGTGCTGATTGCCGATGCGCTGGCAGATGGGGTGCGAACGCTGGCCAAGGTGGCCGGTGCCCGCGGCGGCAATTCATACTCGCTGGCAGCGGAATTGGGCATGCCGCCGTGGAAGATCGACAGGGCTCGCGGGGTGGTCCGGCACTGGACTCCGGCCGGTCTGGCCAAGGGTATGACGGTGACCGCCGACCTCAACGCCGATGTCAAGGGCGCCGCCGCCGACGTCGACTACGCCGTCGAGCGGGCGGTGCAGGCCGTGATCAGGGCTCGGGCGCTGCGCTGACTATCGTCAGGGCTGGGAGCGCACGAACGGCGCCACCCGGTGTGAGGGTGACGCCGTTGGGAAACGATCAGGTCAGAGCGTGGATCAGAGCGCGCGGACTTGCAGCGCGAGGGCCGACTTGCGATTGGCGGCCTGGTTGGAGTGGATGACACCCTTCGAGACGGCCTTGTCCAGGTCGCGGGTAGCGGTCTCCAGCGCGGTCTGCGCCGAGGTCTTGTCGCCGGCGTCGATCGCGGTACGGACGCGCCGCACTGAAGTCTTCAGCTCCGACTTGACAGCCTTGTTGCGCTGACGAGCCGCTTCGTTGGTCCGGATCCGCTTGATCTGGGACTTGATGTTGGCCACGCGAGACTGCCTTCGCTTGTAGTGATGGGATGCACGTTCGATCGGAGCTGCTGGGAACTCCTCGCGGGCGC
The DNA here is from genome assembly GCA_030947305.1 of Actinomycetota bacterium. Lineage (GTDB taxonomy): Bacteria > Actinomycetota > Actinomycetes > Mycobacteriales > Nakamurellaceae > Nakamurella. The sequence goes on along the minus strand of JALYXB010000244.1, from coordinate 831 downwards.
CGGTAGCGCGCACTCGACCTGTGAGGTTACCAGCCGGTCGCTCATCGACCCAATTGATGGCTGATCCCCGAGCGGGGCGGCGATGCGTCCATTTCGCCTGTCATTTATTCGGATCCGGCCGCTTAATGCCGACCTTTGTCCGATCCACCGTCTCACCGAGCCCTCCTGGGGAATACCCGGCTAAAATGGCCGCTTGGCCGGTCGATCGGACAAGAGTCGGCGGCCCATCGACATCAGCCAGCTGAACGCCGGTCGCGCGGGCTGGTCGAGCCGGGCCGAAAGGGCCTCAGTAGCAGCTAAACCTCGTTGGCGGCCGGCCGTCGGTGTCCAAGGCAGCCAACGCCCAGTTCAGCGCGGGTGTGGCGGCCGGTAGATCGATGTGGCCGACCGCCGCGGAGGGGCAGGTGTCCTGCAGGAGCTGGCTTCGCACCCGATCGGCGGGGCCACTCGGCGCCTGGTCCGCGATCGGCAGCACCCAGCTGTCCTGCCGGGTGGACAGGGTGGCGTAGCGGATGCTTCCGGACAGCTCTCCGCCGGCGTTCAGCCTCCGTAACAACACCGAACCTTTCACCTGCTGGGAGCAGGCAGGGCAAATCGCGGAAGGGACTCTGCCGGCAAGGTTCACCGAGGTGCCGTGATAGTTCGGCGCCAGCAGAACGGCCACCCTGACCGTTGCCGGATCCAGCGGGCCCTGCAGTGCATCCCTGAGCACCAAGGCTCCCTGTGAGAAGGCGACCACATCGATCTTCGGCGCACCCGTTGTGCTTCGCACCTGGTCGATGAACCTGGAGGCCTGCCTGGCGGAAGCATCGATGTCGCCGATCCCGCCCA
>JALYXB010000234.1 GCA_030947305.1 Actinomycetota bacterium | reverse complement strand
GCACTACGACGTGATCAGCGCCTTCATCAAGTCGATCCGCGGTAGCGACGTGGACGCGGCACTGCACTACCTGGCAAGGATGATCGAGGCTGGTGAGGATCCAAGGTTCATCGCCAGGCGGCTGATGGTGCATGCCTCCGAAGACGTCGGGATGGCCGACCCGACAGCACTTCCGCTGGCGGTGTCGGCCGCCCAGGTGGTGCAGCTGGTCGGGCTGCCCGAGGCGCGAATCGCTCTGGCGCAGGCCACCATTCACCTGGCTGCCGCGCCCAAGTCGAATGCAGTGGTGATGGCGATCGACACTGCGATGGCCGATGTGCGGGCCGGCAAGGCAGGACTGGTACCGCCGGCACTACGGGACGGCCACTATCCCGGCGCCGCCAAACTGGGCAACGCCCAGCACTATGTCTACCCCCACGACCTAGCTGAAGGGGTTGCGCGGCAACAGTATCCGCCAGACGAGCTGATCGGCACCGACTACTACACCCCGACCGGTCGCGGTGCCGAGCGCTCGGTCTCCGAGCGATTACCCAAACTCCGTAAGGCGATCCGCGGTAGCAAGTGAGCCGACGCTGTTGTTGGCGGAGCCCGCTGTTCCTGCCGTTGTGGATGGGTCGATAGTGATAGTGCCGTACCAAGGGCGCCGGCCGTCGCGACGGTCCGCCGGACAGGAGAGCAGCAGAGATGACCCGAGCAATCACCGTGAGCCGCACTGGCGGCCCTGAAGTCTTGGAACTGGGAGACGTCGACGTCTCGTCGCCTGCCGCCGGCCAGGCGACGGTCGAGATCGCCGCCGCCGGTGTCAACTTCATCGACATCTACCAACGGCAGGGCGTCTACCAGCGGGAGCTCCCCTACGTGCCAGGATCGGAAGGATCCGGCAGAGTGGTGGCCGTCGGCGACGATGTGACGCAGGTGAAGGTCGGCGACCGGGTCGCCTGGGAATCGCTCACCGGTTCCTACGCCGCCATGGTGACGGGTTCGGCCGACCGGCTTGTTCCTGTTCCGGATGCGGTGCCGGACGAACAGGCCGCCGCGATACCGCTGCAGGGCACCACGGCGCACTACTTGACGCAAGACTCCTATCCGATCCAGCCGGGCGACACCGTGTTGGTACACGCAGGTGCCGGTGGTGTCGGCCTGCTGCTCACCCAGCTGGCCAAGATCATCGGCGCAACGGTGATCAGCACCGTCTCGACCCCGGAGAAGGGCGCGTTGTCTTCCGCGGCCGGCGCCGACCATGTGATCGTCGGCTATGACGATTTCGCCTCCACCGTACGGGATCTCACCGATGGGATCGGAGTCGCCGCCGTCTACGACGGGGTTGGCAAGGACACCTTTGAAGGGTCGCTGGCGTCGTTGCGCCGGCGCGGGACCATGGTGCTGTTCGGAGCGGCCAGCGGCCAGGTACCACCGTTCGATCTGCAACGGCTGAACCCGCTCGGTTCGCTGTCCGTCACCAGGCCGACGGCCAAGGACTTCGTGGTGACAAGGGAAGAGCTGTTGGCCCGCACCGACGAGCTGTTCGGCTGGATCGCCGCTGGCAAACTCGACCTACGGATCGGCGCGACCTACCCGCTGGCGCAGGCCGGCAAGGCACACGAAGACCTGGCCGCCAGACGCACCACCGGTAAGCTGCTGTTGATTCCCTGACCCGGATCGCGATACCCGGTTCGCGATGAGGCGGGCGCGGATTTCTCGGTGCGCGATTTTCAGTGCGCGATTTCTCAGTGCGCGATCCACACCGTGGTGTCGGCCGGCAGCCTACCGTCGGCAGTCAGCTCGCCGGAGCAGACCAGCACCTTGCCGTCGGGGATGCCGACGGGGTCGGCGCCCAGGTTGGCCACCACCCCGACCGACCCGTTGGTGTAGGCGACCACGCCGCTTGGCATCTCGGCCGCCCATCGCAACTGGCCCAGACCGAGCCGGTGGTCGCGCCGGGTAGCCAGCGCCGAGCGGTACAACTCCAGCGTCGAGCCGGCCAACCCTTGTTGACGGTCGCGGGCCAGTGCCGCATAGGAATCCGGTTGTGGCAGCCAGGTTTCGCTGTTCGGACCGAACCCGAGCCCTGGCGCACCGGACTCCCACGGAATCGGTACCCGGCAACCGTCCCGGCCGCGCTGGGTACGCCCCGACCTGACCCAGCCGGGGTCCTGCCGCAGGTGGTCGTCCAGAGCGGTGTGATCAGGCAGCCCGAGCTCTTCGCCCTGATACAGATACGCCGAACCCGGCAGGCCAAGCATCAGCAGCGTTGCCGCCCGCGCACGGCGCAGACCGAGGGCAAAATCCGGCTGCTCGTCGTCAGCGCCGATTCCACTGTGCGGCTCTATCACATCGGCCAGGCCGAAACGTGAGACGTGCCTGACCACGTCGTGATTGGACAGCACCCAGGTGGTAGGGGCACCGACCAGGGCGGTGGCCGCCAGCGACGAGTCGATGACTGCGCGGACGGCCTGCGCCTCCAGCGGCGTCGCCAGGTAGTCGAAGTTGAAGGCCTGCTGCATCTCGTCGGCGCGGACGTAGCGCGCCATTCGCTCCAGCGGCGAGACCCAGGCCTCGGCAACCATCATCGGATCGCCGCCGTAGGAGTTCAGGATGTCGCGCCAACCCCGATAGATCTCATGCACACCGTCCTGGTCCCACATCGCCGTTGCCGGGCCGGAGTGCACCATTGCATCGCCAGCGGGCGTGGTCAGTGCCATCACCGATCGTTCGGCGCCGGGCAGCTGATCCGGCAGGCCGTCGGCCTTCACCAACCCGTGTGCCACATCGACCCGGAAGCCAGCAACGCCGCGATCGAGCCAGAACCGCAAGATCCGGTGGAACTCCTGCCGCACCTCGGGATTGGTCCAGTCCAAGTCTGGTTGCTTGACGTCAAAAATGTGCAGATACCACTGGCCGGGATTGCCGTCGGCATCGGCAATGCGGGTCCAGGCAGGACCGCCGAACACCGACATCCAGTTGTTCGGTGGCAGATCACCGCCCGGCCCTACGCCGTCGCGGAACAAATAACGACCGCGTTCGGACGAGCCGGCGGGAGCGGCCAGCGCCGCGGTGAACCACGGGTGCTCATCCGAGGTGTGGTTAGGCACCAGGTCGACGATCACCTGAAGGTTGAGTTCAGAAGCCCTGGCGAGCATCGCGTCGAAATCGTCGAGGGTGCCGAACAGCGGGTCGACATCACAGTAGTCGGCCACGTCGTAGCCGGCGTCGGCCTGGGGGGAGCGGTAGAACGGCGACAACCAGATGGCGTCAACCCCCAGCTCGGTGAGCGAGTGGAGCCGGCTGGTGATGCCGGGCAGATCGCCGATCCCGTCGCCATTTCCGTCGGCGAATGACCGCGGGTAGATCTGGTAGACGACGGCGTGCCGCCACCATTGGGTACCGGTTGGTGATTCGGCGACGGACACGTGACTCCTGTTCAGCGGGTGACGGCTACCGGGGCGGATCGAATGCCGGGGCTGCTCGGCCCGGCAATTTCGGTGGCGAACCATGCCAGCTGAACACCCATTCCGACCGAGCTCCGCGGCGTCTGATCAGCATACGAAACGCCCGAGCGTCGGCCAGGGTCGGCCCGGCGATACCGTTTCGATCATGCGGCACCAGCTCAACACTCACGCTGACGCACAGATGCGCCGGCGGTCGGCCGTTGGCGCGCTCGCTCGACCGACGGTCCTCATGTTGCTTGCTGCCACCATTGCACACATCATGCGCCGCAACATTTTCGACATCGTGATCTTCGCCGGCACCGCGGGGATGATCGTCGTCGACAGCGCAGTCCATGCGGTTCGTGCCCGGGCGTCAGCACGGGGAACCCTCGCAGTGCCGTGGTGGGTGGTGACGGCAGCAGCGGTGGTGTTCGGCGCCCTGGTTGGGTCGCTGACGCCGGCCGGCTGGCCGGTGCGGACAGTCCTTGGCCTGCCAGGTCTGGCGGCGCTGATCCTGCTGCTGATGGCGCCCCCGCCGGCCGGACCAGAAGTTCCCGGCCGGGATCGAGGCGATCGGGCTCAGCCGGCTCAGTCGAACCAACGGCGTGGGCTGGACAGGCAGATCCGGCTGAACGGGCCGGGTTGGCTGGCCTGGCCGGCGTTGTTGATCGTGGCCGCGTTGATCGAACTGTCGAGCTTTCTGCTGCAGCCGAATGCGCAGACAGACAGCTACGACCATCCGACGCTGAGCACACTGATCAGCCCGCTGCTCGGATCGCCGATCCTCCGAGCGGTCGCGCTGGCCTGCTGGTTCACCGCAGGTTGGTGGTTGGTGCGCACTATCTGGGCCGGCGGCCGCCGATGACCAGCCACCTGTTGACCAGCCACCTGTTGACCGTGCTGGCTTTCTGCGCCGTCGGTGTGCTGCTGGTCGGGCTGGGGCTGGCCGCCAGCTTCACCGCGCTGCCGGTGCCGACGGTCGGGGCTCTGCTGCGCCGGGCACTGCGACACCGGGCGGCCCAGTTCGGGCTGCTGATGGTCTGGTGGTGGCTCGGCTGGCACTTCTTCGTCGGCTGAATCGGCGAGTCAGCGACTGCTGAGACCGCGCCGGATCAGGGCCGCCACAGTGACCGGAGCCGGACCGTCGGCGAGCTGGGCGTACTGGGTGAGGCAGGAGAACCCGTCCATCGCCACCGTCCGGTCGCCGCCCTGCTTGCGCAACCGCGGCAGCCATTGCTGCTCACCGATCTGGCGGCCAAGATCGGCGGTGCCGTTGGCAAATCCGAAGGAGCCGGCCAACCCGCAGCAGCCGGCGTCGGCCATCAGCACGTCGTAGCCAAGGCGCTGCAACACTTCTCGATCGGGGCCGACCCCGACCGTCGCCCGGCCGTGGCAGTGCGGATGAACGAGAATCCGCTCGGCCTGGCCGCCGGCGTCAGCGTCCGACGTCGGTAGTCCGACCGCCAGCAGGTGCTCGGCCAGCGATCGGGCCAGCCCGGCCAGCCTGGCGGCCCGCGGATCGTCGGAGAGAAGCTGCGGCAATTCGTCGCGGAACGCAGCCAGGCAGCTGGGCTCCGGAACTACCACCGGGATCCCCTGTGAGACAAAGGGATCCAGGATGTCCAGGACGTTGCGTAGCGATTTCCTGGCGAGCTTGAGCATCCCTGGGTCGTACAGGGTCCGGCCGCAGCACGCCCACTGCGTGGGGATATGAACGATCTCGCCGACTGCCTGCAGGGCGCCGAGCACGTCGGCGCCGAGCTCGGGGTCGAAGACATCGGTGAAGGTGTCCGGCCACAGCACGACGGTCGGCGTGGCTGGCTGCCGCTGGGCCTGCTCGGCCTGTTTGCGCGCGGTGGCCCGCATCGAGGTCCTGCTGAAAGCCGGCGCTGGCCGGCTTGTGGTGACGCCGGCCGCCTTGCGGACAAAGGTGCCAAGGCCACGCATCTTGAGCACCGAGTTGGTCAGCCGCGGCACGGCGGTGGCCAGCCGGGTCGCCCACGGCAGCAGGCCGAGGGCATACATCTGCCGCGGCCTGGCCCGCCTGGCGTAATAGTGCGAGTGGAACTCGCTCTTGTAGGTGGCCATGTCCACGCCGGTGGGGCAGTCGACGGCGCAGCCCTTGCAGCCAAGACACAGCGACAGCGCGTCGTGCACGTCGTCGTTCCGCCAGCGCTCCGGTGACACCTCGCCGGTGAACATCTCTTGCAGTGCCTTCGCCCGGCCGCGGGTGGAGTGCCGCTCGTCCCGGGTGACCCGATAGCTCGGGCACATCAGCCCCAGGTCGTCCCGCCGACAACGGCCGACGCCGACGCAACGTTCGGACGCCTCGGCCAACGACCCACCGTCCAGTGGCAGGGCGTAGCTGGTCTGCTTTCCCAGCGCCGAAACATGATGTGCCGGGCCATGTTTGAGGTTCGTGTCCAGCGGATACGGGTCGATCAGCTTGCCAGGATTGAGGATGCCGGCCGGGTCGAACAGCGACTTCAGTGCGCGGAAGCCGTCAATGACCTCCGGACCGAACATTCGCTCGAGCAGTTCGCCGCGAGCCTGGCCGTCACCGTGCTCGCCGGAGATGGAGCCGCCGAGTTCGCACACAATGTCGGCGGCCCGCTCGATGAACGACCGGAAATCGGCCAGCCCTTGAGGGGTCGAGAAGTCGAACGGATTGCGGGTATGCACGCAGCCCTGCCCGAAGTGCCCGTACCAGGCACCGGTGTAGCCGAACTCTGCCCACAACGCGGTGATCCGGCGCAGGTACTCGCCGAGCCGGGCGGGTGGGACGGCCGCGTCCTCCCAGCCTTCGTGGTTGGGCGGTCTGCCGGGCGGCCGAGCGGTAGCCGCCAGCCCCGATTCGCGGACCGACCAGATGGCCGTCACCTCGGCCGGGTTGGTGATCCGTTTGGTCTGCACGCCTGGCGGCACCATGGCCAGGAAGTCCGCCACCCGTTGCTCGGCGACGGCAGGGTCGTCGTCACCGATCTCGGCCAGCAGCCAACCGCGACCCGGCGGCAGCATCGAGATGCCAACGGTGTTCAGGCCGATGGAAGCGGACTGGCTCACCAGGGTGTCGTCGAATCCTTCCAGGCCGAGCAGGCCGAATTCCACCAGCGATGGGACGGCGTCGGCCGCCAGGAAGATGTCCTGGTAACCGAGCACCACCAGGTGCCGGACCGCGGGGGACTGTGCGAGGTCCAGCTCGGCCTCGACGACCAGCGCGAGGGTGGATTCGGAGCCCACCAGCATCCTGGCCAAATCTGTGGGGCGCCCTGGCACAATCTGATCCAGGTTGTACCCGGAGACCCTCCTGGGAATGTCCGGGAAGCGCTCGGCCACCACATCCGCGTACCGTCGGCCGATCTCCTTGGCGCCACCGAGCAGTCTGGCCAGCTCGCCACCCGCGGCCACCGCGCTTGCATAGCCGTCATCGTCGTACCGCCCGACCCAGAAGTCGTCGCCGGCCGCGGTGACGATGCGCAGCCGGCGCACGTTGTCGACGGTCTTCCCGGCGTACAACGCGTGTGTTCCGCACGAGTTGTTGCCGATCATCCCGCCAAGGGTGCACCAGGCATGGGTGGCCGGATCGGGGCCGAAGGTCAGCCCGTGTACCTCGGCGGCCGCCCGCAGATCGTCCAGTATCACGCCGGGCTGCACGGTGGCGATCCGCCGCTCTGCATCGATCGTGACGATGGTGTTCATGTGACGGGAGAAGTCGAGCACTACGCCGACGTTCACCGTCTGACCGGCTAATCCGGTGCCGGCGCCGCGACCAAGGACAGGGGCGCCGACCGCCGCGCAGGCTCTGACGACGGCGACCACGTCATCCGCGTCGGCGGGAAACACCACTCCGAGTGGAATCTGCCGGTAGTTCGACGAGTCGGTGGCGTAGACGGCCCTGGACGCACCATCGAACCGGACATCACCGGCGACCAGCGCCGACAGGCGTTCACCGAGCTCGACGCGGCCGGCTTCGTCCAACGGATTGCGGTCGATATAGGTGCCTGCGCTCACTGCCCCAGTGTGGACGTGCACTGCCCACCGGGAGCCACCGGGTCGGTGCAGATCTGGGTGCCGGACCAGACCGCCGCGATCCCGCCTCGCCGATCCGCACCACTTGAACAACAGCAACAACGCTCACCGCGATGGCCAGCAGACCGATCCCGGCGCCGACGAATGTGTTGCCGGTCAGCCGGCCGGCGGTGCCCCGCCCGGCCAGCCGCGGCAGCCCCCACACCAGCACGGCACCGGCACACATCCCGATCACCCAGGGCAGCAGGTCGCCGCCGAGGTTGGCA
>JALYXB010000177.1 GCA_030947305.1 Actinomycetota bacterium | reverse complement strand
CTTCGCTACGGCTTCGAGCAACTGGGCGTGCACCGGATCAGCCTTGATGTCTTTGCCTTCAACCCACGTGGCAAACGCGTCTACGACAAGGTCGGGTTCCTGGTCGAAGGTGTCCGCCGCGACGCGTTCCGGTTCGACGGGGAGTACACCGACGAGATCATGATGGCGATCCTGGCACCCGAATGGCGGCAGCACCGCGGGCGACCCTCAGCGTGACGGATGGCAACGGCCGACTTCTGACTTCGATGCAACGCCGATCGGACCGATTGATCGCAAGGAACTGGCCGGTCGATCGGTAGCTGTGTCCGATCGACCTGCTCAATGGACTGTGAAAGGCCGTGGCGGTGCTGCCCGGTCGTTGAGCTGGTGGATCGGACAATTGTCGCGCCGGTACCGGACCGGGGGCGGATCGCCTCGCACGTCGCCCTACGCTTGGACCTGAGAACAGCCACCGACCAGAGCAAGGGCATCATGCTGGAACGCATCGATCTGACCGCCGGCCTCGGCGACGTGCGCAGCGTGCTGCCCAGAGCCACTGGTGCGGCGGACGCTGCCGACCAGGCGGTCGCGGGCATCCTGGCCGACGTGCGGGCCAGCGGAATCGAGGCAGTGCTCGACGCCAGCGAGAAATTCGACGGCGTCCGCCCGGCCTCGATACGGGTGCCGGCCGCGGTGATCGCGGCTTCGCTGCAGACGCTCGAGCCGGCGCTGCGCGCCGCCCTCACCGAGTGCGCCGACCGGGCCAGACGCGGCCACCAGGCGCAGCTGCCAACGGCAACGCACACCCGCTTCTTGCCGGGCGGCGTGGTCAGTCAGCGCTGGATCCCGGTGGACAGGGTCGGCCTGTACGTCCCGGGCGGCTTGGCGTCGTACCCGTCGAGCGTGGTGATGAACGTGATCCCGGCCCAGGTGGCCGGCGTCAGGCAGATCGCCGTCTGCTCACCACCACAGCAACACCACCAAGGGTGGCCGGACGCCACCGTGCTGGCGGCCTGCGCATTGCTCGGGGTCACCGAGGTCTATGCCGCCGGCGGCGCGCAGGCCATCGCCCTGCTGGGCTACGGCGGCAAGGGTATTGATGATGCCGGCCACGACATCTCCGTCGAGCCGGTGGACCTGATCACCGGTCCCGGCAATGTCTACGTCGCCGCGGCCAAGCGGGCGCTACGGGGGACTGTGGCCATCGACTCCGAGGCCGGCCCGACCGAGATCGCAGTACTGGCCGACGATTCCGCCGATCCGCTGCACGTCGCCGCCGATCTCATCTCGCAAGCCGAACACGACCCGAATGCCGCCTCCGTGCTTATCACGACGTCGAATGCGTTGGCCGACAAGGTAGATGCCTTGCTCCTACAGCTGGTCGGGCAGACCCGGCACAGCTATCGGGTGCGCACCGCGCTGTCCGGGCCGCAGTCCGCCATCGTGCTGGTCGGCTGCATCGACGACGGCATCGCGGTGGCCGATGCCTACGCCGCCGAACACCTGGAGATCCAGACGGCGGACGCCCACGGGGTGGCCGTCCGGATCCGCAATGCCGGCGCGATCTTTGTCGGACCGTTCTCCCCGGTGTCCCTGGGCGACTACTGCGCAGGGTCGAACCACGTGCTGCCGACCTCCGGAGGTGCCCGGTACTCGTCCGGGCTGAACACGACCACCTTCCTCAAGTCAGTGCAGATGATCGAATACAGCCAAGACGCGCTGGCCGAGGTGGCACCGGCGATAACAGCACTGTCCGAGGCAGAGAACCTGCCGGCGCACGGTGACGCCGTGACGGTGAGGTTTCGGCGATGATCGGCGACTCCGTCACCCTCGACGAGCTGCCGTTGCGCGACGGCCTTGTCGGGCACAAGCCTTACGGCGCACCCCAACTCGCCGTCATGGTGCAGGCCAACACCAACGAGAACCCGTATCCGCCGTCGCCGGCCCTGGTCGACGACCTCACCAGGTCTGTCGCGGCGGCTGCCGCTGGATTGAACCGATACCCGGAGCGTGACGCCGTGGAGCTCCGCACCGCGCTGGCCGGCTACCTGTCCGGATCGACCGGGGTGCCACTGGCGATGGAGAACCTATGGGCCGCTAACGGTTCCAACGAGATCCTGCAGCAACTGCTGCAGGCGTTCGGTGGTCCGGGCCGGCGTGCGTTGGGGTTCGAGCCGTCGTACTCGATGCACCCGATCATCGCGACCGGCACCCAAACGGCGTGGATTTCCTGCCCGCGCAATGCCGACTTCAGTGTTGATGTGCGGTCGGCCGTCCGCGAGATCGGTGGCCAGCAGCCAGATCTACTGTTCCTCACCACGCCCAACAATCCGACCGGCGGCGCACTGTCCGCCGCCGACGTCCGCACCCTGGTACAGGCAACGGGGGGCATCGTGGTGATCGACGAGGCCTATGCGGAGTTCTCGAACGAAGCCAGTGCGGTGGCGTTGATCGCGGAGTTCCCGGCCCAGGTGGTGGTGGTCCGCACCATGTCCAAGGCTTTCGCCTTCGCCGGCGGCCGACTCGGCTACTTGGCTGCGGCGCCGGCAGTGATCGATGCGCTGCTTCTTGTGCGGTTGCCCTACCACCTGTCCGCGCTCACCCAGGCCGCCGCCTTGGCTGCGCTTCGACACTCCGAAGACACCCTTGCCACCGTCGCCGCGCTCGTCACCGAACGGGAGCGAGTCGCAGAAACCTTGCAGCGCAACAAATATATCGTCATAGACTCGCAGGCCAACTTCCTGCTGTTCGGTGGGTTCGGCAGCGGCGAAGACGGTGAAAGGGCATCGGTGGTCTGGCGGCGGTTCCTGGATGCGGGCATTCTGTTGCGGGACGTGGGCATCGACGGCTATCTACGGGTAACAATCGGCACACCTGAGCAGAACGACCAATTCTTGACGCGGTCTGCCCAACTGGCGAAGGAGTGGCGATGAGCCAAGCACCGAAGATCACGGCGCAAAAATCCGCTGTGCCGAAACGCACTGCGCGGGTGCAGCGGCAGACCTCGGAATCCCAGGTCGTCGTAGAGATCGACCTCGACGGGTCCGGGAAAGTGGAGGTCTCCACCGGCGTTCGGTTCTATGACCACATGTTGACCGCCTTCGGCGTACACGGTTGTGTGGACCTGTCCGTCACGGCCACCGGTGACGTCGACATCGACGCCCATCACACCGTCGAGGACGTAGCCATCGTGCTGGGCAAGGCGATCGCCGAGGCGGCGGGGGACAAGGCCGGTGTCCGGCGCTTCGGCGACGCCTTCGTCCCGATGGACGAGACGCTGGCGCACGCCTCGATCGACCTGTCCGGCCGACCGTTCAGCGTGCACACCGGTGAACCCGACGCCGTGCTCGGTGCGATTGTCGGCGGCAACTACCCGCTGGTGCTGAACCGGCACGTCTTCGACTCGCTGGCCTTCCACGCCAAGATCGCGCTGCACGTGAGGGTGTTGTCCGGCCGCGACCCGCACCACATCTGCGAGGCGCAGTACAAGGCCATCGGCCGGGCGCTGCGGGCCGCCGTCGAACCGGACCCACGGGTGGCGGGGATCCCGTCCACCAAGGGCAGTCTGTGAGACACCTTTGGTGACCGCTTCGCCAACGGTCGTGGTGTTGGACTACGGGTCGGGCAACCTCGCCTCGGCCAGCAGGGCGCTGGCCAGGACCGGCGCCCAGGTGGAGGTGACCGGCGACTTCGAGGCTGCGCTGAACTGCGACGGCCTCGTCGTCCCCGGCGTTGGTGCCTACGCCGCCTGCATGGCCGGGCTGCGTGAGGTGCGCGGCGACCGGATCATCGGCCGCCGGCTGGCCGGCTCCCGGCCGGTGCTGGGCATTTGTGTCGGCATGCAGATCCTGTTCGAACGGGGCATCGAGCATGGCGTGCAGACAGATGGCGTCGGCGAATGGCCGGGAACGATCGAGCGGCTGCAGGCGCCGGTGGTGCCGCACATCGGGTGGAACACCGTCCGGCCGGGTGCCGGGTCGAGGTTGTTTATCGGCCTCGACGCCGACACCCGGTTCTATTTCGTGCACTCCTACGCCGCCAGGCGCTGGGAACTCGAGGTACAGCCGCCGTTTCCAGAGCCCGCGGTCAGCTGGGCGGAACACGCCGGCGATGCCTTCGTCGCCGCGGTAGAGAACGGTCCGCTGTCGGCCACCCAGTTCCATCCGGAGAAGTCGGGGGATGCCGGGGCCGAGCTCTTGTCCCGATGGGTCGCTTTCCTCTAGTATCGAACGTGTGTTCGATAGTGCGGTAGCGATGCCGACCAAGGAGCAGGTGCTCGCCGACCTGCGCCGTCGGATAGCCGCGACCCAACCAGCCGCGACCCAACCAGCAGCGATTCAGCCAGCAGCGACCCAGGTAGCGC
>JALYXB010000252.1 GCA_030947305.1 Actinomycetota bacterium | reverse complement strand
TGTGGCCGATCGGCACCCTGCAGCGACTGCCCTATCGGGTGGACGCCGGGATGCTGTACGGCCCAGGTTGTTTCGATATGAAGACCGGCCTGGTGATGGCACTCCAAGCGATTTAAATACTTCTAATCGCCGACAAGCTGCCCGCGGTGACGCTGCTGGTGACCGGTGACGAGGAGATCGGTTCGCCGACCTCGAGAAGGCTGATCGAGCAGGAGGCGCGATCGGCAACGGCCGCGTTCGTGTTGGAAGCCAGCGCCGACGCCGGCGCCTTGAAGACCGGACGGAAAGGCGTTTCGCTGTACCAGGTGTCGGCCACCGGGCGGGCAGCGCATGCCGGACTCGAACCTGAGGCAGGCATCAACGCCGGTGTCGAGATCGCCGCCCAGGTGTTGGCGATCAACAACTTCGGAGACGCAACTGCCGGGACCAGCGTGGTGCCGACGGCGCTGACGGCCGGTACCACCAGCAACACCGTCCCTGGCTCTGCGGTGCTCAATGTCGACTCCAGGGCGTGGACTCGCGACGAACAAGACCGGGTGCAGGCGGCAATGGCCGGGCTGCATTCGACGGTGTCGGGCGCCGAAGTGACGGTCACCGGTGGGATCAACCGGCCGCCGATGGAACGAGCGGGCAGCCAGCCGCTGTTCGCCCTGGCGCAGCGGCTGGCCGAGCAGATCGGTTGCGGCGCGCTGCAACAGACGTCGGTCGGAGGCGGATCTGACGGCAACTTCACCGCAGGGGTCGACTGTCCGACGCTGGACGGGTTGGGCGCGGTCGGCGGCGGTGCGCACGCCGACACCGAGCATGTGGTGGTGGCTGAGATTCCCAGCCGCACCGCACTTCTCGCCGGGTTGATCCACGCGGTGTGCGGGGGCGCCGCCGCCGGTTCAGGCTGACACTGGCCGGCTGCGAAGGTCCGCTGGCACCCGTCACATCTTGCGATGGCCGCCGGCGACTGCGGCCAGGGCTGCGTCATCGCCGGTGAGCTCCACCTGGCAGGCATCACGGCCGAAGACCCACAGCAACACCTCGGCTGGAGCGCCATGCACGGTGGCGATAGGCGTTCCCCTCTTCAGCTCGATGGTCCGACCGTTGGGCAGTGCGGCCACCACCCCGCACTTCAGACTGCGGGTCGCCCACTTCATCGCCCTCGACTCCAGCATGCCGGTGATGGCCTCCGTGGTCGCCTGATCCAGCTGCCTGGGCTTCCAGCCCTCGACACCCCGGCGGACATCCTCGTGGTGGACGAACATCTCGGCCGAGTTGGTCAGATCGTCCAGCTTCCCCCAACTCAGTGGATTCCAGCCCGGCGGGCCTTCGCGGTAGAGCCGCAGCTGCTCCACCCATGGCCGCTTCGAGAAGGTCTGCGAGGCAGACCTGAGATATCCCGCCAGCGGCGGGACACGCATGCCGGTGGCGGCATCCGGGCGGCGCTCCCGCACCAGTAGGTGGGCCAGCAGATCACCGGTATCCCAGCCGTCACAGAGGGTGGGTTGAGTGGGTCCCACCTGGGCCAGTAGATCGGCAACGGCGGATCGTTCGGTGCGGGCCAGGCTCATGTCTTCGAACCTACCCGCCCGGCGCGCCGGGCTGTTCCTGCGGGTCAGCCGTCGCCAACGAACGGAGAGGCTGCGGTGCAGCTGCCGTCGGCCAGGGTGCTGATGCGGAAGTCGGCGAACACGTGTGGCGCGGCCCCCTGTAGCTGCCGCAGCAATGCGACCGCCAGCGCGCGGAGTTCGACATCGGCGGCCTCGGTGGCCCGCATGCCGATGAAGTGCCGCCAAGCGCGCAGGTTGCCGGTCACCACAATGGCGGTGGCCAGCCCGGTCGGCAGCACCGACCTTGCTGCCTGTCGTGCCTGCTTGCCGGCCAGCGTCCCATGCCGACGATCGGTGGGCTGTTCGAGCCCTTCCAACAACAGTCGGTAGGCCTCCCGACTGGCGGCGATGGCTGCCGAGAAGCGCTGGTGCAGAACGGGATCGGCGGCGATGGCGGCCGGCTCGATCACCTCGCCCGGCGCGGTCCTTGGCGACAACTCCGAATACGAGAAGTGCCGGTGTCGCAGGAACTCGTGCGTCACCGACCCAGAGATGCCGCCGATGTAGAAGGTGACGCTGCTGTGCTCGAGAACCGACAGGTGCCCGACCTCGATCAGGTGACGCAGAAACCCGGCGTTCGTTGCGGTGGCAGCAACCGTCCGCTGCCACGTCTGGTAGATGGCCCGGCCGGCGAATTCGGCGAGCGCCTGTCCACCTGCGGCATCGGTCTGGAACGGAACGCCCTGTGGCGCAAGGAATTCTGTCCGACCGATCAACTGAACGGTCTGCCCACTGCCGACCGGCCCGGTGTCGGCATCGGAGTCCGTCACCCGCCCTGCGGCGGTGCCGGATCTGGCGACCGGCCTGGTGGATCGCTGGGGCACCATCGGGCCATCGTAGGCGCCGGCCGGGATGACGCCGCAGAGACCGGCGCTGCCCCCACCGCCCGCAGCGACGGTCACCGGCCCTGCCATCATTGCGGAGTGATTCCCCGCCCCCTGCAGTCCGAAGAACACGGTGCCGGCGCCGATCTCAGCTGCGACACCGTTATCGTCACCGCCCCCGAGTTGTCGGCGGTGGCCGACTGGACCCGGTCTGTGCTGGGCGCCGCCAGCGGGTGGCCGCTGCCGATCGATGACGGCCTGCATCACCACGATCCGGCGCTGACGTTCCGGCTGGACCAGAGCCTGGCACCGGAGGAATACCGCCTCGACGTCGACCCGGCCGGTGTCACGATCGTCGCCGCCGGCACGCCGGGAGCGTTCTACGGCGCCCAGTCGTTACGGCAGCTGTTGCCCCGGCAGGCCCTACTCTCCGCTCCGGAGCCGTCCGCCGATCCGGCGACCACCCGGTGGCACGTTCCTGGTGTCCACATCGTCGACCGGCCGCGTTTCGGTTGGCGTGGAGCACATCTCGACGTCGCCAGGCATTTCATGCCGCTGCCCTGGATCAAACGGTTCGTCGACCTGATGGCCCTGCACAAACTTAACGTGCTGCACCTGCATCTCACCGACGATCAAGGGTGGCGAATCGAGATCGAAGGCTATCCGCTGCTCACCGCTGTCGGTTCGAAGCGGCCAGAGTCGGTGATCGGGTACTACCCCCAGCACGGCTACGACGGCGTGCCGCACGGCGGCTACTACAGCAAGACCGAGCTGCGCGAACTTGTCGATTACGCCGCCATCCAGCAGGTCCGAGTGGTTCCCGAGATCGACATGCCAGGGCACATGGCGGCCGCGATCGCGGCATATCCGTTACTGGGCAATGGAATCAGTCCGCCGGCCGTTCGGATCGATTGGGGCATTTCCACCGACGTGCTGAACGTCGAGCAGTCAACGGTCGAGGTGATCAAGGCCGTGCTGGCCGAAGTGCTCGAGGTGTTCGACGACCCTTACGTGCACATCGGTGGCGACGAGTGCCCGACCGATCAATGGTTGGCCAGCCCGCGTGCCCAGCAGCTGATGAGGGAACGAGGGCTGACCGACGAACGAGATCTGCAGGGTTGGTTCCTGGCACAGATCACCGACTTCCTCACCGCCAACGGGCGGATCACCGTCGGCTGGGACGAACTGTTGGAAAGTGGCGCACAACCAGGAACGGTGATCATGGCCTGGCGGAGCGCGGCCGAAGGCGTGGCCGCCGCCAGGGCAGGGCACAAGGTAGTGATGGCCCCAGCGCAGGCCACCTATCTGGACTGGGCAGAGTCGGCGGAAGCGGGCGAACCGCCGACCCAGCCCGGCGGCGTCACCACCCTGGCGGATACATACGCCTTCGACCCGATCCCGGCAGACCTCGAGCCCACCCTGCACGACAACATTCTGGGTGCCCAGTTCCAGCTGTGGACCGAGTACATGGCCGATCCTCGAGCAGTCGAGTACCTAGCGTTCCCGCGGGCGTGTGCCGTTGCTGAGGCCGCCTGGTCGCCGGCGGCGAAGGACTTCGCGGACTTCCGCGAAAGGCTGGCCGACCACCTCACCAGGTTGGACGTCTTGGATGTCAACTACCGGCCGCTGAGCGGGCCGTCGGCCGCGCAATTGGACGCACTGCGAGCCAGGCTGCCCTCACCGTGACGTCTCCGTGACGTCAGAAATACTTGCGTGACGTCACAAGTGGTGTCATAGTGGGGTCATGGACCTCACCCCGTATCTCGAGTCCCTACGCCGCGACCTGCTGCAGGCCGCCGCCCTAGGTGATGAAAACACCCAACGGACCGCTGCCGCACTCGCCGCCGCGGTCGAGCCCAGCACTCGGCTCGCCTTGATGAACGCACTGTCCGACCTGGCTGCGGAGATCACCGGTTCTCTACAGGACACCACCGTCGAGGTCAAACTCGATGGCAAGGATGTCCGCATCGCCATCGAGCGGCACTTCACCGACGATGCCGACGCCAGCGCTGAGCAGTACAACCAGTGGAAGTCCGGTGGCGGCAACGACTCGACCGATCCGGAGGATCTGCGGCATGCGATGCGCGAAGCCGGCAGCGAGCTGTCCAGAACCACTGTCCGACTGTTCAACGACCTGAAGGCCCAGGCCGAGAGCGCCGCGTCCGACCAGGGTATGTCACTGAACACCTACATCTCTCGCGCCGTCTCCGACTCGGTCAAGGGGGTGGCGTCCGGCAAGCACGGCAAGAACTCCCGTCGCAGCGGTCGCAACGTCACCGGCTGGATCCAGGGCTGATTCGGCGAGCCCGAGCTACTTCCCTCATCCCGAAAGGCATTCTCATGCAGAGTTTTCTGACCCCAGATCCGATTGTCGTCGAGGTGCGAAACGCCGCCGGCACCGTCACCATCGACCTCACCGACACCACTACTGCCACCGTCGAGGTGGTGCAACTGTCCAGCACCGGGCTCAACTTCATCGACGACCTGATGTCCAGTTTTCGGCGGGACACCCCCAGGACCGAAAGTGCCACCGACACGTTGGACGATGTCCGGGTGGACCTGCGGGTGCAGGAGAACGGAACGGTGCTGATCGTCGACACCGATCCGGCTCGTTTCGGCTGGCGCGCCTCGTTCGGCGTCCACATCACCGCTCCTGCCGGCTCAGGAATCCGCACTCAGACCCAGTCGGCCGATGTGCGGGTGACTGGCAGCGCCGACCGACTCGACATCAGGACCGCCTCGGGTGACGTACAGGCCGATCAGGTCGAGCGAGGCTCGCTGGTGCAGTCGGCATCCGGGGATGTCCGGGTATCCGAGATCGGGGGTGACGCCGAGATCCGTTCTGTCTCAGGCGATGTGACGGTGCAGCGCTGCGCCGGGTCCATCAGCGTCCACTCCACCTCGGGTGATGTCCGCATTGAGCAACCGGAACGGGATGTCTTCGTCCGCTCAGTCTCCGGAGACATCACCCTGGCAGACGCCGTTACCGGCTCCATTGAGGCCACCGCAGTCTCCGGCGACATCGAGATCGGCATCCATGCCGGCTCGGCCGCCAAATTAGACCTGTCGACCGTGGCCGGCGACACCCGAAACGACTTCGAACTCAGCGACGAACCACTCGCACCGTCGAGTCAGGATGACACCGTCGCCGATTCCGATGTCAAACGGGATGGCCGGCTGGAGATCACCTGCCGGACCACCTCCGGCGACATCCGGCTGCGACGCGCGGTGGCGGCCTGAACAACCGACAGCTGAGCCACAGCCCGCGAATGTAGCTGTGGCGCCGTCGTTTAGGACTGCAGCGTCATCGCTGCTCCCCCGCGTCGCGGATCGGCTGCAGGTCCGCCGGGACCGACTCCCGACACTCCGCCGAAATAGGGCCGGGCCGCGTCCCACTCGACCACCCGATCGCCCGACGCACGCAGCGCCGGCGCCACCGATGTGTCGAATCCCGGCTCGAGGTGAACGGTGTCGGTGGTGCACGACAGCCGAGGCG
>JALYXB010000107.1 GCA_030947305.1 Actinomycetota bacterium | reverse complement strand
GTCGTGGATCAGTTGCGCGGCAGGGTCGGCGTCGACACCATCACCGTTTCCGCCCACGACATCCTTGACGGTCTGGCGCTGTCGCTGGCGCCGTTGGTGAGCTGACCAAAGTCAAGCCGGTATGGCCTCCGGATTGCACAGAATATGCGAGAAACAGGGCGCGGTAGGGTGTTTTCGGTGTGCCGTTGATGGTGCGCGGTCCTGGGCCAATCAGGCCGGGACGGGCTCGCGTCGCCCCGGCCGCAGCACCCTGGCGATGGACAGGGCCTGGCCTGCAGTCAGATCCGGAAGGTAGGCATGCCCGATGGCCACCGCGATCTCGGCCAGATCTACCTGAGATCGGTAGGCCAGAAATACCGGCTCGAACGTCGGATGGAATTTGGTTTTGTACGCGAGCAGCGATCGGAAACCATAAGCGGGTTCCAACATCTCGCCGATCCGGTCCAACGTCCTGTCCAGTCGATCCAGCGGCGCTTCCGCCTCGTTGACAGGCCTTGCCAGCGGCGCAACGGACAGGCTGGCAAGCTCGCAACCCTCGCGCTGGAAGGCCAGCACGCTCTCGGCGATCAGGAACTCCATCACCGGCCGGAACCCGCCGGGGCGGCGCCGCATCACGTCGAGGGTCCAACCGATCACCCGGCCGCCGGCGTGCACCGGCATCCAGGTAGTGACGCCATGCACCACCCCGTAGGCGTCGAGGGCGAGGTGGGCGCGCATCGTGCCGTCCCGCGCGTCGTTGACGGTGCCAAGGGTGAGGCCCATCTCTGGCAACGGCTTTCCGTCCACCCAGGCGCGCGACACCTCGTCGATGCCGCGTAGCAGCTCGGCCGGCGCAGTGGCCAGGTCGATCGCATGGAAGCGGATCCCCTCCCGTTCGGCGCGGTTCCTGGCGGTACGCACGTCCTGCCACGACTTGCCGGTGAAGGCCAGTTCTGGCAGCTCGATCACGGCGTCCTCGCCGATCTGGGTGTGCTTCCAACCGCCGTTGGTAGCGTCCAAGAAGCGTTGGCTGACCGAGTACCACGCCGTGGTCCATCCGGCTCGCAGGCAGAACTGCTGGAACTCGGCGGCCGCCGGCCGCCACTTGTGCCGCGGGCCAACCGGATCGCCGATGACGATGGCAACGCCGGAGACCACCTTGTAAGCGACCGCCACATCGCCGGCCGCATTGAACCAGGGGGTGAACGCGGGCCAGCTGCGCTGCCAACCGAGGTTCCCGCCGCCGTACCGTTGAATCATTGACGCCAGCCGCTCGCGGCCGGACAGCTGGCCGATCCGCAGTGCCTGGTCACGCCGACCCGGGACATGCGAGGCATAGAGCAACGGGATCAGCAGTACCAGCAGCGCGATGGCCCAGAACAGTGACAGCAACATCAGCAAGGCGTGCGCGGCCCGGGTGTGCGGCTCGATATTCGAGCTGTGGAACACCGCCCTTTCGATGATCTGGTGCGCGTGCACGTGGACGGCAGCCGGATTGATCTGGCTCCGCAGCAACCACACCAGCAACGTCGAGCCGGCGGTGAAGGCACCGATGGCTACCAGCAGCTTCGGTAGGGTGCGGCGCAGCGCGCCTGTCGGCAGTCGCCACGGCCAGAATCCGCGGCCGCCGATCAGTCCGGCAAACATCAAGCCCCACAACAACATGTCCGCTGGGTATCGCCAGACGTGGGCCACGCTCGCCTGCGTCATCGACAACCCGGTGACGGCCAGAGCCGCCCACCAGGCCAGCGGCAGCCCACGGCGCAGCGCATCCGCAACGATCAGCACAATGCCGGCGAAGATGGTGGCAGCGGCGATCATTCCTGGTCGGGTGGAAACGGCCGGTAGTCCATTCCCGAAGATGCCGCCGTTGCCCGGATAGATCGTGGTGACCAGCCGGGAGGCGGCCAGCACCACCATCCCCCAGGCGATACCCGACCGCACCAGCTTGATGCGCGGCACCGGGCGGCGCTGTGTGTTGCGCAGACCCGGCACCGAAGCGGCCAACAATGGTCCGGCGGCCAGCCCGGTGAGCCAGCCGAGCAGATGCTCGGCGTCCCACAGCAGCCCGGAGCGCACCACCATCACCAGCAGGTAAGCACTGACGACCCAGCGGAGCCGGCGGCGGATGGCCGGCCGCATCAGGTAGCTGGCCGCGGCCAGCACTCCGACAGTGCCTGCCGAAATGCCGAGGTCTGTTTGGCCGGCCACGAGGCTGGCCCACGGCCAATTCAGCCCATCGGCCACCGAGAGGGCGGCCGCCACCCCCAGGGTGCCGGCGAGATGGGTGAGCAGCAGTACGGCCGCGGTTCGCAGCGCGCCGACGCGGCGTTCGTAGTAGCCGACGGCCAGCGCCACCAGCGGGCACATGATCAGATACATCACCGGATGAGGCAGGATGCTGGCGCCGACGGCAAAGCGCCAGAGGTGGCCGCCGCTGAGCGCCGGCAGGCCGTAGCCCAACTGCGCCGATAGCTCGTCGCCATCGGTTTCGCCGAAGGCGCCGGTGACCCCGGCGGTCACCAGCATCAGCGCGATCAGGCCGCTAGTGAGCGGGGCGCTGCGGACAAGACCTGGCAGGGCGCGGGCGGCCTGCATCAGGCTGCGGCTTCCGAAGACCGCTGCGGCCAATCCGTTCTTGCCGCGCCGCGCCGGGCGTGCAGCATCGACCCGCGAAATCACCGCGTCACGCTCCATCACCTTCGTGTCCACTTCTTGTGGACGAAGTGAGCGGCGATCGGTTCCACCGTTCTGGCCGATCGTGATAAAAGTGTAGCGCTGGACGTCCCTATGGATGGTCGGCGCGCTGGTCAAGATTTGGTCTCCGGATGTGTCGAAAGTGCTGTTTCTATGTCTGTGATGCACGTCGAGGTTGTGCAGATGCGTCACGTCGTCGGGCCGCCCTTTGGCGGGTCGACGCCGGATTGTTGTCAGCTGGATAAGGCTGCGTCCGAAAGGTGCTGGTCTGCGGACAAAATGAAAAGCCCAGTCGGGCCGCATGTCGCTCGGAAGCCGGGATATGCCGGCACTCGTGTGCTCACCGTCATCACGTGATCGTGCTGGCGGTGGTGACGCTGCTGGTCGACGGCTAGTTCAGCGGACCACCGCGGCCGCCACGAAATCTGCCAGGTCCTGCGACTGTTGAACCCGAGATTCTTCATGCAGATACATCATGTGGCCGGCTGGGTAGTAGCTGTAGGAAATGTTGTCCCGCAACGCATCAGGTAGCTGGATGGATGCGATAACGTTCTCGGCAGCGGCGAACGGTGTGGCGCCGTCGTAGTAGCCGAGCGATACGTGCACCTTGAGAAACGGGTTGGCGCGCAGCGCAGTATCCAGTTCATCGACCACGGTGACGCCCCGGCCCTCGAACTCGGTGTACGACCACGGGTGCACCCGGTCAGTGAGGATCTCGTACGGCAGATCGCTGGCGTAGCCGAGATCGGATCGCAGGTAGTGATTGGCAGCTGCGGTGTACGGCGCCTGGAAAGCCAGGTAGGAAACGTCGGTGGGGATCTTCTCGGCGTTGCGGTGCGGCGTGGTCCCGGTGAATCTGCCGTCCAGCCGGCCGATGATCTGCCCGCTGCTGCGCAGCAGTTCGGCGAAGAACCGCTGGTGCTCGATGCGTAGGTTCGCCCGGTCAACGTAGTCGGTGGATAACCCCGTCACCGCCGCGACCCGCGCCACGATGTCGGTGCGCTGTTCGTCGGTCAGCCGGGTGCCTCGGGCCAGCGCCCACGGATAGTCGCGCTCAGCCAGCTCACGGGCCTCGTCGATCACTTCCTGCAGCTCGCGATCACCGTGCAGGCCATGGAAATGCGCCAGCGCGGCGTAGGTGGGCAGGTAGCCGACGAACGGCACGTCGTTGCCGTCGGAGAAGACGATCGAGCCCATGTCCAGCACCGTCGAGACCAGCATCAGCCCATTCAGCGTCATTCCGAATCGATGGGACAGATGGCCGGCAAGGGCCGCCGCTCGCAGCGTCCCGTACGACTCGCCCGCCAGGAACTTCGGCGACAGCCAACGATTGTTGCGGGTCGTCCACAGTCGGATCATTTCGGCGACAGCGTCCCGATCGGCCGAGAAGCCATGGTAGTCACCAGGTTTGCCGCCAGAGACGGGCCGGGTGTATCCGGTGGACATCGGGTCGATGAACACCAGATCGCTGTGTGCCAAAAGACTTTCGGCATTTTCGACCATTCGGTATGGGGGCGGCACGGGTTCGCCTGCGTCACCGGCCAGCACTCGCCGCGGCCCAAGCAGACCAAGGTGCAACCAGACCGACGAGCTGCCAGGGCCGCCATTGAATGCGAACGTCACGGGGCGGGTCGCCGGGTCGACATCGTCGGCGACATAGCTCACCAGGAACATCTCGACCTTGGCCTTGTGCCCGTCGAAGGTGCCGTCGGTAAGCATCTCCTGCTTCAGCACGATGCGGCCGGCCGTCGCGGTGTAGGCGAGTTCGCCGTCGGCGGTGGACAGTGTGTGTCGGGTGATGACGACGTCGTCGGTCGGCTCTGGCGGATGGTGCTGGTCGGCCGAGGAGCTGGATCCCGTCGCGGCCTCACCGCTCTCGTCACTCGTCGCTGTCATGTTCGTCGCGTCGGCTGCCATGCCAACGACGTTACTGCGGGCCGAACTCATGGGCAGGGATGAGTCGCTCGTCAGCTGGGAGAACGCCGTCGCCGTGCCCGACAGCACGATGGCGCTGATGGCTGCTGGAACGGCTCGATCACGAACGCCACCCGAGCTGACCAGTCCTGGCATCTGCGACCATCTGTTGGTGACGCTGCCCGAACGCCAGGAGCTGGATCAGCTGGCCCCCAGCAAAGCGGGCGCGGTCGGCAGCATCGGCGAGTTGGACGCGCTGGTTGCCTCGTGCAGCGCCTGCCCGCGGCTGGTGGCCTGGCGGGAGCGGGTGGCCGCCACGCCGCGTGCCTCGTTTGCCGGCCAGACTTATTGGGGCAGACCGATTCCGGGATTCGGCCCGGCCGACGCGAGGATCGCCATTGTGGGGCTGGCGCCGGCAGCCCACGGAGCCAACCGCACCGGCCGGATGTTCACCGGCGACCGGTCTGGTGAGGTGTTGTTCGCCGCCCTGTACCGGGCCGGGCTCGCCTCGCAACCCGACTCGATCTCCGCCGGCGATGGGCTGAGGCTGACCGATGTCCGGATCTCCGCTCCGGTGCACTGCGCCCCGCCGGAGAACAAGCCGACGCCGCTGGAGCGAGACACCTGTGCGCCGTTCCTGCAGCGAGAGCTGGAACTGCTGGACAGCGTCACGGCGGTTGTCGTACTCGGCGCCTTCGGCTGGCAGGCGCTCCTGGGTTCGCTGGCCGCGACCGGTTGGCAGATTCCACGTCCACGGCCGAGGTTCGGCCACGGCGCGGAGGCCGTCGTAGAGCGCGCCGGCCGTCAGCTGGCCTTGTTGGGTTGCTATCACGTCAGCCAGCAGAACACCTTCACCGGCAAGCTGACCCCCGCCATGCTGGACGCCGTTGTGGCCCGGGCCGGCAAGATCGTCCGGCAATTACCCTGAACCCAGCCGCCGGCAACGGCCGGCTGCGCCCCCGTAGCCCAACTGGCAGAGGCAGGCCCCTTAAAAGGGTCACAGGTGTGGGTTCGAATCCCACCGGGGGCACTGGCTGTCCGAAGCGCGGGAACCTGGGAGGTGCGCCGAGCGTTTGATGTGATGAGCGCTGCCCTCAGAACGACCGATGTTGCCCGAACCCGGGCGAGGACCGGTAGCGTTCGGACCAGTACAACGTCAAGCAGACCCGGACAACGGAGGACACCGTGCCGAGCAACAATCCTGCCTTCCGGAATATGGAGAAAGTGATCGGCGCCCAGCAGGCGCCGAGCGCCGACTACCTGCAGCAGATGTACAACCAGCCGTCGGCCACTGGCTACGGCGCGCCGACCCAACAGCGTTACCTGACCCTGGACGACGTGGTGGCCAGGACGGCGACGCTGCTCGGCACCGCGATCGTGGCGGGGGTGATCACCGCCTACTTGAAGGCATATGTGCTGACCATCCCGGCGTTGGTGATCGGGCTGGTCTTGTCGCTGGTGATCATCTTCAAGCGGTCGTCGAACCCGGCGCTGATCCTCGGCTACGCGGTGGCCGAGGGAGTGCTGCTCGGCGCGATCACTGCTGTATTCGAGGGTCAGTGGCCCGGAATCGCGATGCAGGCCATCATCGGCACCGCCGGTGTTTTCGCCGGCATGTTGGTGGTCTACAAGACCGGTGTCATTCGGGTGACGCCCAAGTTCACCAAGGTGCTGCTTGGCGCAATGATCGGCGTCGTAGTGCTGATGGTAGCCAACTTGCTGGTCGGCATGTTCGGCGGCAACCTCCACTTGCGCGACGGGGGCACCCTGTCGATCGTCTTCTCCATCGTCTGCATCGTCATTGCCGCGTTCAGCTTCATGCTCGACTTCGAGACCATCCACCAGGCTATTAAGGCCGGCGCGCCGGCCAGTACTGCCTGGTATTTCTCCTTCGGGCTGATGGTGACGTTGGTGTGGCTGTACTTGGAGATTCTCCGGCTGCTCGGGTATCTGCGCAGTAACTAACGCTGTTGCTCCCTTCGACGCCGCGCTCGGACAACGCCCGCATCGCGCAGGAGATGACGGCACCGATCATCACCTCCACCGCCCGCGCGTAGCCGGCTGCGGACGGATGGAAGCCGTCGACGAAGAACAGGTCGGGTCGGCCCCGGAAACCGGGGGAGACCAGTCGCCCGATCGGCACCGCGATCCCGTCGGCCTCCCGGACGGCCCGCTCCTGCAGCACCGCCAGCCGATGTGACCACCTGGTCACCAGGGTGCGCAGCGGCTGCGGGATCGGGGCGATCACCCCAAAGTCGGGGCAGGTCGCCGCCACTACCTCGATGCCCTGGGCACGGAGTGCGGCTACGGCTGCCCCCAGCCAGCGCGCCGCCCTGTGCGGTGACACCTGACCGGTGATGTCGTTCGCGCCGATGAAGATCACCGCCAGGTCCGGCCGCTGTTCGACGGCCGCAGTCACCTGGTCGTCGAGCTCGGCCGACATGGCCCCGACCCGACCGTGAGTGGACAGCCGCACCGGCAACTGCAGTGCCGCAGCGGTCCGGCGTGCCAGCAGCACGCCAGGCAACTCATCCGATCTCGCGCAGCCGTAGCCGACCGATGTCGAGTCGCCGAGCAACACCAGCGTCAGGCCCGCGGCTTCACCGACCACCGTGCTGCCATCGGGTCGGAAGACGCCGTCGGCACTCGGTGGCGGGATGTCGCCATGGGAGACGCCGGCCGGGATGGCGCCGGCAGCGATCGCCGCCTGCACTGCGGCGTTCTCGACCGTGCTGGTGACATTCTTGGCCTGTGATCGGATGGCCGCCCAGGTCACCCCTGCCACGCCGAGAAAGCCCGTCATTGCCGCCGCAGCGGCGACCATGGCGGCCGGAAGGCCGATTTTCCCGCCCCTGTCCTGCACGTCGCCGTCACCCTTCGACTCGCTGACCGCTACAGCCGAACCGCCGCTGCTCCCCGAATTGTGCCCGAGGATTGCCGCGGTCGTGGTCATCCGGACGGGCCGATAGCCTTGGGGCCGGGCATCCCCACCAAACGGCAGACGACGGTGTCGGCAGACGAGCCGTGCTCGGCATGTCCCGGGCCGGCGGCCGACAAAGGAGAAGACGTGCGCTACGCGAACTCGGTGATCGACCTGATAGGGGGGACACCGTTGGTCAAGCTCAACGTGCTGACCAAGGGACTCAAGCCGCTGGTGCTGGCCAAGGTCGAGTACGTCAATCCCGGCGGCAGCGTCAAGGATCGGATCGCGGTCAAGATGATCGACGCCGCCGAGAAATCGGGCGAGCTGAAGCCCGGCGGCACCATCGTCGAGCCGACCAGCGGCAACACCGGCGTCGGGCTGGCCCTTGTTGCCCAGCAGCGCGGCTATCACTGTGTTTTCGTCTGCCCGGACAAGGTGAGCGAGGACAAGCGCAACGTGTTGCGGGCCTATGGCGCCGAGGTGGTGGTCTGCCCGACCGCCGTCGCGCCGGAGGATCCGGACTCCTACTACAGCACCTCGGATCGGCTGGTCAAACAGATCGAGGGAGCCTGGAAGCCGGACCAGTACTCGAACCCGAACAACCCGGCCAGTCACTACGAGTCGACCGGCCCGGAGATCTGGGCCGACACGGACGGCAAGGTCACCCATTTCGTCACCGGCGTGGGCACCGGCGGCACCATCTCCGGGACCGGGCGCTACCTCAAGGACGTGTCCGACGGCACGGTGATGGTGATCGGCGCCGATCCTGAGGGCAGCGTCTATTCCGGCGGCACCGGGCGGCCTTATCTGGTGGAGGGTGTCGGCGAGGACTTCTGGCCGGCGGCGTACGACCGCACCGTCGCCGACGACATCGTCGCGGTGTCCGACGCCGAGTCGTTCGAGACCACCAGGCGGCTGGCCCGCGAGGAAGGCTTGCTGGTCGGCGGGTCCTGCGGGATGGCCGTCGCGGCCGCGCTGAAGATCGCGGCCGGGTTGACCACCGATGACGTGCTGGTGGTGCTGCTGCCCGACGGCGGCCGCGGCTACCAGTCGAAGATCTTCTCCGATAGCTGGATGGCGTCCTACGGTTTCCTGACGCGCGACGACAAGGCGACAGTGGGCGACGTGCTGCGCTCCAAGAGCGGTCAGCTGCCGGCGCTGGTGCACACCCACCCAGCAGAGACGGTGCGCGACGCCGTCGAGATCTTGCACGAGTACTCGGTCTCCCAAATGCCGGTGGTGAATGCCGAGCCGCCGGTGATGGCCGGCGAGGTGACCGGCTCGGTATCCGAAAGGGCCTTGCTGGACGCACTTTTCACCGGCAGGGCGGCGCTAGCGGATCGGGTGTCCGCGCACATGGATGCCCCATTCCCGTTGGTCGGCGCCGGCGAACCCGTCGACTCGGCGCGGCATGCGCTCGAGCTGTCCGACGCGGTGATGGTGGTGGAGGACGGCAAGCCGGCCGGTGTGCTGACCAGAGCAGATCTGCTCGCCTTCGTGGCGCGCTGACGGGAGATTCGGTGACTACGCATGACCCGACCACTCAGCATCCGACCACTCAGCATCCGACAACGCAGGCCCGGTACGAGCTTTCCGATGGTTTTGCCACCAGGGCCATCCACGCTGGACAGGAACCAGATCCGCACACCGGCGCGGTGGTGGTGCCGATCTATCAGACCTCAACCTACGCGCAGGACCAGGTAGGGGTCACCCGCGCCGGATACGACTATTCGCGGGCCGGCAATCCGACCAGGACCGCGCTGGAAACGGCGCTGGCATCGCTGGAGGGGGGCCGCAGCGGGCATGCCTTCGCCTCCGGGATGGCGGCGGTCGACACCGCGATCCGGTCGATACTCAAGCCTGGCGATCATCTGGTGATGCCGAACGATGCCTATGGCGGCACCTTCAGGTTGATCGACAAGATCTACCTGCCATGGGGTTTGACCTACTCCGCTGTGCCGTTGGCAGACTTGGACGCCGTCCGGGCGGCGATCACCCCAGCCACCAAATTGATCTGGTGCGAGACTCCGACCAACCCGTTGTTAGGTATTGCCGACATAGCGGAGTTGGCCGAGATCGCCCACGCTGCAGAGGCAAAGCTGGTCGTTGACAACACCTTTGCCACCCCATACCTGCAGCGACCGCTGGAGCTGGGCGCCGACGTGGCCCTGCATTCGACCACCAAGTACATCGGCGGTCACTCAGATGTGATCGGTGGTGGGCTGATCACCAGCGACCCCGAGCTCGGTGAGGCATTCGCGTTCCACGCCAAGTCGATGGGCGGCATCGCCGGCCCGTTCGACTCCTGGCTGACCTTGCGCGGCGCGAAAACCCTTGCGGTACGGATGGATCGACACTGCGACAACGCCGAGGCGATCGTGCAGCTGTTGCTGACGCAGAGCAAGGTCAGCAAGGTCTACTACCCCGGCCTTCCCGAACATCCGGGCCACCATGTCGCGGCAGCACAAATGTCGCGGTTCGGCGGCATGGTGTCGTTCACCGTTGTCGGCGGCCAGGAGGAGGCGGTCAAGATCTGCTCCCGCACCAGGCTGTTCACCCTGGGAGAATCGCTCGGAGGTGTCGAGTCGCTGATCGAGCATCCGTCTCTGATGACACATGCCAGCGTCGTGGGGTCGGCGCTCGAAGTGCCATCCGACCTGATCCGGATGTCCGTCGGGATCGAGGACATCGCCGACCTGCTGGCCGACCTG
>JALYXB010000106.1 GCA_030947305.1 Actinomycetota bacterium | reverse complement strand
GGTTTCGGCTTCGTCCTCACGGTGGTGTCGTTCTTCTGGCTCGGCTCGGTGGCGGGTTCGACCACGCCGGTGATCGGCGTGCTGGCACCGATCGCCCTGATGGGCATGGGCAATGCTTTCATCTGGGCGCCGCTGTCGGCAACGGCCACCCGGAACCTGCCGATGACGCAGGCCGGGGCCGGTGCCGGGGTGTACAACATGACCAGGCAGGTCGGCGCCGTGCTCGGCAGCGCCGCGGTCGGAGTGCTGATGCAGAACCGGATTGCCGCTCGGCTGTCGGCGGCCGCCCCCGCCGGCAAGGGTGCCCCCAGGGCCGATTCGTTGCAGAGTGCGACCGGGCCGCTGCCGGCCCCGCTGCAAGACCCGTTCGCGCACGCGATGGGGCAGAGCGTGTATCTGCCGGCCGCAGTGCTCATCATCGGGCTCATCGCGGTGCTGTGTTTCGCGAAGCCGACGCACGCCGGGATGGCCGGTGGCAGCGACGATCAGCCAGAGCCGGGCGCGCATGAGCATGATCAGCCTTCGCCGCAGCCGGCCGCGGTGGCCGGGGACTGACCAACCCCGGCAGGGCTTGCTGCACCTGCGCACGATTCGGACCGGACCCCTGTTCTGATCACTCTGCGCCACCTGCCACCATCAGTGGATGCGCCTGGACCACGTCTCGTACGCCGCGGGACTCGACGGCCTTGACGCCACCTCGGCCCGGCTGGCCGGCCGGCTCGGCACCGCTCCGGTGGATGGCGGCGTTCACCCCGGCTTCGGCACCAGAAACCGGATTCTGCCGCTCACCGACGGGCACTACCTCGAAGTGGTGGAAGCGCTCGACCATCCGGCGGTCGACCAGATGCCGTTCGGTCAGGCGGTGCGCGCCCGCAGCGAATCAGGTGGCGGCTGGCTGGGCTGGGTGGTGTCCGTCGACAACATCGCCACGGTAGAACAACGGCTTGGTCGTCCCCGCACGCCGGCGCACCGGGTGCTGCCGGACGGATTCGACCTCACCTGGGACCAGATCGGCGTCTCCGGTCTGATGAACGACCCGCAACTGCCGTTCTTCGTGCACTGGACCAGCGCCGCCGGTCACCATCCGTCCAACGATGCCAGGACCGGTATCGGGCTCAAGAGTTTGGCCATCGCCGGCGATCCAGGTCGGGTCACCGAGTGGCTGGGCGAACCGGTAGACCATCCCCTCGATGACGTCGATGTGCAGTGGTCCGCACCCAATGGGCAGCCAGGGCTGCTGTCGGTGACCTTCAGCTCCCCGCTGGGCGACGTCACTGTCTGACAGGCGCGGGGGTCGCCAGGCGATCGACAGCCGAGCCGGCTACCGGCGGCGCCGATCACATCCGGTCAGGGGCCTGCACCCCCAGCAGGTCGAGCCCCTGAACAAGCACTCGCAGGGCGAGAGCGCACAGCCGCAGCCGGGAACCCCGGACGGCCTGGTCGGCAGCCTTCAACACCGGGCATTGTTCGTAGAAGGCCGAGAAACCCTGTGCCAACTCGAACAGGTAGCCGCACAGCCGATGCGGCTCCAACAGCTCGCCGACCTGTCCGACGACCGGCCCGAACTGCAGCAGTGTCAACGCCAATGCCCGCTCGGCCGGCTCGCGGACGCTGATCGGAGCGACGGCTTCCGACGGATCCTGCCCGGCGTTGCGGAAGATGGACCGGACCCTGGCAGCGGCGTACTGCAGGTAGGGCCCGGTGTTGCCGGTGAGGGCGACCATCCGGTCCAGATCGAAGATGTACTCGGTGTCATGAGCCACCCAGAGGTCGGCGTACTTGATGGCGCCGACACCGATCTGCGGCGCGATGCTGGCCCTGGTGGCCTCGTCGAGGTCGGGCCTTGCCTCGTCGATCACCTTCCTGGCCGTGGTAGTCGCCTCGTCGACCAATTCCATCAGCCGCAACGGGTTTCCGGACCTGGTGCGCATCATCTTGCGGTCGGGGCCGAGCACGTTGCCGATCTGCACGTGCACAATCTGCACGCCCTCCGGTACCCAACCCGCCTTCCGGGCGGTGTCCCACACCATGTTCAGGTGCAAGGCCTGCGGGGCGCCGATCACGTACAGGATCCGGGTGGCGTGCAGCTGTTCGATGCGATATTTGATCGTGGCGAGATCTGTGGTGTCGTAACCGTATCCGCCGTCCGACTTGCGAATGATCAGCGGCACCGGCTTGCCCTCACGGCCGGTGTAGCCCTCCAGGAACACGCAGAGCGCGCCGTTGCTGATGGTGGCGATGCCCCGTTGCTCCAGCTCATCGCAGATGCCGGCCAGCCGATCGTTGTAGATGGACTCGCCGGCCAGGTCTGCGTCGGTCAGCGTGACGCCCAACGCGGAGTAGATGCGGTTGAAATACAGCTTGGACAGCTCGACCAGCTCGTTCCACAGCCGTAGGGTGTCGGTGTCGCCGGCCTGCAGTGCGACCACCCTGGCGCGGGAGAGATTCGCGAAACTGTCGTCGGCGTCGAACTTCTCCCGAGCGTGCTGGTAGAAGGCATTCGGGTCGGTCTGCAGCAGGTTTGCCTCCGGTGAGCTCTCGCCGGCATCGAGCAGGTGCTCGATCAGCATGCCGAACGGAGTTCCCCAGTCGCCGACATGGTTCTGCCGGATCACCGTGTGGCCGAGGTGTTCCAGTGTTCTGGCCAGCGAGTCGCCGACCACCGTCGTCCGCAGGTGGCCGGCGTGCATCTCCTTGGCCACGTTCGGTGCCGAGTAGTCGATGGCCACGATCTGCCGCTGTTCGGTCGGCACCCCCAGCCGGTCGTCGTCGGCAAGGACGAGAGTCTGGCCGGCGATCCAGTCGCTATCCAGGGTGAGGTTCAGGAACCCGGGGCCACTGATCTCGACCGCGCTGCACACCCCGGCGACATCGAGTTCGGCGACGATCTTCTCGGCCACATCACGTGGCTTCATGCCGAGCTTCTTCGCCAGCGCCAGCGCGGCATTGGCCTGCAGGTCGGCAAACTGACTGGGGCGCAGCACCGGATCGGCATCCGCATACTGCTCACCGAAGGCGGCGGCGATGGCGGCGCTGATCCGCGGGGTCAGCTCGTCGGCAGGTGAGGGCACCCCGCCAGCCTAACGAGGCGGCCTGCACGCCACGCTCGTCAGACTGCGGGCAGGGTGCCGCCGAACGCACAGGTGGTGATGGTGGCCAGCGGTCCACCGCTGGCCAGGTGCTCGGGGGCGCGCATGGCCAGTAACACGTTGAGCAGCATGCCCTGGGCGAGGAAATCGCGGATCCGCTCCGTACTGCCCCCTGTGCCCTGCAGTATCCCGGCGATGTGGGCCATCCCCTGACGCGCCGCCGTGCCGATCTCCGGAACGCTGCCGGCCGCGAAGCCGTGCATCATCACCAACAGCAGATCCCGATCGGCGACCAGGGCGGTGTAAGCCTCGCCCAGCCGCCCCCAAGCGGCTTCGTCGTCCGGATCGAACGGACCAGCGGCGATCACCTGCTGGAACGTGTCCCCGATCCGATCGCAGGCGCGTCGGTACACCTGGAGATACAGCTCCAGTTTGGTGCCGAAGATTCGCACCACGTAGGGCTGCGATACCCCGGCCGCTCTGGCCACCGCGTCGGTGCTGGTGCCGGCATAGCCACCGCCGGCGAAGGCTCGGGTGGCGGCGTCGAGCACCAGCTCGCGCCGTTCGGCACCACCGAGTCTCGGGGCGGGAGCAACTATTTTCGATGACATCCTTGACAGGTTATCACTTGATTACTTAACCTTCCAGGAGGTAAGTAATCATTCGATGCCTTCTTAGGAGAGTCATGACTCACTCTGCCGTCAGCCCCGTTGTGGTCGGCTCAGCTGTGGCCTCGTCCGGCGCACCGAAACCAGCGGCCGCACCACCGGTGCGTCGCATACCCGTCTGGCTGGCGATCATCGCGGCCTCGCTGCCGATGTTTATGGCCACCCTTGACAATCTGGTGCTGACCACGGCGTTGCCGGTCATTCGCACCGACCTGGGCGCATCGGTGAGTCAGCTGTCCTGGTTCCTCAACGCCTACACCCTGGCGTTCGCCACCTTCATGCTGCCGGCGGCAACTCTTGGCGACCGGTTCGGCCGGCGCCGGGTGATGCTGGCCGGCATCGCGTTGTTCACCCTCGCCTCCATCGGCTCCGCGGTCAGCGGGTCGTCGGAGG
Source organism: Actinomycetota bacterium (assembly GCA_030947305.1). Taxonomy (GTDB): domain Bacteria; phylum Actinomycetota; class Actinomycetes; order Mycobacteriales; family Nakamurellaceae; genus Nakamurella. The sequence continues at coordinate 18,995 of JALYXB010000106.1, read as the reverse complement.
CCTTGATCATCGCCAGGGCCTTTCAGGGGCTGGGCGCCGCCGCGATCATGCCGCTGTCGTTGACCCTGCTGGCGGCGGCGGTGCCGCCGGCTATGCGGGCCGCGGCCATCGGCATTTGGGGTGGAGTGTCTGGGTTGGGCGTCGCGTTCGGGCCGGTGGTCGGCGGGGCAGTGGTCGACGGGATCAGCTGGCAGGCGATCTTCTGGCTGAACGTTCCGGTTGCGGTGATCGCCGCGCCGTTGCTGTTGACCTCCGTTGCGGAATCCAAGGGCGGCTGGCAGCGCTTCGACCCGCGCGGCACCCTGCTGCTGGGCGGCGCGGTGTTCCTGGGGATCTGGGGCATCGTGCACGGCAACGACGACGGCTGGAGCTCGCCGCTGGTGCTTGGCCCGCTGTTGCTGGCTGCCGTGTTGGTGCCCGGCTACCTGTGGCACGCCAGGGGCAGGGACGATGCCGTACTGCCGCTGCGCCTATTCGCGAGCCGCGGCTTCTCCAGCGCCAATGCGATCGGGCTGTTCTTCACCCTCGGGATGTTCGGCGCGGTCTTCCTGATGGCGCAGTACCTGCAGGTGGTGCAGGGCTACACGCCGCTGCAGGCCGGCATCCGAACGCTGCCGTGGACCGCGGCGCCGATGATCGTGGCACCGATCGCCGGTGCCTTGGTCGGCCGGACAGGTGTGCGCTCGTTGCTCGTCACCGGACTGCTGCTGCAGACCGGGTCGCTGGTCTGGATGGCGATCATCACCGAAGCCGGCAGCGGCTACTCCTCGTTCATCCCGGCGCTGGCGATGGCCGGCATCGGGATGGGGCTGACCTTCGCACCCAGCGCCACCGCCGTGCTGGACGGCCTGCCGGAGACCGAATTCGCCATCGCCAGCTCGGCCAACTCGACGATCAGGGAGTTCGGTGTCGCGCTCGGTGTCGCGGTGCTGACTGCGGTGTTCCTCGGCAACCGCGGCAGCATTTCGCCCACCGGCTACACCGGCGCGATCGGGCCCGCGCTGTTGACCGGCGCGGCTGCCGTTGCGGTGGCGGTGGTTGCTGCGTTGTTCGCGCCTGGCAGGTCCCGTCAGCTCGGCTGACGGCCCCGGCCGTGCTGTCGAGTGAGGCTGGATCGAGCCGTTCCCCACCGACGCACCGGTGCCTGGGCCGCCGATGTGTCGGCGATCCGGCGCAGATCGTCGTCCAGCGAACCGTCGTCGATCGCATCCAGTACATGGTCGAGCGCGCGGCCCGGCACGGTCAGCCAGCGCGACGCGCTGCCGTTTCGGACCTCGACGACCGCCCGCCACCAGGTGGCATTGGCCACCGAGATCGTCAGGCCGCCGCGCCGCCGGGGAAGGTAACTCCGGTCGGTGCGGACCGCGGCAGTCGGCCCGTCGTCATCACAGGGGTTCTCCAGCGGAAGCGGACGACGACCGGCCACCACGTCGTCGGCAAGTGCCAGCTCGTCGGGGCCGAGAACCGTTGCGGCCCAACGGCGAGCCGCACCCCACTGGCGGTCCATCAGTTCATTGGCTGACTGCCCGGCCAGCCAGGCCTTCCGGCCCGCCAGATAGAGGTCCGGCCCGAAAGCCATCCGATCGACATACAGGCCGTATCGCTCCGTCGCACTCGTCAGGGCGAGGCGTGGGCCGGCCGGGCGGCGCCAACGATCAAGGCCGAGACAGTTCTCGGCCAGCAGGACGATCCCCACGGTGATCACCACGGCGGTGCGCAACTGATCACCGGCAGCGAACTCGCCGCCCACCTCCAATCGGCCGGGTCGCGGCCGGATCAGCACACCCGGCGATGTCGAGCGGTCCAACCCGAGCATGATCGGCAGTGCCAGCCGCCGGGCGATCGTCCTGGCCACCGGTACCACGATCCGGTCGTCTACCTCCACGTTGATGTGGGTGGAATAGCCGATCAGGTTCAGACGATCCAGCTGAGTCCGCAGATGTCGTTCGGCCGCCGCGGCGTGTGCGAGCACCTCGAGAGTGCAGCCTGGCCGCAGATCTATTGGCGCAGTGGCGATCTCCGCGTGCGGGCCGTCGGTGGTGATGACCGCACCGGTCGGCCCGCGTCGGCTGTGCGGATCGCCGGGATCCAGCGCCGCGCCAGGGCCGGGCAACCCCGCCCACACGGTCCGGGCGTCGAGGTATTGCCCGCCGCGCTGCACCCAGTACTCGCGCTCGACACCGATCAGCCGGACGCTGTCGCGGCTGCGTGCGGCGCTGGCGATCGTCGTCGGGACGCCGGACACCGATCGATCCGCTGCGCTGGACTCAGGTTGGTTCCTGGCCGTCGGCGCCCTGTCCTTGGTCGGCCGGCGATTCCTCATCCGGCTTGCGGTGCAAGCGGTCTCGGGCGGCAGCGATCGAGCCGTCGGCGACCGCGCCGATCGACTTGTCCTTGACCGCCGTCAGAAAGTCCTGCCCGGCACCGGTGACGGTTTCGGTCGCAGTCGTCGTCACCCGCTCGATCAATGACCCGGCGGCGATCGCAGCTGCACCGACGGCCGCGCCATTTCCTTTTTCGCCCACAGCTCGCTCCTAGGCCGTCGGTGAAGACGATCATGGCGCACAGTAGATCGCCAGCGTGCCGGGGCACAAGGGGTGAGGCGTCACGGGCCGGTGCGGGTCAGCGTGAACGGCGCAACGATGCTCATCAGAACCTGAGCCTGGTTCGGACATTTGGTCAACTGATTGAGGCGATCGGTGCCGGTCAATTTCGTGATCAGCGAGCCTGAACCGGCCGTTGCCCGATAGCTGGTGGTGTCATGGAAGCGATAGCTGCCACCGATCAGCTTGTTGGTGTAGAAATCGCGGCAGGCGACCTCGCCTGTGGTGGAAGCGGACCACGTTCCTCGGCCCGCCGGGATCGCCGGTTGTGCCGTGCCATTGATGTTGATGACGGTCGAGCACACCGAACGGCTGGAACAGGTGGTGCGAACCCGCAGCGTCGCCGTCGTCGACTTGCCGATGATCAGCGCCCCGGTCCCGGTACCGCTCACGTACTTGTAGACAGCGTGGTACGTGCCGTTGAAACCGGCCGGGGCGATGGCCGACGCGGAAGAGGAGGTCGGGGTTTTCGACGCGCTGATCCTGGAGCCGGTGCTAGGCCTGGTGCCGGTAGTGGAAACGATGCTCGAGGTGGCCGATTCGACGACGGGCGCGGCGGATGCTGCTATCGGGTTCGCGGCGGCCGTCGTCAGGACGGTCGTTCCAGCGGTGGAGCCGAGCGAGCCGCTGGTTGCGCCGGACGCCGAAACCATTGTCGCAGCAATGGATGTCGGGCTCCCAGTGGGCGCAAGGGCTACTGCCGACGATGGCCTGCTACCCGGTCGGCTGAGCAAGAAGATCCCGCCGGCCACCACGAACACCGCTGTCGCCGTCCCGGCAGCCGCGACCGCGCTGATTCGAGGCCGAGGAATCGCCGCAGCATGCGGGGCGGCCAGCTGCTGCGGATGGGGATCTCGGTTCGTCCGATCACGGTGTCGCTGCTTGTCCCGGTGGTCCAACGGGATCGCCTTACCGGTCAGCACGTCGCGCTCGATAGGCACAAGCGTGTGCGGCGGCGGACGGCTGGCGGAAAGCTCCAGTCCATCTTCCCAGCGCGACATCAGTGCCTCGGTGCGGCGGCCAGCATGGGCGAAGAGTAGATCCTCGGGTTGCCAGTCGCCAAGGGTCAGCCATGGCCGCTTGTTATCGAGGCGCCATCCGCAATGACCCGTCCATCCGGATCACCTCGCCGTTCAGGTAGTCGTGCTCGGCGATCATCAGCGCCAGCTGGGCGTACTCGTCGGCGGTGCCCAGACGAGCGGGGAACGGCACCGAGGCCGCCAGCGAGTTCCGGAACTCCTCGGTGACGCCGGCCAACATCGGGGTGTCGACAATGCCAGGGGCGATGGTCATCACCCTGATCCCGAACTGGGCGAGGTCGCGGGCGGCCGGCAGGCACATCCCGGCCACCCCACCCTTGGACGCCGAGTAGGCGATCTGTCCGACCTGCCCATCGAACGCCGCCACCGATGCGGTATTGACGATCAGCCCTCGCTGGCCGGCCTCGTCGACAGGTTCGGTGTGCGACATCGCCTCCGCGGCCAGCCGCAGCACGTTGAAGGTGCCGACCAGGTTGACCGAGATCACCGTCTTGAACAGGTCGAAGTCGTGCACGCCCTTCTTCGACAGGATGCGGGACGCCCAACCGAGTCCCGCGCAGTTCACCGTCATCCTCAGTGGCGCGCCGGATTCGGTGGCCGCCTTCACCGCTGCGGCCACGTCGTCGGCATCTGTCACATCGCCGGCGACAGCCCTCACCCCGGCGCCCGGACGGGCGGCCTTCTCCCACCCGGCCGCCAGATCCAGTCCGACCACCGAAACGTCCTTGACGGCAAGGGCTTTCGCGGTCGCTGCGCCAAGTCCGGAGGCCGCTCCGGTAACGATGGCAGAGGTTCCGTCAAGCTTCACGCTGGGCTCCCGAACGATCGATGCCACCGGCACGCGACCGGGGCGAAGGCGAACCGAGGTAACGCTGGGCGTCACCAGATGCGGACCCGATCGCCGGGATCGAGCCACATCCCGTCGCCGGCGACGGTGCCGAAAGCGGAGTGGAATTCGTCCAGGTTGCGCACAATGTTGGCCCGCAGATCGGGTGGTGAGTGCGGATCGATCTGCAGGTACTGCACCGCCAGTTCCTTGCGCCGCTTGGATCGCCAGGCCGCCGCCCATGCCATGAACACCTGGCGTCGATCGTCGTCGGTGGCCGCCGGCTCGCCGGCCACGGAGCGAGCGATCTCAAAAGCCTTCAATGCGATCGTCAGCCCACCGAGGTCGCCGATGTTCTCTCCAACGGTGAGGGCGCCGTTCACCCGCTGGCCGGGAACCTCCAGCGGCTCCAGCGCCGAGAATTGGGCGATCAAGGCGTCGGCCCGCTCGGTGAACGCTGCTCGATCGGCGTCGGTCCACCAATTGACCATGTTCCCGTCGCCGTCGTACTGGGAGCCCTGGTCGTCGAAACCGTGCCCCACCTCGTGCCCGATCACCGCGCCGATTGCGCCGTAGTTCGCGGCGTCCGGCGCGTCGCGGTGAAACATCGGTGGCTGCAGAATGGCTGCCGGGAAGCAGATCTCGTTGGTTCCGGGGTTGTAATAGGCGTTCACGGTTTGCGGTGGCATCAGCCACTCGCTGCGATCGACCGGTCGGCCAATCTTTGCCAGCTGCCGGTCGGTCTCGAATGCGAGCGCGCGGCGGACGTTGCCGACCAGGTCGGTGGCGTCGATAGTGATCGAGCTGTAGTCGCGCCAGCTGTCCGGGTAGCCGATTTTCGGGGTGAACCGGCCGAGCTTGTCGATAGCTCGACGCCTGGTCTCCGATCCCATCCAGTCGAGCGCCGCGATGCTGTCGCGGTAGGCCTGGATCAGGTTCTCGACCAACTGGTCCATTCGCTGTTTGGCGGCCGGCGGGAAGTGCCGCTCCACATACAGCCGGCCCGCCGCTTCCGGCAGGTTGTTGTCCACCAGCGTCACCCCACGCTTCCAGCGCTCCCGTTGCTGTTGGGTACCGGCCAGCGTGCGGGCGTAGAAGTCGAAGTTCTCGTCGACGAAACCGCTGGACAGGTAGGGCGCCCAGGCGTGCACCAGGTGCCAGCTGAGCCAGAGCTTCCAATCCGCCAGTGACACTTGCGACAGCGCCGCCGACAGTGCGGGTAGGTAGGAGGGCTGCCGAACGATCGTCTCGGCGATCGTCGCGTGGTCGCCGCCGACGGCCGTGGCCCAGCCGGCCCAGTCGAAGGCCGGTGCCGCAGCGTCCAGTTCGGCCGCCGTCGTCAGGTTGTAGGTCTTGATGACGTCGCGACAGGCCACCGCATCCCAGTGGGCCGCAGCCAGCCCAGTTTCCAGTGCCATCACCCTGGCGGCGGCGGAATCCGGTTCGGAGATGCCGGCAAGGGCGAGCATCTTGCCGATGTGCGCCAGGTAAGCGGCGCGGGTGTCGGCGAACTGATCCTCGCGGTAATAGGACTCGTCCGGCAGCCCGATGCCGCCCTGCATGATGTTCACCAGATAGCGATCGGAGTGGCGATCGTCGGTGTCCACATAACTGCGGACAACGCCCGTCACCCCGGAACGCGCGAACTCTCCGAGTAGCGCGGCCAGGCCCGCCACGTCGTCCAGGGCAGCGATCCTGTCCAATTCCGCCGTCAGCGGAGTGAGGCCCAACTGCTCGACCCTGTCGGTGTCAAGGAAGCTGGAGAACAGCGCACCGATCTGTTGGGCAGGGCTGCCGGTCGCCGCCACGCCGGTCTCCGCGGCGGCCGCCGATTCCCGTAACAAGTCACCAACCTGCTGTTCGGCCCGCAGCCGCATGTCCATCATCCCGCCGGCTGACGGCAGGTCGGCCGGGATCTCGGTCGCCGCATACCAGCCACCGTTGACGTGCCGGAACAGATCGTCCTGCGGTCGCGTCGCGGGGTCAGCACCGGTAATTTGCACGAGCGTCTGCGTCATGTTGGTCAGCGTACGGATGCGGGCCGATGGTCAACCAGCGAGTGGGACGGCGTCGGTCGGGTGCTATGGCGAGTCTCGCAAGCGCCGGCTATTAAAGGTGATCCTCCGGACGGTAGGCCAGCTGGATCAATTGCGGTTTGCGGCCGCGTCTGATCAAGGTGCCGCGGCCGGGTGGTTGCACCGACATGTAGGCGCCTGGGAACAACTGTCCCTCTTGTCGATCGCCGGACAACAGCAGGGCGGTGGCGCCGACTTCCTTCAGCCGCTGCGGGACTGACTCGAACATTGCCCTGGCGGCGCCCCCGGAACGCCGACAGATGATCAGGTGGATGCCCAGATCCCTGGCCTGCGGCAGGTAGTCGAGGTACGGACCGAGCGGGCCCTGGCCGCTGCTGGACAGCAGGTCGTAGTCGTCGGCGATCACCACGATCTCGGCGCCCTTCCACCACGATCTGGCCCGCAGCTGGGCGGCCGTCACATCGTCCGGCGGCAGCCGCTTCTGGAGCTCGGCGGCGATAGCGGCGGAGGTGGGCAGGGCAATGCCGACGGTGCCGGCGTAGGCGCCGAGGTAGTCCTCCGGGGCCACGTCGAGCAGGCTGCGGCGCACGTCGTAGATGCCGAAGATCACCTGATCCTCGGAATAGCGGCTGACCAGGTTGGCGATGATGCCCCGCAGCAGCGAGGTCTTGCCGGACTCGGAGTCACCGAAGACGATCAGGTGCGGGTCGGCGCCGAACAGGTCGAGCTCCACCGGCTTGAGCTCGGCCTCATCGATGCCGATAACGATGCCCTTGCGGTCGCCGGCCCGCGCCATCAGTTCCGCGTAATCGACCAGCGTCGGCAGCATCCTGATCACCGGCACCGGGTCGCCCGGCCAGGCATCGGCGATCTGGGCGATCAGTTTCTCGGTGGGGGCGGCGGCCGCCGGCACGCCGCTGCCGGCCGGCACCGGCGCCGGCCCAGCAACGTGGTCGGCATCGGGTTCCGCGGTGTCGGCTGGTTCGCTGCGGCCGCGAGACTCCAGTGCGGACAGCTCGCCGGCCAGGCTTTCCTGTTCGTCGGCCGCTGACCCGTCGGCTTGGTGTCGGCCGGGAACAAGCGGGCCGTAGTCGGTGGCCGGGCCCTGGCCGGCCGCATCGGGGTCGGCGGCCCGGTCGGCGGACAGCGTCGGCAGACAGATCTGCACCTGCAAACCGGGGACGATCAGCGCCCTGCCGGGATTGTCGGCGCGTAGATTCTCGGCCGGCTTGCGGCCGACCACCGACTCCATCGGGTCGTTGATCCGCAGCTCGATCTGGGTACCGATCGAGGACTGTAACTGCATGCGGACATCCGACCAGCGACCGGTGGCCAGGATCAAGTGGATGCCATAACCGGCGCCGCGAGCGCCCAACTCCTGTACCACGTCGGCCAGATCCTCGAAGTCGTTCTTCAGTACCGGCCAGTTGTCGATCACCAGGAAGACATCGGCGACCGCCAGCTCGGGCAGCCGGCCGGCGCGATAGCGCTCGCGCATCTGCTCGACCGAATCGATGCCCAGCCGGCCGAACAACTCCTCGCGTTCGGCGAGGGCGGCGGCCACCTCGGCGACCGTGCGGCGCACCCGGTCGGCGTCCAAGCGGGCCGCCACGCCGGCGACATGCGGTAGTCGCTCCAGCGCCCGCAGCGCGCCGCCGCCCAGGTCCAGGCAATAGAACGCCACCTCGCCCGGCAGGTGGGTCAGCGCCGCACCGACGATCAAGGTCCGCAGCAGCACGGACTTACCGGTCTGTGGTGCGCCGATGATCGCGATGTGTCCTCCGGAGGACCTGAGGTCGATCAGGTACGGTTCCTGCTTCTGCTCCGACGGCTTGTCCAGCATCCCGATCGGCACTGACAGCCTGCCGCCGACGCCGACGCACAGACCGCGCACCGGATCGACGCGAACCGGCCCCGTCACGGTGTCGATATCGATCCGCTTGGGAAGCGGTGGCAGCCAGATCTGCGAAGTTTGGGTGCCCACCTCGGCCATCTGCCGGACCGCAACGTCCAACACCGTCGGCAGCAGCGCGTCCGCATCATTGTCCTGGAGATCCGACGTGCCGTCCTTGGGTGCCAGCGATTCCAGGAACGCGGCGGTGTCGTTGAACAGTGGGAAGGGCGCGACCACCGGTGCGGTGTCGATCAGCGTCTCGCCGGTGACGGGGGGCCGGTAGGTGCCGGAAACGTAGCCGGCCTTGAACCGCTGGAACACGGTGGTGTCAACAGCCAGGTAACCCGAACCGGGGATCGGTGGCAGCTCGTAGGCGTCGGGAACGCCGAGCACGGTGCGAGATTCCTGCGGGTTGAAGGTGCGCAGCCCGAGCCGGTAGGACAGATAGGACTCCAGCCCGCGCAGCCTGCCCTCCTCCAACCGCTGGGAGGCGAGCATCAGGTGCACTCCGATCGAGCGACCGATCCTGCCGATTGCCAGGAACAGCTCGATGAAGTCGGGCTTCGCGGTCAGCAGCTCGCCGAACTCGTCGATGACCACGAACAGGTTCGGCAGTGGTGGCAGCGGTGTCGGTCCAGAGTTCTCGGCGTCGCCGAGGGAAGCATCCCGGCGGCGGTTGTACTCGGTGACGTTCGGTACGTTGCCGGCCTCGGCGAGCAGCTGCTGGCGACGTTTCATCTCACCGAACAGCGCGTCGTGCAGCCGGTCGACCAGGCCGTCGTCGTCGGACAGGTTGGAGATCATCGCGGCGCAGTGCGGTGTCTGTTCGAGCCCGGCGAAGGTGGCCCCGCCCTTGTAGTCGACCAGCACCAGCGCCAGCCGCTCCGGCGGGTGACTGATCGTCATACACAGCACGATGGTGCGCAGAACCTCGGACTTGCCGGAGCCGGTGGCCCCGACGCACAGGCCGTGCGGCCCCATCCCGCCAAGGGCGTTCTCCTTGATGTCCAGGTAGACCCGCTCGCCGGACGGCCCTAACCCGAAGGGCACCTTCAAAAAGTCCGGCATGCTGCGTTTGGCCCAGGTCGCCAGCGGATCGAAGTGACCGGGATCGGCGACCTCGGTGAGATCGCTGAGGGTCAGCGTCGATTCCAGCGGGGCGCCGGCGCCGGACTCCTCCACCAGCCCCACTGCCGTCAGCTCCCTGGTCAGGGCGCGCAGGGTGCCACCGCAGATGCGGTCCAGGTCGCCAGAAGGCGCGCCCTCGGAGCGCCTTCTGGCGGCGGCCTCGTCGTCCTCCCGCCGGCGTCGCAGGTCCTGGATCTGCACTTCGCCGTCAACGCACAGCGCCCGCACGTCGACCCGCTCTGGTTCGTTGATCGGGTGATCGACCATCGTGATGCAGTGCACCCCGATCTGGGCCGGCGAGATTTCGGCGGGGATCGACGCCAACACGTCGGGGGCCTTGCCGCCGGCCGCGTCCAGCAGGATCACCAGGGCCGCGCCGAATACCGACGCCGAGGTACCGCGCAGCCGACCGGATCTGGTGAGCTCACCGACCCGGCGCGAGATCTCCGGATTGATCAGCTCTGCCAGATCCGCCGGGTCGGACACCGCCAATCGTTTGGGTGCGGTGCCGTCGACCTCATTGTCGGACAGCGCGTGCGGCATCCACTTGACCCAATCCAGCCAGCCGGCGGATCGTCGCGGTGACACCAGGAACAGGCGTACCTCCCCCGGCCCGTGCAGGGTCACCAGCTGGGCCAACGCCGCCGTCACCGCCTCGCGGGTCTGCAAAGTCGGGCCGGTAATGGTGACCCGCCCGGAGATCGGCAGGCAGACCGGCATGCCGTCGACGATCCGATCCCGCTCGACGACGCGATGGACGGCGGCAGCGGCCACAATGTCCGGCTCCACCAGCGGATCTCTGGCCTCGGGGGCGTACACCTTCTGCCACAGCGGCGACGAGCCGGTGCCTATTCGTACGACAAGGAAATCGGTGTCGGTCGGTCGGCGCTCCCACAGCCGCAGCGGATCGCGGGCGATCTCCGGCAGCGCCTCGGGCCGAGGATGGTGGTGCTCGGCGACCTCGCGTTGCCGGGCGACGGACTTGCCGATGTCGGTCCGTACCCGCTCGATGTACTCCAGGTAGCGCCGGCGGGTGTCGACCGCGTGCTTGGCGGCACCGGTGCGTTGCGCGATGAACATGACGATGCCGCCGAGCACCGTGACGGCCATCATGATGCCGCCGGTGATCAGCATCAGCGGGTTCTTGTTGGCGACGATCATCACCAGCGATCCGGCGCCGCCCATGATCGGCATCAGGACCTGCATCGCTCCCTGCACCCCGGCACCCGACTCCCCAAGGGTGGGCGGCGGAATCAGCTCGACGGGTCGCAGATCGGCCTGTGGGGGACGATTCCTGGCCGGCCGGTGGATCAGCCGTTGCGCCACATCAACCTCCCCGGAAATGTCAGAGTAGTCAGAAGTCGCCGGCCGCCGACTGGCCCCGACGCCTGATCTCCGATGGCCGGCGCGACCCTTCGGCGGGTAGTTCGCCGCCGCTTAGACTACGGCGACCGGCCCCGGCTGCGGGCCGGTTCGCCATGCTCGGGACGCCCGTACCGAGTCCGATCGTCGAAAGGTGAGCAATGGCAACGCGGTTCACCAGGGTGACGATTGCCGGCGAGGACCGGCAGGTCGACATTTCGCTGCCGGCCTCGGCTCCGGTGGCCGAGCAGCTGCCGATGGTGTTGCGGCTGTTATCGATTCCGAGCGGCGCCGTCCCACGCGGTTGGGTGTTGTCCACCCCGGAGCTCGGCACGCTGCCGCCGGAGCGTTCCCTCGACGAGGTCGGCATCCTGGACGGCATGGTGCTGTATCTGACGCCGGCGCCGGCCGCCGCCGCTCCGCCGTTTGTCGACGATGTGGAATCGGTGGCCGGCGACACCGTTGCCGAGATCGCGCCGGCGTTCACCGCAGGGCACCGCCGCTCCGGCATCGCCGGGCTGATGGCTCCGATTCTGCTGGCCGCCACTATCGCGTCGGTGTCGGCCCCCGGTCCGGTCTCCTGGATGGGGGCAGCGCTGGCCGCGATGGTGGCGCTGACGGTCGGGGCGCTGGTCAGCGAGCGCGGTGGGGGATACGCCGCGGCGACCGCGATCCCGGCGACCGCGGCACTGGTGTACGCGGTGGAACTGCCGATGAAGGGCCTCAGCGGCGCGAACCTGATGCTGGTCGTCACCGGGGCCGCCCTGGCACTGATCGCTGTCGGACTGGTGCGGCAGGAATCGACGGCGACTGCCGGTGGGGTGACCGCGACCGTACTGGCTCTGGCCGGCTGGGTCGGGCTGTTCGCCGGGTTGCCTGCGCACCGGATGGCGGCGGTGATCGTGCTGCTGGCGGTGGTCGGGGTCGGCCTGGCCGGGCAGTTCGCGCTGGGTGGCGCGGGTCTGGTGAACCTGCTGGTGGCGGACGAGCGCGGCGAACGGGTACCACGAGCCACCGTCGAGGATTCGGTGCGCCGCGGCAGTTCGATCGCCACCGGAGTGGTCTGGGCCTGCTCGATCGCCGCCGCGCTGGCCGTGCTGGTACTGATCCGCACCCAGCTCACCGGCGCCGGCTCCCAGGGCTGGGTGCCGCCGCTGTTCGGGGTGCTCGGTGCGGCAGTGTTCGGGCTGCGCAGCAGGATGTTCTCCCGCGTTCGGCAGGTCGTACCGATGCTCGCTGTCGCCGTCATCGGCGGCATTGCGGTGGCCGTCATGGTGCCGCGGTGGATGTCGATGACTGATCGTTTGGGAGCGGCCGCTGCCACCCTCGGAGTACTCGCGCTGGTGGTCATTGTGCTGGCTGTTGCTGGGTTCTCGGCGCTGGCCGAGGTGCCGAGGATGCGACTTCGACGATTGTTCGAGGCGCTGGAGTTCGTTGCGGTGCTCGCCCTGGTTCCAGGACTGATACTTGTCTTCGACGTGATCGGTGCCATGCACAGGGCGCTCAGCTAGCCGCACATCAGGTCTTGGGCAGCGAGCCGATCCGGCCGGCAATGTAGAAGGTAACCAGGATGACGATCGCCACCACGGTGCCCGCGATCAACGCTCCGAACGGCTTCTTCAGATCGCGCGAGCTGCGGTCGCTGGAGTGCAACAGCAACGCCTGTGCGACGGCGGAGCGGGTTGCGTGCGCCTGCAAGATGATCTTGGGACGTGGGTCGCTCATTGGCCGGACTCCTCATCCTGGTCGGCGGTCCCTGCGGCATCGCCGGGCGGCTGCGCCGGCTCGATGCGCTTGCGGACCAGGGTGGTGAAGCCGCGTTCGATGCCAGGGGCCTTTGTCCGCGGCAGCTCGACGTAGTCGTCGGGATCGTCGGCACCGTCGGCGGGGGTCGCATCACCGTCGGTGACGCGTGTCGGCAGCGGTACGGGCTCGGCCGTCCGGCGGAAGCTCTCGACGATCCTGGTCAGCAACTGCTCGACCGGTTCGGTGAGCTCCGGGTAGGCGCTGGCGGTGGCGAATACCGCGGTCCAGGTGGTGTCCGGGATCGGCACGAAGATCTGAACGCTGGTCATTGCCACCAGCTCGGTGGCGCCCGGCGGCACCATCGTCATCCGTTCACTGTGCAACAGCGCCGGCCCAACCCCGGACCTGACCTCGCGGGTGATTCCATTGCGCGGCAACGTGTCTCGCACCATCTCGACGGTGGCCGGTTGCCCCTCGTCGCCGAAGGCGAGATGGATGCCGAGGCTGGCCGCGCCGCCTTGATTCAGCCGACCCAGCTGAATCAAGCTGAGGCTGGCGCCGGCCCGTTGGCAGTCGGCGACCAGCTGATCGAAGAATGCCATCACCTCCCGGCGTTCTTTTGCTCCCAGCCGGGAACCTCGGAAAGTGGTATAGATCATGGTCTGTGCCGACCGTTCCCAACTCGACGGGTTCGTGTCGAGCAGGCACCAGGTGGCCGGCAGATCCATGAACAGCGGGAAGGACGGCCTTGGCGCGTCCGGGTTGAGCTCGACGCGCTCGGAGAGTTCGCGAAGTTCCGTCACGCGCCGGCGGAGCCCGTGCCGCTACCAGGGTGCAGGGCCTTCGCCAGCTGCTCATCGATCTGCTGGGCGGTGGTGCCGAGCTGGGTCGAGAGCGTTCCGGTAGCGCCGATGTTCTGCACCAGCTTGTCGGCGCTGGCCCTCCACTCGCTGCGGAACCCGCTGATGGCATCCGACAGGTCGTGCTGGTCGCCGTGCAGGCCGTCAACGTAGTGAATCGAGTGGCCCTTCTGGACCGTCTGGTGGACGCCGTGGAGTTTGCTGCCGATCTCCATGAGAGTTTCGTATGGGTACTTGGCGTAGGACGATGCCATCTCGATACCTCCCTGATCAGTGCCGGTGGTCCACCGGGGTGTCCGCCTGTTCAGCCTAAGGACAACACGCCCGAAGCGGGGGAGTTGTCCACAAATCGGGGACTTCTCCCCATCCGGCTTCGCCGAACGTGGTGAAGTGGTAGGTAGATGACGTCGGCAACGGCCGGTCGGTTCCGACCGCGGCGAACGGAGGTGACGATGGACGCGCATACGGTGCTCGCACGCTGCGGTTCAGCGGTAAACCCATTGCTCGGCAGGGACATCGGCAACTTCACCGCGGCCAGGAATCGGTTCGTCGGCACCGTGCCGAGGCCGCGCACCGTCGCGGTGATCGGCCTTACTCCCGGTGAGGGCCGCAGCAGCGTCGCCGCCGTGCTGGCGCTGTCGGCCGCCGGCTGGTCGAACAGGCGGGTGCTGGTGCTGGATACGGTCGCGGCCGATCGCCGGCCCTGTCCGTCGGTCGGCGCGGTCGCCGGAGAGCTCGGGGTGGCCGGCCGATCGGTGACCGCCCTGCTGGGCGGTGACACTGCCCGCGGCGGCCTGAACGACCTGCTGGACATCACCGCTGCTGGCCAGATGGTGGCCCGCAGCCGGCTGCAGGCGTCGAGAACTCCAGGTGCTGCCGTTCCGGTGCTCTCGCTGCGTGCCGGCGGCCCGGCCCCCGCACCGCGGTTCCTGATGCGCACCCTTGCCCTGCTCCGTCAGCGGGCAGACCTGGTGGTGATCGACACCCCGGCCGGACCGGAGTCGGCCGTCTTTCCGGACGTGCTGGCGAGTGCCGATCACTTCGTGCTGGTGGCCAGGGGAGACGGCGACGTCGACAGACGGTTGCAGTCGGCGTTGCGGTGGCTGGACAGCTGCACCGACGGACGTGCGCCGGCGACAGCCGCGATCGTCTCGCGGAGCTTGGGCACACCGTCCTTCAGCTTCGCCGAGCTACCTGTCGTACTGCTACCGCGCGATGAGGGGCTGCGTCGTCGCCGGGTGGATCGGCTGGGCAGGCAGGCAACAACGGCGGGTCTCACGCTGGCGGCCGAGGTGGCACGGCCGGCCGGTCGGCCAGCCGTAGCCGGCCGCACCGGAACGGCGGGTCTGCGGGTGGGGTGAACTCCCCATCGGGGATGCAGCATCCGCCGCACGCAGCTGGCTCCGACGGCCGACGGCCGACGCCAGCCGCGGCAACGGGCGATGTCGGACGCTGTCGCCAAGGTGCCTGTCCTGCAACGGTTTCGGCCCGCATCGGAACTGGAACCGTGGAATCCCGGACCAAGATTTCCGGACCACGATGAGTGACCCGACACCGGCGCGGAAGACGCCAGCGATGGGGAGTACTCCCCATTCGAAACAGCTGCGGGAACCGATCCCGCGGCGTTAGCGTCAGCTTCAACAGGTGCGGGATGGTCTCGTACCGCGAGACGTCCCGATCAAGAAGGGGTGGTTTACATGGGTGGCACGAAGTTCTCGGTAGCGAACAACGCGGTCAACACGCACAGCACCAATCTGGAGAAGTCCGAGCAGGACCTCAACGGGCATGCCAGGGGATTCATCCGGGCCATCGAGCCGCTGTCGGGTTCATGGCAGGGCACGTCGTTCGGCTCCTGGACGCAGCTCACGGATGCCTGGAATACCGCCATGGCCGGTTTGAACAAGGCCCTGGCGGACATCAAGGGTCGGGTGCACAATGCCGGCGCCCTGTACGACCAGTACGAGCAGGAGCAGAACGCCAAGCTCGGAACGACCTTCAAGGCCGCGAAGTTCGACGCGACCGTTCCCACACTCTGAGCTCACATCGATGCGGCCGCCGGGTGCCGGCCGCTCCCAAGCGTATTGAAAGGTGGAATGAAATGAGTGCAGAGAAGCAGGCGTATGACGAAGCCATCGCCGAGGCCTCGCACGGCGACGTCGCGGGCGTGATCGCCGGCATCGAAAGCTCACTGGCCGACCTCACCGGGTTCGTCAACTCGGTGAAGTCGCAGTGGGAAGGTGCGGAGCAGGAGCAGTACACCGGCATTCAGCAGCGTTGGGACAGCTCATCGAAAGCCGTACAGGAGATCCTGACCCAGATCGCCACCGCGCTGGGTGCGAACACCTCGTCGGTCAAGGAAATGCGCGGAAAGGTGATGTCGGCGATCGCCGCTGGCTGATTCCCGTTGCACCAAAAGGGAAATGCCCCGGTGGCATTCGGTCCAAGCCGGTCGGATGCCACCACGAGGGCCTTCAATGAGCACTGCAGCAGCGGCTGGGTAGCAGGGAGGTGGAGCTGCGATGTCCGAGGACTTCGTGCTGAGCGGCGATCCGGGGTCCATCGCCGCCTCCGGCAGGATGTGGGGTGAGTTCTCCAGCAGTGCATCGACGGCGTCCACCGCCATCAGGGGTGTGCAAGCCGGAGCCGTCCAGGGCGACGAGTGGGCGCAGTTCACCGACGACATCAACGCCCAGCTGCCAGGCCACCTCGACACCACCTCACAGGCCTGGGGCATCGTCGCCGCCGCACTGACCTCTTACGCGGACAAGCTCACCGGCTTCCAGCAGCGGATGCGCAGTTTGAAGACCACCTACGACAGCCAGCAGGCGACCGCCGCCAATGCCAAGGCGAACCTCGATGCTGCGCATCGCAGTGACAATGCCGAAAAGGCCCGGGTCAGCACCGCCTCGGCGGCTCTCCAGCCCGGCGAGAAACTGCCTGCCAGTACTTACCTGTCGCCGACCTCGGGTGCACAGTCCTCGTTCAACGAGGCGAACGGCAACATGCAGGCCACCTTGGCATCGGCCGCGCTGGTCCGCAAGGAACACTCCGACGCGCTGCAGTCAGCCGTCCACGACGTCAACAGGGCCAAGGGCATGCGCTTCCAGAAGCCGCCCGGCTGGTTCGGCAGCCTGATGCACAGCATCGGTGGCTGGATCTCCGATCATGCCGACGTGCTGGCCAAGATTTCCAGCGTGCTGAAGGTGATCTCCGCGATCGCGGGTGTGCTGTCCTTCATCCCGGTGCTGGCGCCGATCATGGGGCCGATTGCACTGGTCACCGGCGGCGCAGCGTTGGCGATCGACGTCACCCTCAAGCTGGTCACCGGTAAGGGTTCGTGGCTCTCGATCGGCATCGATGCGGCCACCATGTTGTTGCCAGGTGTCGGCAAGCTGCTGGGCAAGGGTGTGAAGACCGCCGTCGGTACCGAGAAGTTCGCAGCGGCCGGCGGCCGGATGACGAGCGCCATCGGCGACGCCAAGGCCATGGCAGCGCTGCGTAACTCGCCCACGCTTGGCAAGCTCACCTCCGGTGTGTCGAAGGCGAATTCGGCGTTCGAGAAGTTTGCGTTGAGGGTTCCCGGCGTACGGGCCGCGAACATCCGCGCCGGTCGTCTAGTTGGCAACATCAGCCCGCGTTTCAGCAACATCGACGACGCCTTGGCTCACGCCCGTCCGCACTTACAGGGCCGCGCCGATGAGGCCTGGGCCTCGGCGACCACCCGCTCTGATCCCGCGTACTTCCGCCACCCCAACGCCGAAGGTCCGAAAACCCGGTGGGATGACTTCGCAGCCAGTCACGGCAGAGATCCGTCCCTGGCCAATCAGGGGACCTGGGCACACACCACTCTTGAGCAATCGCTGAAGAATCACGGTGACGAAATTCTTCCCTCAGATTCGGGCTACCGGATTCGTACCGAAGTGTCCTATCGACCGGACGGCAGCCAGACCCGGCAATTCGGTGCGGACACCAAGCGGCCGGACATTCTCATCGAGCAGGGACATCCTGGCGGCGATTGGAAGCCAGCGGCGGTGGTAGATCTGAAGACCGGGAAGGCCGGTATCTCCCACGCCTGGCGCACCGCCGTCAGTGAGCGCACTGGCATCCACTCGTCGCTGATCACCGAACTGCGGCCGGGAGCCGGGCCGATTGCTGGCGTGCCGTCGGGCGCCGTCTCGTCGAGTTCCTCGGGTGGAACGGCCTTCTGGGTGACGCCGGCGCTGCCCATGCCGTCGTTGTTCATGAATGGCTCGTAGGATCCGGTCAAATGAGCGACACCGACGGCAGTCTGCGAATCCAGTTGCTGCCACTGGCCCTGATCAGCGAGGGTGCTACGGACACTGTGCGGGCCGCCGGCGGCGACCTGGTCAGCAGGCTGGTCCGGCGCACCGCGGCTGGCGTCGTCCCGGTCACCCGTGATGAGTCGGCAAGCCACCGGGGGTCCGATCCGTTTGCCGTGGCCGCCGAACAGACATTCACCCACGAGCTCGTCGGTGCCGACGTTCGGGACCATGTGGCCGCCGGTGTGACCTTTCGAATGATCGCTGTTGACGGCAGCCCGTTTACCACCACCGCCCTGCTTTGGCCCGACACGGTCGCAAAATTTCATGGCATGGTCGACGCCATCGTGTCAGCGCCGCGGATGAGCGCCGTGCTGGTTCGGCCGGTGTTGACCCAGGGCGACATCGGAGCCGCCAGGACGCTGAGATCTGTTGCGCAGGTGGTCTTTCGGGACGCGCCGGACCCATGTACCGACGAGGTTTATTGGTGGCACGCGGGCCAGATCTTCCGGGTCGAGTTCGACCGGAGCACAGTCGGCCCGGTATTGCCGCCCGAACTCAGCCAGCTGGTGGCGGCGCTGCCCGGGTAAGTCCGGCCAGCAGCAGCGTGCGCGCTGCGGCCGGGGCCAGTTTGGCCAACGGTAGGTAACACTGCACTACCAGGCCGTCCAGTAGTGCCACGAACTCAACTGCGGCGGTGTGCTCATCGGCATCGCCGCCGATGGAGCGATCGCTGCGGCCTCTGCGTATGAAGTGTTCGACCTGCGCGTACAACTCGTGGTAGACGGCGGCCTGCCAGCGTGCGTACTGCACGTCGTGTGCGGACAACGCCCAAAAATCCAGCCACAACCTCCAGTGGTCGCGGGCCCGTTTACCGTCGGCCAGCAGCCCGTTCACGATGTGCTGCAGCGCCTTCCGCCCGGTTGGGGCGAGTTCGGCGGCCGCCATGATCGGCGCTGAGTACTCCTGCATCTCGGCTTCGAGCACGCCGGCCAGCACCTCGGCGATACCGGAGAAGTGGTAGGTCACCGTGCCGACCGCGACGTCGCCGGCGGCTGCCACGTCGCGCAACGTGGTGGCATGCAGTCCGCGAGTGGCGATCACCGAGCGGGCGGCCTCGACCAGCATCTTGCGCCGCAGCGCCGCCGGCTGCCGGTGCCGGACCATCGGCTGCAGCGCCGGGGCAGCCTGCGGCTGGTTCGAGGCGGCCATTCAGCCCT
>JALYXB010000105.1 GCA_030947305.1 Actinomycetota bacterium | reverse complement strand
GCCGATCGAGGCGCAGCACGCCGGGTCCCGATTCCGGCTGCCGGGCCGGCAGGCGCCGATCAGGATCAGGCAGCTCAAGCGATGGCAGGCGGACCAGAGCTCCGACGGCCTGTGCCAGTCCGGTTCGGCGAGGGAGTCGGTAGCCAGGGATCTGGCCGCCGAGGTGGTAGAGCTGCTGCACTCCGCGGCCGACATCCAGCACCACGGCGAGTGGAAGCCCATCGGGCCGGCCGATATGACGGTGCTGGTGCACACCAACAAGGAGGGTGAGCTGGTCCGAGATGCGTTGCGGGCGTTGGGGGTTCCGGTCGTCCTCGCGGGCAACACCAGTGTCTTCGAGTCGCAGGCTGCTGGCCATTGGCTGACCCTGCTTGACGCGTTGGAATCGCCGAATCGGAGCGGCAAAGTACGCGCTGCCGCGCTGACGCCGTTCATCGGATGGGATGCCGCCCGACTTGCGGCAGCAGACTCGGTAGCCATCGACGCTCTGGGCGATCAGCTGCGGGAGTGGGCATCGACCCATCTCAGCGGCGGGATGGCCGCCCTGCTGGAGACGGTGACGGTGACCGCTGGGCTCGGTGCCAGAGTGCTCGGGATGCCGGATGGCGATCGGCTGCTGACCGACATCCGGCACGTGGCACATGCGCTGCACAGCGTCGCCAGGTCCGATCACCTCGGGCCGTCGGCGCTGCTGGAGTGGCTACGGCGGCGGATAGAGGAATCGGTTGGCGTCGATGCCGGCGACGAGCTGAGTCGGCGGCTGTCATCGGAGGACGCGGCCGTCCAGGTCATCACCGTCCATCGCAGCAAGGGTCTGGAGTTCGCGGTTGTCTTCGTGCCCTACGCGTGGAACAGGTTCGTACCGGACGACCCCGATCCGTTGCGGCTGCACGACGGGTCCGGGCGACAGCTACTGGACGTCGGGGGCCAGGGTGGCCCAGGGTATGGACAGCGGCGGGTGACGCACAATGCCGAAGCACTCGGTGAGGATCTGCGGCTGATGTACGTGGCGTTCACCAGGGCCAGGTCCCTGCTGGTGACCTGGTGGGCTCCGAGCAAGAACAGCTTCAGCTCGCCGCTGTCGCGGGTGCTGTTCGGTGCTGCCGGACCCGACGGTGAGCTGCCGAACAGGATCAAGTTCGGCGAGGACTCCGAGGTGGCTGCCCAGCTGCGAGCGATAGCCGCCGACTCCGGCGGCCTCATCGGTATCGAGGATGCCGACCCCGACCGTTACCCGCTCTATGCCCCGCAACGTCGGGAGCTGCCTGAACTGGCAGCCAGGACCTTCGCGCGCGAACTGGACATGACGTGGAGCCGCACCTCCTACACCCGGCTCACGAAGGCAGCCCACGACGCCCATTACGGTTCCGCCGAGGCGGCTTCGCCCAACGAACCGGAACTGGCTGCCGTCGGAGGTGCGGGCGTCGATCCGATGACCGGAACGGAGCCGGAGAATCCGGGAACGGTCGATGAACCCGTTGTACCGCAGGGACTGTCGACCGTCGCCGCAGCAGCTGCCGTGAGCGACGATGCTGCCGAACATCGACTCCGGGCGGTGCCGTCCCCGATGGCGGATCTGCCCGGCGGCAAGGAGTTCGGCACCGTGGTGCACCAGGTGCTTGAGTACCTGGACACCGGCGCTCAAGATCTATCGGCCGAGCTGCTGGCCCACTGCCGTCGAGCGCTCGGTGAGCCGGGGGCACGGGCCGAGGCCGCCGAGCTGGACGCCACCCTGCTGGCCGCCGCTCTCGGCTTGGTGTTCGCGACGCCTCTCGGACCGCTGGCCGGCGGTCAGATGCTGGCCGACGTCGGGCCGAAGGACAGACTGGCTGAGATGGACTTCGAGTTGCCGCTGGCTGGCGGTGACGATCCGCACGCCGAGTCCGCGCTCGGCGACCTGGCCGACGTGTTGGCCAGACACCTGCCACCGAACCATCTTCTCGCCGGCTACCCCGAGCTGTTGCGGGACGAAGTGCTGGCCGGCGAGCCGCTGCGCGGCTACCTGACCGGCAGCCTGGACGCGGTGCTGCGGGTGCGCGACGCGGACGGCGCGCCGCGCTATCTGGTGGTCGACTACAAGACGAACAGGTTAGGAACCGCCGACCAGCCGCTGTCCGCGTGGGACTATCGGCCGCAAGCGATGGCCACCGCCATGATGGCCACCCACTATCCGTTGCAGGCACTGCTGTACGAGGTGGCGCTGCACCGGTATCTGCGCTGGCGCCAGCCTGGCTACCGGCCGGAGGTTCATCTGGGCGGGGCGCTGTATCTGTTCGTGCGCGGGATGTCCGGTCCGCAGACCCCGGTGGTGCAAGGTTCACCGTGCGGCGTCTTCGGCTGGAAACCGTTGCCGCAGATGGTGATCGAAGCCTCTGAGGTACTTGCCGGCGGCTCGGTGCAGAAGGGTCGCCGGCGATGACGAGCACGCCGGCAACAGCGGCCTCCAGGACCGCCATGCCGGCCGATCCTTACGGCCGGACCATGGCGCTTGCATTCAGCGGGGTGCTCGCCGAGTTCAACAGGGCCGAGGTGCTGACAGCCGCCGACGTGCACGTCGCTCGTCAGCTCGGGGCTCTCGGCGGAGAGCGGGATCCGGACGTGTTGCTGGCGGTGGCGCTCACGGTCAGGGCGGTCCGGCTGGGATCGGTCTGCCTGGATCTGGCCGCCGTCCGCGACTCGGTGGTGGGAGATGTCGCCGGCGGCCCGGCCGAGGTCACCGACCCGGAACTAGCGCGTCAGCTCGCCGCCGTCAGGGCCCTCGATTGGCCGGAACACGCAGGCTGGGAGTGGGCGTGCCGACAGAGCCCGCTGGTGCGGGAAGCCGGTGGCGGCGAGACCAGCGGCGAGACCGGCGGCGATGCCAGCGGCGAGACCAGGGGCGCCACCAGCGGCGAGACCAGCGGCGGCAGCAGCGGGGACACGAGCGATACCAGCGGCGACACCAGCGGCGGTAGCGGCGGCGGCGAAAGTGCCGATGCCCGTTGCGGCAATAGTGCCGATGGCAGCGACGGAACAAGTGCCGATGGCGCAACGAGAACCGGGGCAGGCGCTGGCCGGCCGCTGCGTTGGTCGGATGGGCTGCTGTATCTGGATCGCTACTGGCGTCAGGAACAGCAGGTAGCCGCAGATCTCGACATTCGCGGCGACGGTGCGCTGCAACCGGCCGACGAACCGCGGCTGCGGGCAGCCATCGACCGAATGTTCCCGGACGACAACGAGGCACGTCAGCGGATTGCCGCGGCGGTATGCGCCGGTCGGCGGCTGGCGGTGGTCGCCGGCGGACCGGGAACCGGCAAGACCACAGCGGTGGCCCGGATGCTGGCCGCCGTCTGCGACCAGCCGGGGCCGCCGCTGCGTATCGCGTTGGCTGCGCCGACCGGCAAGGCAGCCGCCCGATTGCAGCAGGCAGTGCGGGACGAAATCGCCACCTTCGACCCCGCCGATGCGGCGCGCCTCGGTGAGCTGACGGCCTCCACCTTGCATCGGCTGCTGGGCTGGAAGCCGCGGTCCAAGTCGCGGTTCCGGCACGATCGCAGCAACAGGCTGCCGTTCGACATCGTGGTGGTCGACGAAACTTCGATGGTGTCGTTGACGATGATGGCCAGGCTGATGGAGGCCGTTCGCCCGCAGGCGCGGTTGGTCCTGGTCGGCGACCCCGATCAGTTGGCGTCGGTGGAGGCAGGAGCGGTGCTCGGCGACATCGTTGCCCGAGGTCGTCGCGCGCCGGTGACCACGGGGTCGGGAACGCCACAGTGGGTTAAGGCGGCAGACCCCGCGGAGGGGGGTAGCGCGCAGGGGAGTAGGGCACAGTGGGGCGAGGCGCAGGGGGCTAAGGCGCAGTCGAATGAGTCGGCTCCGGGTGAGGCGGAAGGGTCTTCCGCCGCAGCGGAACCGGTGGCCCAGCTCGTCGGGCGGCTGTGTCCGGCCGATTTCGCCCACCTCGATTCGGTTGCCAGCGCACAGGTCGAATTCGGGGTGACCAGGCTTACCCACCGGTTCCGATTCGGTGGAGTGATCGCCGACCTCGCCGACGCCGTACGCACCGGAGACCCCGACGCCACCATGGCCGTGCTGAGGTCAGGGGAGCCGGCTGTCACCTTCACGGGTTTCGAAGCGGAGCGGGACCACCCCGAGTTGGCCGGGTTCCGCGCCGAGATGCTGGACTCCTCCAGGCAGCTGATCCAAGCGGCAACGGCCGGCGATGTGCTGTCTGCGCTGCGCGTGATGGATCAGCACCGATTGTTGTGCGCGCATCGACGCGGTCCGTTCGGTGCCAGCCAATGGGCGGCAATCGTGCAACGCTGGATCGCGGACGACTTACAGGCACATCCGTTGCCGGACAACAATACCGAGGCCGGGTTCGGCTGGTGGATCCCGGGAAGACCACTGCTGGTCGGTGAGAACGACTATGAGTTGGGGCTGTTCAACGGTGACACCGGGGTAGTGGTGCGACACCCACTACGTGGGGTGGTGGCCGCCTTCGGCGATCCGAGCCATCCGATCCTGGTGCGACCGGGTCGTCTGTCCGGCGTGCAGAGCGTCTATGCGATGACCGTGCACAAGAGCCAGGGCAGCCAGTTCGGCTCGGTCACGGCGATCCTGCCGCCGGCTGAATCCCCGCTGCTCACCAGGGAGTTGCTCTACACAGCGGCCACCAGGGCCAGCGACCGAGTGCGGATCATCGGCACAGAGGAAGCGGTGCGGGCGGCCGTCAGTCGTCCGGTCACCAGGGCCTCGGGCCTGCGGCGGCGATAGCGGCGCCGTCGGCACCGCTGTCCGATTCACCCGTCTCAACACCCCATCTTGTAGTCGGGCAGCCAGCAGGTCGCAGTTGTAGTCGGGCAGCCAGCAGGTCGCAGCCCTCGCAGCTGAACACCGGCATCAGATCGACCGGTGCTGGCGGCGGATTGTCCGATCCACCCTGTCCACCCTGATTCTCAGTCGTTTATCGGCTGAAATGTGTCATTGGGGCGGTCGATCGGACACTTTCCGGGACCACCAGTGGGCGGTCTAGGCGCCTGGGCAGGGTAAGTGACCACCGCTTTTCGCCTGAAGTTGCCGGGCGTCGGTCAGGAATTGTCCGATTCACCGTCTCGACGGTCCATCTCGCGATTGTTCGGCTGAAAAGTCCCGTTCGGACGGTCGATCGGACAAAGCTGCGGCCGAGTCCGAGCCGCCGGGGAGTCAACGATCTGGACCGGACCAGGCGGACCGTTGGATGGGTCGGCCATCGGGAGCGGTAGGCCCCAGTCTCATTAGGCTGTCCAGCGTGCATCTGCAACTCGTCGCGCTGGTCGTCCGCGACTACGACCTGGCCATCGAATTCTTCGTCGGCACACTGGGTTTCGAGCTGGTGCAGGACTCGCCGTCGCTGACGAATGACGGCCGGCCGAAACGCTGGGTGGTGGTACGACCACCAGGTGCGGAGACCGGCATCTTGTTGGCCCGCTCCGACGGGCCGGACCAGGAACGAGCGATCGGTAACCAGTTCGGCGGCCGGGTCGGGTTCTTCCTGCGGGTGGACGGCGGCGACGCTGCCTTCGCTGCCGCCCATCGACGGATGACGGAGGCGGGAGTCGAATTCGTCACTCAGCCGCGGACCGAGGGACACGGGCAGGTCGCGGTGTTCCTGGACATCGCCGGAAACCGCTGGGACCTGCTGTCCTGATGGAGCCGACCCAGCCTGCCGCCGACATCCTCTCCACCGCAAGAGTTTTCGCCTTACCGATGGTCACCAGGTTCAGGCAGGTGACAGTGAGGGAGGGAGTGCTGCTCTCCGGACCGGCCGGCTGGGCCGAGTTCGCGCCGTTCCGGGATTACGACGACATCGCCTGCGTTCCGTGGCTACTCGCCGCCGTCGATTCCGCCAGGCACCGGTGGCCAGCCGCCTTGCGGCAGCAGATCGAGGTGAACACCACGGTGCCGGTGGTGCCACCGGCGCAGGCCCACACACTGGTGCTTGCCTCCGGCTGTCGCACTGCCAAGGTAAAGGTTGCGGATCCTGGCACCGAACCGGCCGCCGACGCCGACCGGTTGGCCGCCGTTCGCGACGCACTCGGCCAGGACGGCCGGATCCGCATCGACGCCAATGCCGGCTGGACCCCGACCGAGGCGATCAAGCTGATACCCGCGCTGGCGGCCGCGGCCGGTGGGCTCGAGTATGTCGAGCAGCCGTGCCGCACTGTCGCCGAGCTCGCCGCCGTCCGCGCTGGAGTCGACGTGCTGATAGCGGCCGACGAATCGATCCGGCTGGCCACCGATCCGTTGGCGGTCGCCAGGGCCGGCGCCGCCGACATCGGCATCATCAAGGTGGCGCCGCTCGGCGGCGTTGCGGCAGCCCTGCGCATCGCCGAGCAGGTGCGGGCCGAGTCGGGGATGCAGATCGTGGTCTCCTCGGCCCTCGATACCGCTGTCGGACTTGCTGCCGGACTCGCCGCGGCCGGCGCCCTGCCCGACCTGCCGTACGCCTGCGGGCTGGGCACCGCGTCACTGCTGGCTGAGGACGTCGTTGCCGATCGCCCGCTGCCGGTCCGCGGCAGGCTGCCGGTGCCCAGCCGCGCTCCAAGGCCGGACAGGATCGACGAGGTCGGCGCGGACAAGGACGTCACCCGTTATTGGCTGGAGCGGCTGCACCGGGCGGCAGAGCTGGCGGGCAGCACCGGCAGACTGTGACGGGTGAGCACCCCACCCGCTGTCGCGATGGCTCGCATCCTGGTCGATGAGCTGATCGCCGGCGGCGTCACCGATGCCGTGCTCGCCCCTGGGTCCAGGAACGCGCCGCTGTCGATGGCGTTGTTCGCGGCGGACGCGGCCCAGCGGATCCGGCTGCACGTGCGGATCGACGAGCGCACTGCCGGGTTCTTGGCCGTCGGGCTGGCCCGCGGGTCGGGCCGGCCGGCCGCGGTGGCCACCACCTCCGGTACGGCGGTCGCCAACCTGCACCCTGCCGTGCTCGAGGCGCACCACGGCGGGGTACCGATGATCGTGCTGACCGCCGACCGGCCTCCGGCGCTGCGGGATATCGGCGCCAACCAGGTGATCGACCAGCAGCAGGTGTTCGGCCCTGCCCTACGATGGTTCACCGAGATCGACACTCCGGACGGCAGACCGGGCGAGCCGCAGCACTGGCGGGAGGCGGCACGGCAGGCGTTGGCAGCCGCCGATGGTGCGGTTCCTGGACCCGTTCAGCTCAATCTGCCGATGGCCGAACCGTTGCTGCCGACTGACGATGATCCACCGGATGCATTGCTGCACAGCGTCTCTCGAGGCGATCAGGAACGGCAGCAGGCCAGTGCGATGCCCGTCGCTGCCCCGGCGCCCGGTGAGCGGGTGCTGTTCGTGGCCGACCTGACCCATCCGGCCGCCGGGCGTGTCGCCGCTGCCGGCCATCCGGTGATCAGCGAGGCCGGCGGCGCTGCCGGGCGGTTCGTGCTGGACGCCGGAATTCCGTTGCTGGAGGCCGGGTTTGCCGACATCACCGCGCCGGACAGGGTCATCGTGCTCGGGCGACCGACGCTGTTCAGAGCTGTCAGCCGATTGCTGCGGACCGTTGACCGCGTCGACGTCGTCGGCCCGACGGGTCCGATCGCCGATCCCACCGGGCGGGCGCGCGCCGTTTCGCCGACGCTCGCCGCTATCCGCCAGCCGGCAGAGCCGGCCTTCCGGGCGACCTGGCGGGACGCGAACAGGGCCGCGGCCGTCGCGCTGGCCGGCCGACTCGCCGATACCGACCTGGCGATGAGCCCGCTGCTGGCCCGCGAGGTGGTCGCCGGGGTCGCGCCTGGCGGCACGCTGATCCTCGGATCATCACAGCTACCAAGGGATGTCGGCCGGTTCGCGGTGGCCAGGGACGACGTGACAGTGGTCGCGAATCGCGGTGTCGCTGGCATCGATGGCACCAACTCCACGGCAGTCGGGGTGGCACTGGCGGTCGGTGGGTCAGCTGTTGCGCTGATGGGCGACCTGACCTTCCTGCACGACCTCAACGGACTGCTGA
This sequence comes from Actinomycetota bacterium, assembly GCA_030947305.1. Taxonomy (GTDB): domain Bacteria; phylum Actinomycetota; class Actinomycetes; order Mycobacteriales; family Nakamurellaceae; genus Nakamurella. The sequence goes on along the minus strand of JALYXB010000105.1, from coordinate 4,362 downwards.
TCGGCCCGCACGAGCCGCGTCCCGATCTGACGATCGTGGTCGCCAACAACGACGGGGGCGCCATCTTCAGCACGCTCGAGCCTGGCGAACAGCGGCACGCGGGGGCCTTCGAAAGGGTCTTCGGCACCCCGCACGGAGTCCAACTGGCACCGATAGTGCAGGCACTCGGTGTCGAGCACGTGCTCGTCACCGATGTCGAGCAGCTGCAGGGTGAGCTCGTCGACCCGCTGGGGATCAGGGTGATCGAGGTGCCGACCACCCGCACTGATCTGCGAGAGTGGCTGCAGCACACAGCATCTGCGGTTGCCGCAGTCTTGTAGTGCACGCGTTCAATGGATCGTCACCCGAGGCAGATGAGCAACAGTGCCATACAATGGGCAGCAGCAGGTTCTGGTGCTCATTGCACACGTGTGCTGCTCATTTGACGGGGGCCCGGACCATTGGCCGACAGAATCCCAGGTCGATGCCACTGCTCCGCCCACAGAAACCCAGTACTAGGACTCGAGCGCGTCCCGGATCGGGAGCATTTTGACCTGCGCCTCCCGCGCCTCCGTCTGCGGGTCCGAGCCGGCAACGATGCCGCCCCCTGCCCTCATCCGCACGGTCTTGCCGCGTATCTCGGCGCAGCGCAGTGCCAGCGCGAACTCGCCGTCGCCGCGGGCGTCCAGCCAGCCCGTCGGGCCCGCATAGCGCCCTCGGGGTGACGACTCGAGGTCCCGAATCGTCTGCATGGCAACGGCTGTCGGGGTTCCGCCGACAGCCGGCGTTGGATGCAGCAGGCCGGCAAGATCCAGCGCGGTGGGGGCCGGCTCGGCGAGCACACCGGTGATGTCGGTGCACAGGTGCGTCAGGTTCGCCAGCACCAACGGGCTGGGTGCGGACGGCACCTCCAGCGTCGAACACAGCGGCTTAAGCTGGGCCGCGACAGTCTCGGCCGCGTACCGGTGTTCCTGTTGATTCTTGCTGCTGGACAGCAGATCTGCCGACACCTCATCGGTGTCGTGCTCTGCCCAACCGGTGCCGGCCAGCACTCGCGAGATGATCGCGGATCCTTTGCGGTGCATCAACATTTCCGGGCTGGCGCCGACCAGACCCGCCACCGCGTAGGTCCAGCAGGACGGGTAGCGGGCGGCAAGTGCATCCAGCACGAAGCGTTCGTCGACGAGGTACTCGGTGGTGGCCGTCAGATCGTGCGACAGCACCACTTTTGCCAACTTGCCCGCCCTGATCCGCAGGCTTGCCGCCGCTACCGCGGAGATGTAGCCGGCAACCGACATCGTCGCGTCCGAGTAGCGGATGGTGCCGGGGGAATGCAATGGGGTGACGGGCCGATGTTCGGGATCGCCGATCACGGTGCTGAACGACCGGCCGTTGCGCCGACTGAGCAGTACCCGAGGCACCACGGCGACCGACTCGTCGGCCGGATCGAATCCCAGGGAAACGAAGGCCACCGGACCACTACGGCCGGAGGGGTCGTCGATCTGCAGACCTGCCAGTACCTCGGTGAACCAGCGGCCGATGGTGGGTGCCGCGTTGTCGCCGTGGACCCGGAGACTGGCGTACTCGCCCCAGCCGACGAGTCCGTCACCGCCATTGACGAATGCCAGCGCGCCGGTCGGGTCGGGGATGCGTGACAGCAGCGAGCCGACCAGCGGATCGATCTCCCTGGTGGCAGCGATGGCCGCAAGAGCGCCGACAGGAGTTGCTGGCGAGGAGGCCGTCACACCTGCCGAGGCTAGCCGTCTGGGGCTCCAGCGGTGACCACCCCTGGTCTCGCAGCGGCCCGGGCGCAGCTGCCGGCTCCTAGACTCGCCCGGTGAGCCCTGCACGCGCCCCGCGCGCCCGGCGCTGGTGGTGGCGTGGGGTGGGTGCCGTCGCCGGAGCTATCACCCTGATGCTGGTGCTGCTGACGATCGCGATGTTCGTCGACGATGCGCGCATCGATGCCGACCCGGTGCGGGCCACCGGCACCGTGCTCACCGTATCGGCGTTGCGCACCGGGATCGAGTTCGTGGATGTGCATGGCCGCACCATCCGGCCGACAGGCGGGGTCTTGTACCCAGGTCTGCTGCAGGTCGGCCAACAGTTCGTCGTCGAGTACAGCGCTGCCAGCCCCGAGACGGTACGGGTGGCCGGCCGGACCGCCCGCAACGGCCTGGTGATGGTGCTGGGCGCCGGCGTCCTCACCTGGCTGATCGCCGCCCCGTTGTTGGTCTGGCTCGGCCGGTTGGCCAGGCGGCGCGGCCGCGACCGGCGCATTGTTGGCTGAACCGGCCCTTTATCAGCAGCCGATGAGCGTCAGCACATGGTCGGCCACCGCCGGCGCGGCGACCACCAGGCCGTGCAGCGGCAGCGGATCCACGGCGGCTGTCAGTGACGTGATGCGCGATCCGGCCTCAGCGGCCAGCGCCAGCGCCCCGGCGACATCCCATACCTCGTAGCGGTACAGCACCGCTGCAGCCGCCCTGCCGAGCGCCACCTGGGTAACGGCCAATGCGGCAGAGCCCAGTACCCGCAGCCCGACGGCCGCATCCCGGCAGTTGTCCGCCAACTGTGACATGCCCACCCAACCGGCCGGGTGTCCGAGTTCCGTGCAGATCAACGCGCCGGACAGCGGTGATGGTCGACCGACAGGCCGGCTGTCCGACGGATCGACAACCCGGCCGTTCGCCCGCAACCCGCGACCGCGGGCGGCAGCGTAGATCTGCGCCTGGTAGGGGTCGGCGATCACTCCGACCAGTGGCCCGTCGGCGTCCAGCAGCGCCAGCGAATAGCCACACCACGGCAGTCCGGCAAGGTAGTTGGCCGTCCCGTCCACCGGGTCGACCACCCACAGCAGCTCGGGGCCGCCGGTGACGCCAGGTAGCGGCACCGGCTCGAATCCGTCCGGGGCGCCGTACGACTCACCCAGCACCGGAACGCCGGGAAACTCGCCGCTCAGCACCCGCCTGGTGTGTCGTTGCAGGGTGCGGTCGGTGTCGGTCACCCAGTCGTACGGCGACGTCTTGGTATCGGGGTCCGCGCCGCGGCCGGCCGTTGCGGTGATCACCTCGGCGGCGTCATTGGCCAGCCTGCCCGCCACCTCGAGGGCTCGTGAAATGAGCACCGCCTGATTCGTCGTCACGGGCGGCGGGTGCGCCTTGCCGGTGACCGGCCGGCTCGGTGCCGTGGCGGGCATGTGACTACGGTGATGCACGTTGGTGACGTGACGACCACAACACCGTTGCGGGTCGGTGTCGGTTGGGTGAGCGGCAGGCAGCGGAAACGCCAGCAGGGCACTGCCGACCGGCTGCGAGTCCGGATGGGAATGCGAGATACCGGCCCGTATCCTCACGCCATGGGACGTGCTGATCTGGACAAGCGCCCGCAGCAGGTCGCGGCGATGTTCGACGAGGTTGCCCAGAAGTACGACAGGACCAACTCGCTGATGTCCTTCGGCCAGGACAGACGCTGGCGTCGGCACATGGTGAGCGCGCTGAATTTGCTGCCCGGCATGAAGGTCGCCGACATTGCCGCCGGCACCGCTGTATCGACACAGGAACTGGCGGCGACCGGAGCGTGGTGCGTCGCCGCCGACTTCTCCCTGGGCATGCTGCAGGCCGGCGCCAAGAAGCGTCGCCAACCGATGGTGGCGGCGGACGCTCTGGCGCTACCGTTCGGAGATGCCACCTTCGACGCTGTGACGATCTCGTTCGGGCTGCGCAACGTCGAGGACCCGACCATTGCGCTGCACGAGTTCGCCAGGATCACCAAGCCAAGCGGTCAACTGCTGGTGTGTGAATTCTCCCTGCCGTACCTGCCATTCCGCTGGGCTTATCGATTCCACCTGCGCACGGTGTTGCCGAAGATCGCCCGCCGCTTTTCATCGAACCCCGAGGCTTACCTCTACCTGGGCGAATCCATTTCGGCGTGGCCGGACCAGAGGCAGCTGGCGGTCCAGATCGCCAGAACGGGCTGGTCCGAGGTTGCCTGGCGAAATATGACGTTCGGAGTGGTCGCTCTGCACCATGCCGTCCGAGCCGGCTGACGACTCCAGCCGCGGTGGTACCCGATGGGTAGTGCTCCCCATGCACGGCTGCCCATTTCGTGGAACCGGGATGGGGGGCATCGTCGTCTGACAAGGGACGCCAGGAGGACGACGAATGCCGCATCAGCAGAACGGGTCGTGGGGCGGCCAGCTGCCCCCGCGACAGGCGACGACAGGGCCGCTCACGCCGCCCCAGCGCCAGCTGACATCGGCCCCTCGGCCGGCAGTGAGCGGTCCTCGGCCGGGAATGCCGGCTGGTGCCCACACCCTGCGGATGCAGCCGCCGGTGTCCGCGCAGCCGGCCCCTGCGGCCGCTGAGTCGCACCGTGCTGCGC
>JALYXB010000250.1 GCA_030947305.1 Actinomycetota bacterium | reverse complement strand
CAGCAGCGTCTACATCCCCGCGCCGTCTTCGACTGCCCTCCCCACCCCGACGAGTTCGGCACCCGGATCGCCGATCGCCGGTACCTCGGTGACAACCAGATCAGCGGCCAGCAGCTCCTCTTCGATCAGTTCGACGGTCAGTTCGTCCACCAATTCGTTGACAAGCTCGTCGACCAGTTCGGCGCGCCGCGCCGTCGCATCGACGTCCCGATCGGCGGGCAGTGGTCCTTCCACCTTCGACTCGGTGGCCGGGATCAGCCCCTACGTCACCACCAACGAGGATTTCTACCGCATCGACATCTCGTTCGTGGTGCCGCAGTTGACCACCCGGAATTGGTCGCTGCGGATCCATGGGATGGTTGCCAATCCCTTCGAGGTCGGTTACGCCGAGTTGTCCGCGCTGCCGCAGATTCAACGGGAGATCACCCTGACCTGCGTCTCCAACCCGCGCGGTGGTCCGCTGGTCGGCAACGCCATGTGGCTGGGGACGTTGATGGCGCCGTTGCTCGCCAGGGCCCGGCCGCTGGCCGGCGCCGACTGTCTGCTGGCCACCGACGCAACCGGCTACACCAGTTCCAGCCCGCTCGGAGCGCTGACCGATGGCCGGGACGCGATGCTGGCGATCGGGATGAACGGCGAGCCGCTGCCGATCGATCACGGATTCCCGGTCCGGATGGTGGTGCCGGGGCTGTACGGCTACGTGTCGGCAACGAAATGGGTGGTGGACTGGGAGATCACCCGATTCGCTCAGGTAGCTGCTTACTGGACGCGGCGGGGCTGGTCGGATCATGGACCCGTCAAGACCTCGTCCAGGATCGATGTGCCCAGGGGCGCTGTCGCTGCCGGAATGGTGACCGTCGCCGGCGTCGCCTGGGCCCAGCACCGGGGAATCGCTAAGGTCCAGGTGCAGGTCGATGGCGGACGGTGGGCGGACGCCACCCTGTCACGGCCGATCTCGAGGGACACCTGGGTTCAATGGGTGTTCAAGTGGAAGGCGACCAGGGGATCGCATCTGCTGAGGTGCCGAGCCGTCGACGGCACTGGCGCGCTGCAGATCGCCACCGTTTCCGAACTGATGCCGGACGGGGCCACCGGCTACGACGCGGTGTCAGTGATCGTGCCCTGAACACGGCCGACCACGAACGATCGCGATTGGGTCACCGGGTTCACGCAGAGCACAAGCCGGGAATCGCTCAGCAGGTCTCCGGTGTTGCATGCTGGGGAGTGAGCGCTGGCGAGAGCGCTGTGAGAGAGCGCTGTGAGCATTGAGCAGGAGGATCCGATGGACGCCGAACCCGGCGATCTGTACACGCTGAACCCCGAGGCCGCCGAGGGTCTGGGTGAGCCTGTGCTGCTGGTCGCCCTAGACGGATACGTCGATGCCGGCAACGGGGTGACACTCGCCGTCCGACACCTTTTGCAGGGTGCCGACGCGATGAGCGCACACGGTGATAACGGAACCGAACCCGCCGGCGACATCGTCGTCACCTTCGACGCCGACATGCTGATCGACTACCGCTCGCGCCGCCCGTCGCTGACCTACTCCGACGGCGCCTTCACCGCCTACGCCGAGCCGAGCATCGTCATCCGGCGGCTCACCGATGCAGCGGGCACCCCCTACCTGCTGCTCACCGGGCCGGAGCCGGATATGCTCTGGGAGCGCTATTGCGCCGCACTCATCGGCCTGGTGCAACGGCTGAACATCCGCCGCACCGTGGGCTTGATGGCGATTCCGATGGCCGTCCCGCACACCAGACCGGCTGGCATGTCGCACCACGCCAGCAAGCCGGGACTATTGGATTCGCTGGAGCAGAACGTCGTGTGGGGCGGCACCCTGCAGGTTCCCGGCCACCTCACCGGGCTGCTGGAATACCGTCTGGGCGAGGTCGGCCTTGAGGCCGTCGGGCTGGCCGCCCACGTCCCGCACTACCTGGCCCGCAGCGACTACCCGGTGACCGCGCAGCAGCTGCTCCGTAGTACTCAGAGCCTGACCGGGCTCAAGCTGGACCCGGAGGGACTGAACGGCGCCGTCGGCACCTTCGATGCCGAACTGGCCAAGGAAATCGAAGGCAACGAAGATATTATCGAGGTGGTTCACGCCCTTGAGCAGCAGTACGACACTTTCGTCACCGCCACCGGCCGTGGCCTGCTGGCCGGCTCTGAGGCGCTACCGACCGCCGAGGAACTCGGCGCCCAGGTGGAGGCGTTTCTCGCCGACCAGGACCCGCACCACCCCTAACCGGAGAGTCCGAGGAACGATGCGATGACGACGATCCCAATGGCCCAGTCAGCCGATCTGGTGTTGGCCGAGCGGGTGCGGTACCTGAGCGTGAAGGACGACAGCGGAGGCACCCTGCAGTCGATCACCCAGCTCGCGCTCGACACCACCGTTTCCGACCACGCCAGCGTGACCCTGATCGAGAGCGACGGCACGCTGCGCACGACGGCTGCCACAGATGAGATCGCCAAGCAGGCTGATGCGTTGCAATACGAGTTGGACGAGGGCCCATGTCTGACGGCCGCCGAACACGGCGGCCACTTCGTCATTCCCGATACCGGCACCGACCCCCGCTGGTCGAGGTGGGGTCCGGCCGTGCACGACCGGCTGGGCATCCGCAGCGTGCTGGCGGTGCATCTGTTCACCGCCGATCGGATGCTCGGTGCGCTGAACCTGTACGACAGCACGGCGCGGGGGTACACCGACGAGGAGATCGTCGCCTGCCGGGTGGTCGCGGCGCATGCCTCCGTGGCCCTTGCCAGGGTGCGCACCGAGCAGGATCTATGGCGGGCCGTCGACTCGCGGCACCTGATCGGGCAGGCCCAGGGCATCTTGATGGAGCGCTTCTCGATCAACCCGGAACAGTCGTTCGCGGTCCTGCGGCGCTACTCACAGAACCACAACCTGAAACTCAGTATCGTTGCCGCGCAACTGGTTTCGACGGGCTTGCTGCCGGGTGACGGTGAACAGCCCGCCGAGAAGGAAGACGCCTGAGCAGTCAGTTCTCCCAGCGCTCACGCAGTGTTACGCAGATACCTCGCAGGATCCGCGATACCTGCATCTGGCTGACGCCGATGTGCTCGCCGATCCTGGCCTGTGACCAGCCGCGGAAATATCGCATGTCGATCACCTCCCGGTCGCGGGCGGACAGGGTTCGCAGCAGCGTCTGCACCGCGATCCTGTTCTCGGCGCGCTGCAGATCCCGGTCCTCGCCGGCCAGCGCCTGGTCGATCACCCCGTTGTCCGATGCCGGATCCTCCAGTGAACTCGGCCGCGAGCACTGCCGGACGGCCTTGGCCTGCCGGACGGTGCACAGGTCGATGCCCAGCTCGGCTGCCAGTTGATGATCGTCCGGTTCGCGTCCGGTGCGCTGCCGCAGATCTTGCTCGGCCTGGCCGACGGCGGCTCTGGCCTCCTGCAGGCGGCGCGGCGGCCGGACGGTCCACCAGCAGTCTCGGAAGTACCGCTTGATCTCGCCGGAGATGGTCGGCACCGCGTACTGCAGGAAATCCTCCGAAAGGCCAGGCTTCCACCGGCGGGCGGCCTTCACCAGGCCGAGGGCGGCGATCTGCTCCAGGTCACCGATGTCGACGCCGCGGCCGCGATACCTGGAGGCGATCGACTTGGCAACGGGCAGGGTGGCTACCGCAACCTCGGATTGGATGCGATGCCGCTCGGCCGCATCGCTGCAGCTCGCCAGCTCGGCCAGCAACGCGCTCACTCGTTCGGAACGGCCGCCGGCCCTGATCGACGGCTCAGCCGACACCAAGCTCAGATGCCGGCGCTTGGCAGACCTCGGCTCGGCCGCAACGGCAACCACAGTGGTAGATGCGGTAGAGGGGTCACAACGTGGAGAGGCCACGACACACTCCTCCGTGGAGAAGAGATCAAGTGGCACACTGTTGGACCAACCTCATCGAATCACAAGGATGCGGACGTTTCAATGAAAGCGGGCTTTTTCGCCCTATCGAGACATCCGCCTCCCCACCGGGTGTGTGCGGCGACAGAAAGTAAGGACGGCCGCGCTCCTCATCGACACTGGGAGTGCCGAACCCTAGTTCGCGGAACGCCGGCCTCGGGGAAGCTGCTCCAGGTAGCCGACGATCGCGGCATGCAGCGTCGGACCGGCAGCCAGCCAACCTTGCTCGGCCCCGGTCGGGGTGTAGGGCGTCATCAATCCACCCGCTTCCCGGACGATCAGGCCGCCGGCCGCGTGGTCCCAATGGTTGATGCCCTCCTCGAAGTAGGCGTCGACATGACCGCAGGCGACTGCACACAGGTCGAGAGCGGCCGAGCCGAACCGCCTGATGTCCCTGACTCGCGGCAGCAGGCCCGCCACGAAGGCGCCCTGCGCCGCCCGGCGTTGCGGGTCGTAGCCGAAGCCGGTGGCGATCATGGCCGTCGGCATCTGCACCGGCTCGTTGCACCGAATCGGCCGGCCGTTGAGGACCGCTCCGCTGCCGCGGACCGCGCTGAACGTGCGATCGGTGACTGGATCGAAGACCACGCCGACGATGCCACCGCCGGAATCTTCGACCGCGACGCTGACCGAGAAGTTGTCCAACTCATACAGGTAGTTGACCGTGCCGTCCAGCGGATCGACCACCCAGGTAAGACCTGAGCTGCCGCGGGTGTTGGTGCCTTCCTCGCCGATCATCGCGTCGTCGGGGCGCTCGGCGCTGATCAACTCGACAAGTAGCCGCTCGGCTGCTCGGTCGGCATCGGAGACTGGATCGGTGTCCGACGACTTGGTCGTCAGCCCTTGGATGCGCCCGTATCGCTCCAGCAACTCGGCGCCGGCGGCCTTGGCTGCCCGGACCGCAAGCTCCACCAACAACTCGGTCAACGACTCGGTGTCCGACTGCGATCCGGGCTCGGCCATAGCTTCATTGTTGCCCCGGCTCGGTTGTCTCCTGCAACGCCTTCGACCGGAGCAGACCGCGTCCACTGGCCCAACCTGTGCCCAGATGGTCTGAACAGCACCGGATACGACATGATCGAGATGACAGCGGGACGCAGGACAGACCCATTCCTTGATGCCGGACCGGCGTGAGGTGAACCTGAACTTCGGTTGTTCCTTTCAGGAACGACAGTGAACACTGGGTGAGGGGTCGATGACGGAGGATTCGCCGAGCGGGTCGAGCTGGCTGGGTCGCACGGCGTGGTCCGGCGGCAGGTCAGCGCCGCTGCGTTCGTTCATGCGCACCGAGTCCGGCAGTGCCGGAGTACTGGTTGCCGCCGTAATCGCGGCGCTGATCTGGGCGAACATCAGCGCGTCGAGCTACCAGACGGTCTGGGGTACCGAACTCTCCATCCGGCTCGGCACCATCGGGATCACCCACGACCTGCGCAGCTGGGTCAATTCCGGACTCATGACGCTGTTCTTCCTGGTGGTCGGGTTGGAGGCGCGGCGCGAGCTGGACCT
>JALYXB010000099.1 GCA_030947305.1 Actinomycetota bacterium | reverse complement strand
GAGTCGCGGCCCTGCCTTGATCACTGATGCGCCGCTGTCAGCTCTCGGCGACGACCGAGACAGTCAGCAATGCTGTCACGTCGGGGTGCAAGGTGACGGTCACCGAATGCTGACCGACGGTCTTGATGTGACCGTCGGTGGTGATCGTCCGCTTGTCCAGCGTCGGCCCACCCGCTGCCTTCACGGCGTCGGCGATGTCGGCGTTGGTAATCGACCCGAACAGCTTCTTGCTGTCGGCGGTACGGGCGGAGATGGTGACGGACATCTTTTCCAGCGCCTGCTTGATCTCGGCGGCGTGGTCGGTGCCGCGGACCTCGCGTGCCTGCTGGGCCCGCTTGATCGTCTGGACCTGCTTCTGATGGCCCTTGGTGGCTACCACCGCCTTGCCATGCGGAAGCAGGAAGTTTCGGCCGTAGCCGTCTTTCACCTCGACGATGTCGCCGGGGGCACCGAGGTTCTCGACATCGGTTGTCAGGATGAGCTTCACAGTGTTCTTCCGCCTATCTTCCGCTGTTCCGGGCCCGGATCAGCGGGCGGTCGAGGTGTAGGGCAGCAGTGCGACCTCGCGGGCATTCTTGACTGCCGTCGCAATGTCGCGCTGGTGCTGGGTGCAGTTGCCGGTAACCCGACGAGCGCGGATCTTGCCACGGTCGGAGATGAACCGGCGCAGCAAAGTCGTGTCCTTGTAATCGATCGCGGGTGCGGTTTCCTTGCAGAAGGCGCACACCTTCTTCTTCGGTTTGCGAACCGGGGGCTTTGGCATGGTAGGTGATTCTCCTGAAAGTTGTTGCTGCGCTGCAGCTACTCGATCGCAGGCACAGCGCTGGGGATGAAAGTTGTTGAAAGGTACGGAGTCTAGAAGGGCGGTTCGTCGGAGTATCCGCCGCCACCGGAGGTGGGCGGCGCAGAAGACCATGGGTCCTCGGCCGGTGCATTGCCGCCGCGGTTGCCGCCGGCTCCACTGCCACCCGAACCAGTACCACCGCCGGAGGAGCCGAAGCCGCCACCGCCGCCGTCAGATCGCTGGGCCTTGTTTACCTTTGCGGTGGCGTACCGCAACGATGGGCCGATCTCGTCGACCTCCATCTCGATGACGGTGCGCTTCTCGCCTTCTTTGGTCTCGAAGCTGCGCTGCCGGAGCCGACCGGTAACTACCACACGGGCGCCCCTGGTCAGCGACTCCGCGACGTTCTCGGCCGGCTGCCGCCAGATGTTGCAGCGCAAGAACAATGCCTCGCCGTCCTTCCACTCACCTGACGTCCGGTCGAAGGTGCGCGGAGTCGACGCGACGGTGAAGTTCGCAACGGCCGCGCCCGAGGCGGTGAAGCGCAATTCCGGATCGGCGGTCAGGTTGCCGACCACCGTGATGATGGTGTCGCCTGCCATGGCTTCCTCAACTTCCCTTGGTCTGTGAGGCCGTTGCCGGTTTGACAGCCGAGTTGACAGCCGGTTTGGCAGCCTGTTTGACAACCGGTGTGACGGGCAGCGGCCGGGTGATCTTGGTGCGCAGCACCGACTCGTTCAGGTTCAGCTGACGATCGAGTTCGGTCACCACGTCGGAGGTGCAGTTGACGTCGATGACGGCGTAGATACCCTCGGCCTGCTTGCGGATCTCGTAGGACAGCCGGCGCTTGCCCCAGATGTCGACGTTCTCGACGGTGCCCTTGGCCTGGCGCACCACGTTGAGGAATGTGTCGATCGACGGAGCAACCGTGCGCTCGTCGAGGTTTGGATCGAGGATGAGCAACAGCTCATAGTGACGTGGAGCAGTCGAAACGCTCACGTGCACCTCCTATGGACTCATCGGCCGAGGTCTTTCCGCGGCAGGAGGGTGATGCAAGGACTGGTCACACGGACCGGTCCAACAGCATGCTGCCCGCCAACTGTCAGGTTTGACCAGGCGGGCCGCCCAGCAGTCTATCAGCGAAAACAGGCCGCTCCGATCGCATACTGAGGTGTGCCAGAAACCGCTGGGTACTCGCAGACGCCACTGCCACGCAAACTGGGCATCAAGCCCGAGCACCGGGTCCTGGTTCTCGGCGCGCCGGACGGGTTCCAGCTGGGCGCCCCGTTCATCACCAGGGCCACCGGGAAGGCGCAGTTCGACGTGGTGCTGTTGTTCTGCCCTGACCTGGCCACGCTGCATCGGCGATTCTCCGCGGCCGCCGGCCGGCACGGCCCCGACGGGATGATCTGGGCCTGCTGGCCGAAGAAGTCGTCCGGGGTGGCCACCGATCTCACCGAGAACGCGGTCCGCGCCCACGGCCTGTCCCATGGCCGGGTCGATGTGAAGGTGTGCGCCATCCACGCCACCTGGAGTGGCCTGAAGTTCGTCATCCGGCTCGCTGACCGCCCAAGCGCATCGGGCTGACCCCAAAGATCGGCAGGCCGAACTACCCCTGCCAGCGGATCAGCTGGACGCGACAGGCGCGGTGACTGGCTCGGTGTCAGCGGCGTGCGGACCGCCATTGCCGACCGGCGACTCTCCATGGGCGCGGAACGCAGCGTCTGCGTCAACATCCGCGTCGGCGCCGGCGTCGGCGTGACCAGCATGTCGACCTCGCCCGAGCAACCTCGGAATCGACGGCAGGGTGAAGTGGTCCGGCGCGTCTTCCAGCACCCCGCCACTCGGGTCGTCGTCGCCGGTTTGCCGCACCAGATCCATGTCCGGCCGCAGCATCTCCCTGAAGACCATGGCCACCAGCATCAGCACCAGGGCGCCGCGAATGATGGCAGCACCGACGAAAGGCTCCACCGACAGTCCCTTGTTGCCGACACCGGCGAACTGGAACATCAGCAGCATCCAACAGACAACTTCGGACACCTGCCAGATGAGGACCGGCCGCCATCGGGGCAACGCAAGCGCCACCAGAGGCACCAACCAGATCGAGTACTGCGGCGACCACACCTTGTTCGTCAGCAGGAAGGCCGCCACCACCAGGAACGCCAGCTGCGCGAATCGGGGCCGGCGCCGCACCGACAACGCGAACCAGCCGATCGCGGCGCAGGCCGCCAAGAACAGACCCAGCGACAGGTCATTGAGGAACGTCGGCGAATCGGCGCCGGGTGCGTTGTTCCAGATCGACGAGCCGGTGAGGTGGGCGAACAGGAAATACCAGGAATCCCACTCCGGCGGCCGTTGTGAGTTGAGTCGGAAGAATTCACCCCAGGCATGCGGATATAACCGAATCACCGGCACGTCGACGATCAACCAGGCGACGCCGGCGCCGACCAACGCCTTGACCCAGGAGCCCATTTTGCCGGCCCGCAGGCACAACACCAGAAGCGGCCCCAACAATAGGATCGGATACAGCTTGGCCGCCATCCCGAGCCCCAACAGCACTCCGGAAGACACGGGTCTTTTTTGTGCCCACGCCCACATCCCGACGGCACACAGCCCCACCGCGACCAGATCCCAGTTGGTGAAGGCGTGCACGATCAGCAGCGGGGACAGGCACATGATCGCGGTATCCCAGATCCGTTTGCGGGACAACCGCGCGGTGCACACCACCGCCCACAGATACAACAGCGCCAAGAACAGCGCACCGATAGTGAAGTAGGCCGCGACGTCGAGCGGGACCGGAACGACGCCCGTGGACTTGGCCATGTTCAGGTAGCCGTAGGTCGCCCAGCTCGCTCCCCACTGGAACAGCCCTGTCAGCACCGGGTACTCCAGGTAGCGCACCTGGCCGAGGCTGCTGATGCTCGGCACAGGGACCAGCCGGCCGTCCTCGACCTGCTGATAACCGGTGTCGGCATCACCGACGATGTCGTCGTTGGACAGCGTCACCGTCCCGCTGGACGTCACCGACTCGATGCTGTTGCCGGCGGTGTGAATGCCGTCGAGCGGGTAGATGCGCTTCTCGCCGCCGGCCGTCAGCTCGATGAAGGAGTTCCCGTACGGGAAATCCTTCGGCCGGTTGAAACCGCGACTGCCGTACAGCGGCACCACGTCGTTGTAGCAGCCCGTCATCCAGGGACGCTGGCCGGATTGGTCGAGGCTGGCCGGCTGGCCGCTCTGTTGGATACATGGCGACTTGACCATCCAGCCGAGGATCAGCACGGTGATCGCCATCAGCAGACAGACCCGCAATGGCGTGAACAGGGTGTTGCGGCCGACCTGCGCATGCCGGCCGAGCGGACCGCCTATCAGGTCGGAGGCGCGGCGGACGGTCGGATCTGTCCACGACGGGATGACGCGGTCGCGCGGGCCGAGCGAGGCGGCGGTAGCGGGGCGGCGATCGGAGCAGTGGGGTGCCACGTCGGGCGCCGGCTGATCGCGCGGCGACGACGACGAGGCGGCGGCGACCGGGCGACCGTCATCGACCGCGGGTTCCGCCGGCTCGTGCACCCCCGACTCATTGCCGGTGTTCGGACCGCTCACTCGGGCGAGCCTACTGATCGAAGGTCGCCGCGGGCGCCGGTTGCCGCATTGTTGGCGGCCCAGATGACGTTCGGCCTTACTTGGCGGCGCTGCGACGGCCGCGGCGGGGCAATTCGTCGGCCCCGTTCGACCCCATCACGAACGAGGCGACCAGGTGGTTCCACGAGCAGGTGCGGCAGACCTCGACCTGATACACACTGAACTCGCCATATGAACCGGCCATCCGTTCCAGTTCCGGCGGCGTCCGCGCGGAGCCCGCCATGTGCTTGATCTCGTCCCCGTAGATCCAAAACACGTTGATCAGCCGCTCCTTGCGACAGACGGGGCAGGTGAGGTCGGTGGGCACGCCATGGAACTTGGCGGCGCGGATCAGGTACGGGGACGCGTCGCAGACGTCCGACACTCCGGTCCGGCCGGACATCACTTCGGCCAGGACGGCGCGCCGCTGCAACGCGTAGTCGACCAGTCCTCGCTGCGTTCGCACGCGTACGAGATTACCCGCGGCCGGTTCGGCCGTCCCTCAGCTGTCGGAATGTTATGGATGAATCCGGCGCCGACGGCTTGGCTGTACGGACCGGCGCGGCCGCCAGATCTGACGGCAACCGTCAGACCCGCGCTGTCCGCCGCGATGGCTGGAAGCAGGTCGAGGAACTTTTGCCGGCGGCCGCGCGCTGAGGTAGTGCACGCTGGAGGTAGTGCCCAGCATCGGCAGGATCAGCAAGGAGTCATTTTATGGGAACCGTCATCGGCGTCATCGCCTTCTTCGTCACGCTGGTCGGGCTGTTGGCCACGCTCGGCTACACCGGCTTCCTGTGGCAGCTGGACCGGGTTGCGGCCAAGCGCGCCGGCGGCGCCGCCACCCAGGTGCGCGTCAAGAAGCGGATGCCGGTCGCGCTGGGCGCCACCGGTGCCGCGGTGCTCGGCATGCTGCTGACGTTCGGCGGGATCACCCCGGACATCATCGGGATCATCCTGGCCGGCGGCGCCGGCGTCTTCTCGTCAAAGGAACTTCGACAGGCCAACAAGCAACTCTGACGCGAGCTCCACCCGGACATGCTGGGGGTGGTGATCGGGCGACTCGCTCGAGGGTGCCTACTCCGGCAGCGGAGCGGGGGTGGAATCGCCCGTCACCCTGGCGATGGCCCGCATCTTGTTGGCGGCATCGAGCGCGGCCACCTTGTAGGACTCGGCCAGCGTCGGGTAGTTGAAGACCGCGTCGACCAAATAGTCGACGGTGCCGCCCAGACCCATCACCGTCTGGCCGATGTGCACCAGTTCGGTGGCGTTGGTGCCGAAGACGTGAACTCCCAACAGCTTTCGATTCTCTGCGTGCACCAGCAATTTGAGCATTCCGTACGAGTCGCCGAGAATCGCGCCACGGGCCAGCTCGCGGTAGCGAGCAACGCCGACCTCGAACGGCACGTTATCGCCAGTGAGCGCGTCCTCGCTGCTCCCGACATAGCTGATTTCTGGAATCGTATAGATACCAATGGGTTGCACGTCAATGTTGGTGGCGCCGACCGGCTCGCCGAACGCGTGGTAGGCGGCCCGCCTGCCCTGTTCCATCGACGTCGCGGCCAGTGCCGGGAAGCCGATCACGTCGCCCACCGCATAAATGTGCTCGGCGGAGGTACGAAAGTGCTCATCCACCTCGATCCGGCCGCGGTCGGCGGCCACGATGCCCGCCTTCTCCAGATCGAGGGCGTCCGTCACCCCCTGCCGGCCGGCGGAGTACAGCACCGTGTCACCCGGGATCCGCTTGCCGGATTCCAGGATGGTGAGGGTGCCCGCGTCATGCTTCTCGACGGTTTTGACGCTCTCGCCGAACCGGAAGGTGACGGCCTGGTCGCGCAGCTGATACTGAAGCGCCTCGACGATCTCCCGGTCGCAGAAGTCCAGCATTGCAGGGCGTTTCTCCACCACCGTCACCTTGGTGCCGAGCGCAGCGAACATCGACGCGTACTCGATTCCGATCACCCCGGCACCGACCACCACCATAGAGTTGGGCACGTGATCCATGTTCAGGATCTGGTCGGAGTCGACGATCGTCATCCCGTCGAAGTCCACCGTTGACGGCCGGGCCGGCTTGGTGCCGACCGCGATGACGATCTTGTCGCCGCTCACCTCACGATCGACGCCGGTGCCGTCGTCGATAGCGATCTCGTGCGGCGAGGTGAACCGCGCCATCCCGGGCAACAGGGCAACCTTGTTGCGGGACAACTGATTGCGGATCACGTCGATCTCGCGGTCGATCACATGCTGGGTACGTGCCGACAGGTCGGAAACGGTGATGTCACTCTTCAGCCGGTAGGACTGGCCGTACAGCTCCCGCTGGCTCAGACCGGTCAGGTAGAGCACCGCCTCGCGCAGCGTCTTGGACGGAATAGTGCCGGTGTTGATGCACACCCCACCGACCATGTCCCGGCGTTCGACCACCGCCGCCCGCCGGCCCAGTTTCGCTGCCGCGATCGCGGCCTTCTGGCCGGCCGGGCCGGAACCGATCACCACCAGGTCGTAGTGCTCCACATTGGTCAGTGTGCACGCTCGCGCGCCCGCTGGCGATCCCTGCCTTCGGCGGTGTCGGGCGGCAGCCGTTGGCCAGGCGCGTCAACGGCTGCGGCGCAACCTGGTTTCGTCCCAGACTGGTTCGTCGGATTCGAAGACGTTGCCGTCGGCGCCGAAGACCAGGTGCCGGTCGAAGCCGCGGGCGAACCAGCGGTCGTGGGTGACGGCCAGCACCGTTCCCTCGAAGGCGTCGAGCGCATGTTCCAGCGCGTCGGCCGAGTGCAGGTCCAGGTTGTCGGTCGGCTCGTCGAGCAACAGCAAGGTCGCACCGGACAATTCCAGGAGCAGAATCTGGAAGCGCGCCTGTTGGCCGCCGGAGAGTAGCTCGAAGGTCTGCTCGCTCGCCCTAGCCAGCTCGTAGCGATCGAGCGCTCTGGACGCTTCCTCGCGCGGCATGCCGCGGCGGTGGGAGTCACCCCGGTGCAGGATCTCCAGCAGGGTGCGGCCCAGCAGACTCGGATGCAGGTGAGTCTGGGCGAACCATCCCGGCCGCACCCTCGACCCGAGTCGGGCAATCCCCTTGTGCTGCACGGGTTTCGGTTGAATGTCGCCGACCGGTAGGTGCTCCGGCTCCGGGCTGCTGCCGCCGGCGGCCAGCAGCCGCAGGAAGTGCGACTTGCCGGACCCGTTGCTGCCGAGCACCGTCACCCGCTCGCCGAAGAACACCTCAAGGTCGAACGGTTTTATCCCCCCGCCGGCTGGCAGTGGCGCACCGACGGGTGGGTCCCCGAAACCGGTAAGTTCCAGCTGCTGGCAGACCACTGCCCGCTTGGCGGTCCGGCCGCCGGAAAGCCGCATCTGGTCGTGCTGGGTGAACGGCAATGCCTCCGGCGGCCCGGCGGCTTCGAACCGGCGCAGCCGGGTCTGAGCGGAGTGGTAGCGAGAAGCCATATCCGAGTTGTAGGCAGCCTTCTGCTTGTACATCTGCAGCAGCGTCTTGATCTTGGCGTGCTCCTCGTCCCAGCGCCGGCGCATCTCATCGAGCTTGGCGAACCGATCGGCCCTGGCCTGGTGATAGGTGGAGAACCGGCCGGCGTGCACCCACAGTGTGCTGCCGGCCGCACCGGGCTCCAGGGTGGCGATGCGGGTCGCCACCCTGTCCAGCAACTCGCGATCGTGGCTGACGAACAGTACGGTCTTCGGCGAGTCGATGAGCGTCTGCTCCAGTTCCCGCTTGGCGGGGACGTCCAGGTAGTTGTCCGGCTCGTCCAGCAGCAGCACCTCGTCGGTGCCACCCAGCAGGGCCTGTGCTACCAGCCGCTTCTGCTCGCCACCGGACAGCGAGTTGACGCTGCGATACTGCGCCCTGTCGTACGGGATGCCGAGAGCGGCGACGGTACAGACGTCCCATTTTATCTCGAAATCGTGACCGCCGGCGTCCGACCAGTCGGCCAGCGCCTGCGCGTAGGCAATTTGATCGGCCTCCGAATCACGGTCCATCATCAGCAGCTCGGTACGGTCGATCTCCGCCGCTGCTTCTCGGATCGCCTGCGGTGCAACAGATATCAGCAGATCGCGGACCGTGGAGTCGTCGCGCACCGAACCGATGAACTGCGGCATGACACCCAGCTCACCGGACCGGGTGACGGCGCCCTCGGCGGCCTGCAGGACGCCGGCCACGATCAGCGCCAGCGTGGTCTTACCGGTGCCGTTGGGCCCGATCAGCGCGACCTTGGCTCCCTCGCCGACCCGCAGGCTGACATCCCTGAGCAGCGGCCGTCCGTCCGGCAGGTCGAAACTGACCGAGTTGATCTCCAGGTGGCCCACGGCTCGAGCCTGTCACCCTCCGGTCCCCGCTGTCATCCGGTATCTGGCGAAACCGGCATGGTCGACGCCAGTGGGTTGTCAGCGCGATCAGCAGTGACCCGGGCAGGCAGAGCACGGTGTCCGGATCGGACTCGGGTCACCGCAAGTGTGTGCCGAGGAAGGTCTCGATCCGGCGCCAGGCGTCTACGGCCGCGACCGGTTCCGGGCCGATCCCCATCACCCGCAACAGCGGCCGCAGCAGCAGCGGTCCGCTCGGCTTCTCGTTGAGAAAAGCATGGCTGGCCGAGGGATACTCCTTCACGTCGTGTTCGACGCCGGCCTTCTGCAGCGCCGCCTCGAGTGTGGACGCTGCGCCTTTCAATGATCGGTCCCTGGCGCCGTAGGAGCCGACTATCGGGCAGGCGCCGGCGGCCCACTGGTCCAGATTGCGGGGCAGCTGCCCGTAGTTGGCGGAGCTCACGTCGAAGCCGCCGGCGGCCGCGATCAACGCAAATCCGCCGCCCATGCAAAATCCGATGACGCCGATCTTGCCCGAGCACTGCTCGTTGTCGAGCAGCCACTGCCGGCCCACCTCGATGTCGACAAACGGCCGTCCCTGGCCGCTGGACAATGACCTCATGGTGGCGACAAGGCAGCGGCGAGTGCCACCCTGGCTGAACAGATCGACGGCGACCGCCAGATAGCCCATCGCGGCGATCCTGTCGGTGTGCCTGCGCGCCTCGTCGTCCAGCCCGAAGATCTCGTGCACCACCACCATGCCTGGCCACGGCCCATCACCGACAGGTTCGGCAACATACGCGCGCAGTGGACGCGACCCACCCCGCGCTGCACTCCGGCTGGTGAGATCGAGATCCGTCATACCCGGATGATAGCCAGCCGACCCGACGGCGCCGGTCAGCGCCTCGAGCTGGTCATGGGACGATCGAGACCATCCGGCCGGGCACAATGACGATCTTCTTCGGGGCCGAGACGCCCAGCAGCGTCAGCGCTTCTTGGATCTTCTCATCGGCCAGCGCGGCCGCCTCGACGGTCGCGGTGTCGGCGCCGGCAGCGACGGTGATCCTCGAGCGCACCTTGCCCTTCAGCTGGATCGGATACTCGATGGTCTGGTCGAGAAGAAACTCCTTGGCCGCCAACGGGAATGGGCCGCGGGCCAGCGACTTCTTGTGCCCCAATCGATTCCACAGTTCCTCGCAGACATGGGGCGCCAGCGGAGCCGTCATCAGTACCAGCGCCTCTGCCACCTGACGCGACGGCGGGTTGCCACTCTTGGTGATGTGGTTGGTCAACACGATCAGCTTGGCGATGGCCGTGTTGTACAGCATCCCGGCATAGTCACGGCGGACGCCGTCGATGGTCCGGTGCAACAGCTGCAGCGTCTCGACCGTGTCGGTCGGCTCGTCGGCGCGCCCGTCCGTACCTGCGGCGGGAATCCTTACCTCGCCGGTGTTCTCGTCGATCACGGTGCGCCATAGCCGTTGCAGGTACCGTTGCGATCCGACGACGTCGCGGGTCTGCCACGGGCGGGAGATGTCCATTGGTCCCATCGACATCTCGTACATCCGGAACACGTCGGCTCCGTAGGCGTTGCAGATGTCGTCCGGGGTCACCACGTTGTTCAGCGACTTACCCATCTTCCCGTACTCGCGATTCACCGGCTCGCCGTTGAACTCGAACACCCCTGGCGTCGGCTCGACGACCCGCTCGGCCGGAACGTAAGCGCCACGGGCGTCGGTGTAGGCGTAGGCCTGGATGTAGCCCTGGTTGAACAGCCTGCGGAACGGCTCCTCACTGGACACGTGGCCCAGGTCGAACAGCGCCTTGTGCCAGAACCTTGCATACAGCAGGTGCAGCACCGCGTGCTCGACACCGCCGACATACAGATCAACACCGCCGGTGTCGTCCGGACGTTCGGGGTTCTTACCCATCCAGTACTGCTCGATCTGCGGGTCGCAGAACGTTTTGTTGTTGTGCGGATCCAGGTAGCGCATCTCGTACCAACAGGAGCCGGCCCACTGCGGCATCACGTTCAGCTCGCGGGTGTAGCTCTGCTCGCCGTCACCCAGATCCAGCGTGACGGTGCCCCACTGGGTAGCCTTGGCCAGCGGCGGCGTCGGGTTGGTGTTCGGATCGTTCGGGTCCAGCTTCGCCGGTGAATAGTCGGCGATCTCCGGCAACGTCAGCGGCAGCTCACTGGCCGGTAACGAATGCGTGACGCCGTCCGCGTCGTAAACGATCGGGAACGGCTCGCCCCAGTACCGCTGTCGGGAGAACAACCAGTCGCGCAGCTTGTACTGCGTCTGTGGCCGACCGAAGCCCCTGTCCTGCAACCACTTCGTCATGGTCGCCTTGGCCTGGGCGACGCCCATGCCGTTCACCGACAGCTCGTCGTTGCTGCTGTTCACCGCCGGACCGTCGCCTGTGTAGGCCTGGTCGTCCGGGAACCCGGCCGGCCGCTGCACGGTCGGGACGACCGGCAACCCGAAGGCGTGCGCGAATTCGATGTCGCGGGTGTCCTGGCCGGGCACGGCCATGATCGCGCCGGTTCCGTAGCCCATCAACACATAGTCGGCGATGAACACCGGCACATGGGTCCCGGTTGCCGGGTTCACCGCGTAGGCGCCGGTGAACACGCCGGTCTTCACCTTGTTCTCTCCCCCGCCGGCGGGAGGTGCCCCCAGCCGGTCCAGGTCGGACTTGCGGGAGGCGGCCAGTCGGTATTCGCCGACTGCGTCGGCCGGTCCGGGCGTGCTGCCCGTCCAGGACGGGTCGACGCCGGAAGGCCAAGCGGCCGTGGTGATCTCGTCCACCAGCGGATGCTCGGGCGCCAACACCAGGTAGGTCGCCCCGAACAGCGTGTCCGGCCTGGTCGTGTACACCTCGATGGTGGCCGGCGCGGCTCCGTGTCGGTCGGAAGTAGCGGCGTCGGTGACGATGGGGAAGCCGATCGTCGCGCCGGTCGCTCGGCCGATCCAGTTGCGCTGCATGGCTTTTACCGAATCCGGCCAATCCAGTCGATCCAGGTCGTCGATTAGCCTGTCGGCATATGCGGTGATGCGCATCATCCACTGCCGCATGCTGCGGCGGAACACCGGGAAGTTGCCGATCTCGCTGCGGCCCTCCGGGGTCACCTCCTCGTTGGACAGCACCGTGCCCAGGCCGGGGCACCAGTTGACCGGGGCCTCGGCGATGTAGACCAGCCGGTGGTCGTCGATGATGGCGGCCTGCTGCACCCTGGTCAGCTCTGCCCAGGTCGTGCCACCAGGCACCTCTCGGGCGCCGGCGGTGAACTCGCCGACCAGGTCGGCGATCGGCCGCGCCCGGTCGGCTGCCTGGTCGTAGAACGCCTCGAACAGCTGGATGAAGATCCACTGCGTCCAGTGCACGAACTCCGGATCGGTGGTGGCAACGCTGCGGCGGGAGTCGTGCGCGAACCCCAGCCGCCGTAGCTGGGTTCGATAGCGCTCGACGTTCTGCCCCGTCGTCACCCGCGGGTGGGTGCCGGTACGGATCGCGTACTGCTCGGCCGGCAACCCGAAGGCATCGAACCCTACTGTGTGCAGCACGTTGCGACCCGTCATGCGCAGAAAGCGACCCAAGACATCGGTGCCGATGTAGCCCAGCGGATGCCCGACGTGCAGTCCCTTGCCGGACGGGTAGGGGAACATGTCCAGCACATACGTCTTGTCGGCCGGAACGGGCGAACCATCGGTGGGCGCCAGGTCGCCGACCGGGTTCGGGGCGTGGAACGTGCCGTTGGCCTCCCAGAACAGTTGCCACTTGTTCTCGATCTTATTGGCCAACTCCGCGGTGTACCGGTGCGGCGGGACGTCCTTGGAGATGTGCTCGGCGGCGGCGGCCGTGCCTGGCGCATCGTAGGTGGTCATCGGGTTCTCCTTGGGGGCTTCCCGGGCTGTGAGCGAATTGGTCCGAACAGCAGAAATCCCTCCGAGCCGCCGCATTGGCGTGGAGGGATGGCCGCGCTGTCCAGGCCCGCGTCGAGTGTGCGAGTCCTGCTCAGCGCGGCCTGGGAAGGAGCAGGGACCGTGCCATACGGTGAGTCTAGCCCGCCGGCCAGCAGAAATCCCGCGGGCACCGCCGGGCATCGAACCCGAGCGGGCATCATGCCACGATCCGCCAGCGACAGGACCTGACACCGACGTGCAGAACGACTTTTCCAATCTGTCCGGCCGCGCGCCCGGCAGGTTCGTTTCGCTGGCTTCCTTGGCATTGCCGGGAGTGCGTTCGGTGCAGCAACAGGTGGCGCCCTTCGCCGACGCATGGCGCCGACGCAATGCCGAGGTGCTGGCGCCATCGAGCGAGGTGGGCGGACCGCTGTGGGTGGCTCTCGGCGACTCCATGACGCTTGGCATCGGTGCGTCCGCACCCGATCAGGGTTGGGTCGGACAGCTCGCCACCGGGATGACGGGGTGGAGGGTGTTGAATCTCGCCATCAACGGCGGCCGGGTGCGTGACGTCCTTGACCGCCAGTTGCCAGTGCTGGAAGGGCTGGCAGAGCCGCCAGAATTGATCACTCTGCTGATCGGTTCCAACGATCTGATGAGCCCGCGGCTGCGCAAGTCGCTGTCCGGCGACCTGGCCACCCTGCTCGCGCGATTGCCGGTTGGCACGGTCGTCGGCAACCAGCCGGGCGGCTATCGGGCGGCGCTGCGAGTCAACCGGATGATCGACGATGCCGTTACCGAGCAAGGCCTGGTCTTGGCCGAACTGCGCGACCCGCGCACTCGCAACTGGCGGAACAAACTCGCGGCCGACAGGTTTCACCCGAACGACCGCGGCTATCGCGGAATCGCCGAGGTCTTCGGCGAAGCCATCGAACGGGTGATCGGCTGAGGGAATGCTGTCACGGTGCTGCCCACCAGACGGGTGAAAGTCGTTCGCGAAGGATCACTGTCGGTGAGAGGCGACCTAGCATCTGGTCAATGGGCTCGGGCAACGCTTGATTAGTGCCTCGGACGTGCGGTACCGGGGGAACAGAGAGGTAGGGGCCGTGGTCATTGCGCACAGGCGGCCGCCGACCACCAGCGGGGGCGGCCAAGAAATCGGCCCCACGAACGCGAGCGGCTCTGATGCCGGCGTTTCCACTGCCGCCGGCGCTCACTCTCCCGCGCTGGAGCGTTACCAGATCCTGGACAGCGCCGCGGAGCCGGTGTTCGACGAGTTGGTCGCAGTCCTTGCCCAACGGATGGGCACGCCGCACGCGGAACTCACCGTGGTCACCCCCGGCCGGGTCTGGCTGATGGCGGCCACTGCCGATCAGGGCACCAGCAGAACCCCGCAGGAGGCGATGTGCGCCGAGGTCGCCGCCGACCGTAGCACCACGGTGATTCCCGACACCAAAACGTCGGCCCGGTTCGCCCATCATCCCAGTGTCGACGGACCGCACCACGTGCGGTATTACGCCGGCGTGCCACTGATATCTGAAGACGGCGAAGCCATTGGCGTGTTGTGTGTCTGGGACGTCACGCCAAAACAGCCGACCGCCGACGAGATCGCCACCCTGGAAGAGTTCGGGCTGCGCGCGATGGCACTGTTGGAGCTGCGTCGCAGCCGGCTGCAGTTGGAGAGCCGGGATGCGCTGCTGGCGGCGCACACCGCGATCTTGGAGTTGATCGTCGAGGGGGCAGCCTTGCCGCTGATCCTTGACACCCTCGCACGCGCGGTAGAGGCGTCGATACCATCGACCGTCTGCTCGATCCTGCTGCTGGAGGGCGGAGTTCTGCATCACGGCGCGTGGCCGAATCTGCCGCTCGCCTATCGAGACGCTATCGACGGGCTGCGCATCGGCCCCAACGTCGGATCCTGCGGCACCGCCGCGTACACCAGGGAGACGGTGGTCGTCGAGGACATCGTCACCGACCCGCGCTGGACCGACTACCGCGAGCTGGCGCTGGCCGCCGGTCTCCGAGCCTGCTGGTCGGTGCCGATCATCGGGCGGACCGATGAGGTGCTCGGCACATTCGCGCTGTACTACCGCACTGCCCGCTCGCCCAGAGGTGACGAGCTACGGCAGCTGTCGCGGTGGATGAATCTGGCAGAGGTAGCGATCAGCCGTGCCGGTGACGTGGCGGCGCTGCGC